>SKKH01000166.1 GCA_007121555.1 Gemmatimonadota bacterium | reverse complement strand
TCCGAGGTGGCTACGTTGCTCCGGATCGCAATAGCGTTGCTATCGCTCACCATCGCGCCTTGCCACCCCGGCGCGCCGAGCCCCTCGGTCCCTCGCCGAATCTCTGACTCACCACACTAGGGCGTCTCACCCTGCCGGGCCGCGCTGGTGAGGCGCGCCCTCTCCAGGAACGTCTCCTGGGTCCGCTCACCATGCTCCGGCTTCCCGCCCCAGGCCTCCAGGGGCGCCGCCTGCAGGCCTCGACCGTAGGAGAAGGTGAGTTCCCAGGGCGCTCCCACCTCGGCGGCCCTCACATTGATGGCGGCCAGATTCTCCGTGGCTTCCTCATCGCTCTGCCCACCCGACAGGAAGGCGATTCCGGGTACGGCCGCAGGTACGGTCCGCAGGAAGCACTGGACCGTCCGCTCCGCCACCTCCCGGGAATCCGCTCGGTTCGCCGCATCCTTGCCCGAGATCACCATGTTCGGCTTGAGCACCATCCCCTCGAGGAGGATCCGTTGGTGGGCCAGTTGATGGAAGACCTCCTGGAGGACGCCCTCCGTGACCTGGAGACACCGGGCGATGCTGTGATCGCCGTCCATGAGTACTTCGGGTTCCACGATGGGCACGAGGCCGGCCTCCTGGCTCAAGGCCGCATACCGGGCCAGAGCATGGGCGTTGGTCTCCACACAGGTCCGACTGGGGATCCCCTCGCCGATGCGGATCACGGCGCGCCACTTCGTGAATCGGGCGCCCAGCTTTCGATACTCGCTCAGCCGCTCCCGAAGGCCGTCCAGACCCTCGGTCACGGTCTCGCCGGGACATCCGGCCAGAGGCTTCGCCCCCTTGTCGACCTTGATGCCGGGAATCACTCCCCGTTGCTCGAGATGGGTGACGAGTGGGGTGCCGTCGGAAGCCTCCTGACGGATCGTCTCGTCATAGAGGATCACGCCACTCACGTATCGCTCCAGCCCCTGGGCACGGAAGAGGAGCTCCCGGTAATCCCTGCGGTTCTCTGCGGTACTCTCCACCCCGATCGAGGCGAATCGCTTCGTGATGGTTCCGGTGCTCTCATCGGCGGCCAGGATTCCCTTTCCCGGCGCCACCATGGACCGGGCGGTCTCCAGGAGTGCTTCTCTGTGTTCCAGCGTCATCGCCATCTTCTCCTCCTCTATCACATCTCGGATGTTCCTCGACTCGGCCAGCGCGGCGAGTCGAAAGCCGCCGCGCCCGTGCCCGGAGCCCGAGCGGTTGGCTCGGAAGCCCTCTACTTCAACGTGACGCCCTTCGGGCCCGGGAGCCAGGGTCGGATCCCGGATCCGCCTCGTGGGACGGGACTCACGAAGCGCGCGAGTCGGTGGAGCGATCATACCCCGGGCACTATATTGGCTGCCGTCGATCACCTCCCGATGCTCGAACACTTCCACCTGGAACGGGCTTCCGAATGAACCCTCGACGTCTTCGACTGCCTCAGCTCCTCCTCCTCGCCTCGCTGGCCCTGATGGCGTGCGAGGCGCCCGAGGAGGCTTCCCCCCTGCCGGAAGAGACGCCCCTCACGGCCTCGAACCACTCCCAGCTCACTTCACACGCCGATATCGAGGACTTCCTGGAGCGCCTGGCCCGGGCCAGCCATCGAATGGAGTTGCGCTCCCTGGGGACCAGCACGGAAGGCCGACGGATCCCGTATCTAAAGGTGAGCACGGGGGAGTTCGGCGCGGACCGAGACGAACGGACCATGGTCCTGATCTACGCCCAGCAGCATGGGAATGAGCCGTCCGGGAAGGAAGGCGCGCTGGAATTGGCACTGGAGCTCGCCCGAGGCGACCACGACGACCTCCTCGAGGGGGCGGACGTCCTCCTGGTTCCCCAGGTGAATCCGGACGGGGGTGAGCGGCATCAACGCCAGAATGCCGAGGGGGTCGACCTGAACCGCTCCCACTTCATCCTCGACGGAGTGGAGGTCGTGGCGCTGAGGGAGCTCTTTCACAGGTGGGAACCAGAGGTCGCGGTGGATGTCCACGAGTACTATCCCTGGAGCGACGCGTGGCTGGCAGAGGGCTGGCTCCGGCTCTGGGACCTGCAGATCGGCCTTCCCACCAACCTGAATACGGACCCGGAGATCCGGCGGCTGGCCGAGGACTCCTTCCTCCCCGGCGCGATCAGGGCACTGAAGGACGCGGGCTTCACCTCTCACAACTATGTGGTGGGCTCCCCGGAGGGCCTTCGGTGGTCCACCACCAACTTCAACGACGGACGCCAGAGCCTCGGCCTCCTCCATACCCTTTCCTTCATCTACGAGGGCAGGCGGGAGCAGGAACCCGCCGGACGGATCGCCCATCGAGCCGAGGCCCAGCGCACCGGTCTTGAACATCTGATCCGGTTTTCCTCCCAAGAGGGCGCCCGAGTGCGGAGCACCGTTCGCGAAGCCCGCAGGAGGGCCGAAGCCGGAGAGATCGGCACACATCTGCTCACCATGGGGAGGGACTACGGTGACGCGCCCCTCGAGATCCCCGTGGAAGCCGTGTTGGAGGAGAACGGGGAGTGGGTCGTGACCGATACGGTGACCGCCGTAATCGACGAGTTTCGACCCGTGGTGACCCAGGGCCGGACCACCACACTTCCCCGAGCCTATCTGGTCCCAGCTACCGAGGAGGGGGTCATCGCTCTCCTCCGCAGGCACCACGTCGAGATGGAGACGCTCGACGAGGGCACGGAGCTGGAAGTGGAGCGGATCAGGATCGAGGGGCACACGATCGAGGAGCTGGAGAACCCCACCGCCATCGCGGACGTAGCGAAATCACTCGAGCGCTACACTGCCCGGGAGGGCGACGTCCTCGTCCCGACGGCCCAGCTCCGGGGCGTGATGGTCGCGGCGGCTCTGGAGCCCGAGTCCATGCACGGTCTTCTTGGAAATGGACAGTTCGCGCATCTGGATCAGGTCGGGGACTTCCCCATCCTCAGGGTCCCACGCTGACGGGGCTTACCGGCCCTCGAATGCAGCGCGCTCTCGGCTCATGGCCGAGGCCTGGGCAGGGCAGGACTCCGGACCCGATCAGTCTCCGTCCACCCCCACCGTCTCCCTCTCGGCCTTGTCGGCCTCCTGCTCGGCGGCCATCCTGATCTGCTCCCGGCCCAGCCAGAGGGCGAGCACGCCCCACGCAGCGGCGAGGGGCACCACCAGGGCCGAAAGCGCCACCAGCCCTCCACCGAGGCGACCCAGGAGCCCCTCGGTCCACGCGCCCACCACGTCGCCGGTGCGGTAGACGAAGGTGTCGATGACCGCCTTGGACTTGTACTTGTCCTCGCGTCCGACCACGGTGAAGAGGGTCTCCCGCGCCGGTCGGGTGATCCCGCGCTGCACGGCGCGGTACGAGGCTTCCAGGAGGATCAGCGCCGTGAAGGTTCCGGTGATCGCCAGCCCGACGAAGCCCGTCACGACCGTGAGGGGCAGAAGGACCAGGGCCACGGCCACCCCCAGGCGCTTCATGATGTGGCCGGTGATGAGGAGCTGAAGGAGGAAGGTGAGGAACTGGGTCCAGAAGTCGATCTGGGCGAACAGTCCGGTCTGCTCATCCACCACGTCGGTCATCTCCGCCACCATCTGGAGCCGGGTGAAGTAGATGAAGGTGGCCATGATGGCCATGATAAGGACGAAGGTGCAGACGCCCAGCAGGTACCGGGACCTGATCACCGCGCGAAATCCTTCCCAGGCGCTCCCCCCGATGACCTCCTCCTTACGCACGATGGGGGGAGCCTCGGGATCGTCCGGATCCAACTCCGAGAGACTCTCGGGCTGGAGACGAGCCACGACCCCCGCCGCCACCACGGCCAGCATGAGGAACCCCACGGCCACCAGGATCAGGTTGGCCGTACCGATCACCTCCACGTAGGTCCACGCGAACCAGGGCCCGAACATGGCCCCCAGGGTGCCTCCCACCGCGACCACCCCGAAGAGCCGCTTCGACTGATCCAGGGAGAAGCGGTCCACCATGAGCGCCCAGAATACCATGGTACTGAAGAGGTTGAACACGCTGAACCAGACGTAGAAGACCCGTCCGGACAGCTCCCCCGCGGCTTCAGGGGCGAAGGACAGGAGGGCCCAGAACACCATCAGGCTGGCCCCGAAGAACAGGTAGGTGGCGGCGATGAAGGTGATTCGCCGGAACTGGGAAACCAGCCATCCGAAGATGGGATTCACCATGAGGGTGACCACCGCAGTCCCCACGAAGAGCCAGCGCACGGTCTCCAGCCCACTCCTCATCCCCAGCGCCTCCCGCGCAGGACGGATCACCATCAGCGCCGAGAGCACACAGAAGAAAAAGAAGACCGATGCCAGTAGAGCGGGGATCTCTTCTCGCCGGATGTTGGCGAACCGCTTCAGGAAGGAAGACATACAGGTCTCGGGTGAAGGACGCGGTGTGGACCGGACGCTCGGGGGAACGCCCCAAACTATCGGACGGGCCGCGGCGGCGAAACGTTGCTTGGTTGATTCCGGCCCGTCCCATGCAGGTTCTGCAGCCCCATGGGAAAAAGAAGCACGGTGGGGTCCGCGCCAGATGGCGACGGTGACCGGTCGCAGAGCCCGATGACCCGACCACGAGCCGATCCCAATCCTCCGGCATGAACAGGCATGCGAGGGACTTCGGGACGCCCGGTCTCATCCTGCTTGACTCTCGGCATGACGATTGCCTGGGAAGGCTGTTGAAGACGTCTCCTGAGCTCGATCATCCAAACTCTTGCAGGAGTTGATTCCAGATGAAGCGATATACCTTGCACGACCTCAGTCGCTCGCTCGTCCTGGCCGGCGCAGGCACCGCAGCGCTGGCGGCCTTGACCTTTACCACACCGACCTCCGCTGCGGCGCAGGTCTGCATTGGAAGCGCCGCCGCCTCGGGGCAGAACGCTCTGGGCGGCACCTACCTCCGGCCCCACAACGGCACGGGGTACGGAGTGCACTTTCAGTCGAACCCGGCCGGTCCCATCGGATTCGGCTCCGAGATCCATGCCACGGACCTGGACAACGTCGAAGAGCGCGCCATCACGGTGGGTGGCCATCTGGCCTGGGAGCTGGGCTCGACCAACTTCAGCATCTGTCCCGTGGTCACCCCGAACTTCTCCTGGTGGGATGATCAGTTCGGGGGAGTCGAGTTCGAAGCGAACCAGCTCCAGGTGCCCGCTGGACTCGCGGTGGGTCGACGCCTCTGGCTGGGCGACGGCTCCATGGCGCTGACGCCCACGGCCATGGCCGGGGCCTACTACCAGCGCATCCGGCGCTCGGTCTCCGACACCGGGGACAACCTCGAGCTGGCGGACACGGCGTCGGACACCGAGTTCTTCGGCGATCTCGGGGCCACCCTCGAGCTGGGACGCGTGTACCTTCGAGGCTCGGTCCGACTCGACACGGTCGACGATCGGGACGCAGCCTTCCGACTGGGGGCCGGCGTGGTGTTCTAACCATCCGATCGAAAAGGGGGTGCGGCGGCACGGAGTGGTCCAGCGGCGCGTTGGTCCCTAGCTTGCCATCGACAGGACGATTCCCTGCCCCTTCCACGAAGGTAGCGCACGGTGGACGAAGAGATCCGGCCCCTCACAGTGGGCGAGTGGATGCTCACCCTCCTGGTGCTGGCCATCCCTCTGGTCAACATCGTGATGTACCTCTACTGGGCCTTCGCCAGCACGGGGAACCTCAACCGGAGGAGGTTCTGCCAGGCTTCTCTTCTCTGGTTCCTCATCCTGGTGGGTTTCGGGATCCTGTTTGCGATCCTTGCGGGGATGGGTACGTTCCTCATAGAACGATGAAACCTGCTACAGGGTGGGCTTCCGGATCGTCCCACCCTGGCGCCCGTCCTCAGCCTTCCCATCTTCCGGCCCCTCCCCCCCTGGAGCACGTACTTTGAGGTGCTTTCTGATCGTCGGCCTTTTCCTCCTTGCCGCGTGCGCCCCGCAGTACGTACCGGGATGGGCCCCTGCGCCCGAGGACATTCCATCTCTCGAAACCCAGCTCCGGGATCGTCCGACGAATCGGGATGTGCGGACGCTCCTGGGCACCGCCTATCTGGAGAATCGACAACCCGAAGCGGCGCTCGATGTCCTGGAGCCGATCACAGGGGCGGGGCCCGAACTGCTGGCGCTCCTCACCAGGGGCGGTGCCCTCGAGGAGCTGGGCCGCCTCGACGACGCCCGGGAGACCTACGAACGCCTCCTCCGCCTGACCGGCACGGAGCACCCCGAGATCCGCCAAGCCACGGAAGCCCGGATCGCTCTGGTGCGCCGCCGGCAACTGGAAGCCGATGTGCGCCAGAGTCTGGAACGGGAGGCCGAGCTGGCGGACCGCCAGACGGAGTTGGGAACCATTGCGGTCCTGCCCTTCGTATTCGAGGGGGGCGACCCACGCTACGAGCCGCTGGGCCTCGCGTTGGCCGAGATGGTGGTGACGGACCTGAGGACCATCGACCGGATCCAGGTCCTGGAGCGGCTCCGGGTGCAACTCCTCCTGGACGAGCTGGTCCCGGCCGACCTGGGCGAAGTCGACCCGGCCACCGCCGCACGAAGCGGCCAGATCCTGGGGGCGGCGCAGGTGATCCATGGCCGAGTCGAGGTTGACGACGACGGCGTTTCGATGACGGCGGCCCTCGTACCCACTCGCGTGGACGCGGCGCGCTCCTCCCTGGATGAGCAGGGCGAGCTCCCCGCATTCTTCGATCTTCAGAAACGCCTGGTCCTGGCTCTCATCCAGGAGATGAGGATCCAGCTTACGTCGGCCGAGCGGGAGCGGATTCACGAGCGCACCACGGAAAACCTCGAGGCCGTTCTCCTCTTCGGCCGAGGACTGGAAGCCGAGGACCGGGGCGATTTCGCCGCCGCAGCTCGGTACTTTCGGCAGGCTGGCGAGGCCGATCCCGGGTTCGGGACCGCGAGCGAACGCGCGGGTGACGCGGAGGTGCTCGCGAGTCAGGCGGCGATCACCCCCCGACACCTTCCCGGCCTGGTCCTGGCCCGGATGCCGTCACCACCCGAGGTCCCCCTGTCCGTGGAGCGTCTCCGGCTCGTTCTGGCCGACATCGATGGACTGGTTCCGGGCCCCGAAGTCCGGGATCCGGGGCCCGAACTCCTCGGCAACGAGGGTGTCACCCTGGGCCCCGCCCTTCTCGAAATCATCCTGAGGTGGCCATGAGCCCCGTGAAGGGAGTGTGGGTTCCGGCCCTGATCGTAGCGATCCTCGGGCTCGCGGATCTTCCGAGCCCGCCCACCGGTTTCGTTGCCGGGGTGTCGCCGGTGTCGGCCCAGGAGGTGCTCTCCCCCCTCGCCAGAGGTGGGGTGACCGCAGGGGCTGGTGCCACCTTCCAGGTGTTCGCCTTCTCCGAAGAGGAGAGGACGGGGATAAGGTCCATCTCCCTCCTGAGCGTGCCCCTGGCGGGCAGAGTCGCGTTGGCGGACCGGTTACGGTTCGAGGTTCACAGCCACTGGGCACAGGGCTGGGTGGAACGAGCGGATGGTTCCGAGACCACGATCGAGGGTCCCACCGACACGCAGCTCCGAGCCTCCATCGACCTCATTCCCAGAATGCTGACGGTGACCGGGTTCACCCTGCTTCCCACAGGGGTCGACGCCCACTCAGCGGAGGAGCTGGAGCTGGCCGGTGCCATGGCTTCGGATCTTTTGCCGTTCCGGATATCCCACTGGAGTGCCGGGGGGGGCAGCGGGGCAGCGGTGACCTTCCTTAGGTCCTTCGGTCGCACGGGGCTGGGGGCCGACGTGGGATTCATGCTGCCCGGAGAGTTCGACCTGGGGGACGAGGTCGTGGGAGGGTTTCGCCCCGGTGAAGAATTCAGGGCCTCGGCGGTTCTGGATCGACTTGTCGGTCCCGCCGGCAAGCTCACCCTCAGGGTGGATGGACGGTTCTTCGGGGACAGCGAGCTCGAGGGGGAGAACGTGTTTCGCAGCGGAGACCGCATCGGGGCCACCGGGTCCTACTCCTTCCCGGTGGGACCGGGGGCCAGTGCCATGATCTATGGAGGGTACCGGCACCGGACCGAAGGGGTCTTCCTCATGGACCTCGAGGACCGGCCCTCTCAGGGGGTCGCTCTTGCCGGCGGAGCCCTCCGGACTCCGGGTCTGGGTGGCGTCCTCACACCCTCCGTCGCGGTTCGGGCACTCCGCAGAGACGACGGACTGAGCCAGGGCTATGGCGTGGGCCTGGGCGCGGGAGGTGAATGGGGCACCGGTTGGACGACCGTGCTTCCGAGTCTCCGCGTCCACTTCGGCTCGGTCCAGGTCACCGACGGGGCATCCAGTGGTTTCGTCGGGGCGGACCTCTCTCTCCAGATCCGATTCCAGGGAGGACATCGTCGATGAGGCTCCCTGTGAGTGGACGACGCGGGAAGGGAGTCTGGGGATTGATCTTCCTGAGCCCCTTCATCCTTTCCGGGTGCGACGAAGGGTTCTTCGTCGAGACCGGGGATCGGAGCACGACGACTGTTGTGGAGCTCCGGATCGTGACCGGTGAGGGCGAGGGGAGCCTGGGCATGCCTGCCGGCGCGCAGGAGGCGCACCCCTCCCTCCAGGAGACGACCGAATCCGGGACCGGGGACGCGGCTCTGGTGACCGAAGGGGCCGGCGCATCGCTGCTGTCCGGTCCTCCCGCATTGAGCGGGGAGCGGGCCTTCCAGCGAGTGGACCGCGTGGCCGTTCTGCTGGTCGGAGGTGGGGACGTGCTCGTAGACGAGGTGATCCAGGCGAGCGAGGAGAACGGGGAAATCCGCCTCAGGTTCTCCTTCGACCTTCAAGCCGGCAGCCTCGACGCGGACCTCGAGGTGGCGCTGCGGACCCCGGAAGCCACCCTCTTCGAGGGTGAGGGCCAGGTACTCCTCCAGAGGGGCCGGACGGCGCGGGCTCAGCTTTCTCTGGTGCCTATTCCCGCGGGAATCGTGCTCCCCTCCGATGCCGGGCCCTTCGAGGCCCTGGGAGACACGGTCACGTTGGGCGGAGCCGTTCGTTTCGCGACCGGCGATACCATTACGGGGCTGGCCCTGGAGTGGGAGTCTCTCACGCCGGATGTCGTGACGGTTTCGCCCGCCGGGACTGCGGTGGCGATCGCCGAAGGAGAGGCCGAGCTCCGGGCCTCGTTCGAGGAGTTCGCCGAGCTCCTCACCCTTCGGGTTGCACCGGTGGTCACCGAGGTTCAGGTCAGGCCCTCGGAGGTCCAGATCGAGCCGGGTGAATCGGTACAGCTCACGGCCGAAGCTCGCGATCGGCGGGGAAATCCGCTGGAAAGACGGCAGGTCGCGTGGCGTTCGTCGGATCCGTCCGTAGCCCAGGTGGGCTCCGGCGGAAGGGTCCACGGCCTCCGGCCGGGCTCCGTCCAGATCCTGGCCGAGGTGGAAGAGGTGGAGGGAGTGGCTCAACTCACGGTGGTGGCCGTCCCCCCCGTAGTCGAGACCCTCCCTGTGGAGGGGATCGAGGCCGATCGGGCGCGGCTTGTGGCCCGTGTGAATCCGAGGGCCCTCCCCTCGGAGCTGGTCTTCCGATGGGGCACCGACCCCCAACTCTCCGAAGCCGCCGTCACCTCGCCCATCCAGGTCCCCGCGGGTACCGAATTCCGGCGATTCGAACTCATGCTGGAAGGCCTTGATCCCGAAACGACCTACTACGTTCGAGCCGAGGCGACGAGCGAGGGCGGCAGGGGGACCGGTACGACCCGAGAGTTCACCACCCCCTCGCTTCTGCCAGCGCCGGAGGAGTTCAGCGCCAGAGTCATTCTGAGCGGTGTGCTCCTGGAGTGGAGCTATCCCTTCCCGCAGGTGGGGAACGTGGAGTTCCAGGTGGAACGTGAGGTGGTCGACGGCCCCGACGGCTCGGAACCGGAGAGCTGGACCCGGATCGGAACCACGGACGCCACGAGGTTCATCGACTCCCAGGCCCCTCCCAACTCCAGCGTGAGCTACCGGGTGCGGGCCTGTCAGGGAGGCGCGTGTTCCCCCTACTCGGTTCCAGCCACCGTGGCCACCCCGGATCCCCAGCCCGCCAGCATCCAGGGCAGGGTGACCCTGAACGCCGTTCCGGTTCAGTCCATGCTCATTCGGCTCTCGGGGCCTGACGGCACGCGTACGACCACGACGGCCTCCGACGGCAGCTACTCCTTCCTGATCGAAGAGCCGGGAGAGTATGTCGTGGAGATCGTCCCGTCCTCGGTGGGTCACCCCAACGGTTGGTATTCCGACCGGGTCCGGGAGGTGCAGATCTCCGAGGTTGGGGAGGTGGTCGAGGTCGACTTCCGGGGGTTCACCACCAGCATCGGGTTGCCTGGATCCGAAGCCTTTTCCACCAGGTGAGTCCGAGGACCCCGGAATCCTTTCCCCGGGCTGGGCCGGACACGGGAGGGCCGAACCCCACCTATTTGACACCTTCGTGATCCCCCCGTATGGTGACGACTAACCCTCGTCGTCAGCCGGTGGCCCCACCGTCCAGCCCAGTTCTGGGCTGCGAGTGGCGTACCCACCGGTATCGGAAGGCGAGGAGCAGGAGTCCGCGATGTAAGCGAACGGCCTTCAGGAGGGGAAAAGCATGGACGATTCACGACAGATTCGAAGGGTGTTAGGCGCCCAGACTTCGGGAGAGGTCATGGGTCAGAGATCGAAGCGACGCCGCGCAACCGGAGGGAAGACAGTCCTCCCCGGCGGCCTCCGTGGGTTCCTGCCCGCGCTCCTTCTCCTCACGGTCGGACTCTTCCTGGCCGGACCCCTGTCGGCCCAGGACGGGACGATCACCGGCACGGTGGTGGATGCGGCAAGTCAGACTCCCCTCGGGGGCGTCCAGGTCTACCTGGAGGACACGGACTTCGGGACCCTGACCGGGCAGAACGGCCAGTTCACCATCGGGAGCGTCGCCCCGGGAACGTACCGGGTCAGCGCCATGAGGCTGGGTGCGGCCCAGGTCACCCAGGAGGTCACGGTCACGGCAGGCGCCACGGTGACGGTGGATTTCGAGCTCCGTCGTGAGGCCCTCGCCCTGGACGCCGTCGTCGTCACCGGGACGGCGGGTCAGGCCAGGAGACGGGAGGTGGGAAACACCATCGCCCAGATCAACATGGCGGACATCGCTGAACCGGTGACCCGGGTGGACCAGCTCTTCCAGGGACGGGCCGCCTCGGTCACGGTGACCGAGGGCCCGGGCACCATGGGAGGCTCCTCGGCCATCCGTCTCCGCGGAAACGTGAGCCTCAGCCAGAGCAATCAGCCCCTGATCTACGTGGACGGGGTCCGGCAGGGAGCCGACTCCTACCCCACTCCCACTTCGACCGGAGTGTTCTACGCTCGGAACCATGCCACGTCGAATCCGCTGAACGACCTGAACCCGGAGGACATCGATCGGGTGGAGATCATCCGGGGTGCCGCAGCCACCACGCTCTATGGCTCGGAGGCGGCGGCAGGGGTGATCCAGATCTTCACCAAGCGGGGGTCGGAGGGTGCCGCGACCTGGAACGTCCAGACGAACCAGACCTTCGGAAGCATGGCCAAGTTCGGGTCCGATGAGCGGCCCTTCATGAACATGGAACCCTTCCTCCGAACCTCCCACATGTCAGAAACGTCCCTGTCGGTGACAGGAGGAACGGAATCGGTCCGCTACTTCCTCTCGGGGCTCTACGAAGACGGGACCGGGATCCACCCCAACGACGAGCGGACCCGGATGGGATTCCGGGGGAACGTGACGATCCAGCCCCTGGACCGGCTGACCATCGACTGGAACACCTCGTACTCGGACACCGACATGAAGGTGACGCATACGGGGAACAACCTCTTCAGCCTCCAGTTCAACGCCTGGCGGAGTCCCAACAACACGGTGGGGTCGGCCGATCCCGAGGTGATCGGGCGCCTGCTGGACGCATTCATCCTCCAGGAGCACCAGCGGGTGAACTCCGGGTTCACGGCCAACTACGCAGTGAGCCCGACCCACAACCATCGGCTCACCCTGGGGCTGGACCGTCTGACCCAGGAGGTGCGCCACGTGACGCCGTTCGGCTACATCCTCTTCTCCGAGGGCTACGTGGACGAACGTCGCTGGGCCATGGAACAGTTGAGCGTGGACTACGCCGGAAGCTATACCCTGCAGTACGGCTCCGAGCTTCGACAGCGAGTCTCCTGGGGCGGACAGGCCATACGGCCGGAGCAGAGCGAACTGGCCGGCTTCGGACGGGGCCTCCCGGGCCCAGGTGAGCACACCCTGGCCAGCACCGCCATCCGCCTGACCGAGAGTTCGAGAAACCGGGTCATCGACGCCGGAATCTTCGCCGAGAGCATGTTCGACTTGAGGGACCGGTACTTCGTGACGCTGGGCCTCCGGGTGGACGGGAACAGCACCTTCGGTGACGACTACGGGCTCCAGGCCTACCCTAAGATCAGCGGCTCCTGGGTCGTATCCGACGAGGGGTTCTGGAACGAGGGCTGGGGCGACTTCCGGATCCGGGGCGCCTTCGGGGCGGCAGGCCGGGCGCCTGGTCCCTTCGACGCGGTCCGCACCTGGCAGCCCCGGAGCTTCGTGGGTCGCACGGCCTTCCTTCCCGCCAACGTGGGGAATCCGAACCTGGGTCCGGAGCAGACCCGGGAAGTTGAGATCGGGTTCGAAAGCAGCCTCCTGGAGGACCGCCTCACCCTCGACGTCAACTACTACTGGTCGAACACCGAAGACGCCCTCCTCAATGTTCCTCAGCTCCCCTCGCTGGGCTTCGTCTCGTCGCAGCTCGAGAACATCGGAGAACTCTCGAACAGAGGGCTGGAGATCACGGCTCAGGGCCAGATTCTGGAACGGGCCGGATGGGGCTGGGATCTGGGTGCGAACTTCTCCACGAATCGCAGTGAGGTTCTGAACACTGGAGGACAGGTGTTCTCTACCATCGTGGAGGGACAGCCCGCACCGGTGGCACGCTGCACCCGGATTCTCAACGCCAACGAGTTCGCCGAGCCGGAGCTGGAACGAGACGCCTTCTGCGGCCCCACCGCTCCGACTCGTGAGCTGGGGCTGAACAGCAACTTTTCCCTGCCCTGGGCCGGCGCCACCCTCTCCTTCCGAGGTGAGTATGTCGGCGGACACGTGGCGACTGTCCCCCACGGCAACATGGTGAATCGGGGGGCCGGCTCACCGGCGTGTGACGCCAGCATGAGTGGGGCCTACGCACACGTACCCTACTTCGAGTACTCACCGGATCATCCGGGCCTGGCCAACGTCACCGCCCGCGACCGGGCGCGTTGCTTCAGGGAAACCCAGGTCTCCGGTGTCGACTCGGGACAGCGGGCCGACTTCTTCAAGATCCGCGACATCGGGATGGCGCTTCCGGTGGCGTTCGCGGTTCCCGGCGCCACCTCGGCCACCCTCCGTCTGGCGGTCTCCAACATCCTGGTCTGGACCCATGAAGAGTGGCCCATCATGGACCCGGAGACCGGGGGCGCCACCGCCTCCCTCAATCCCTACGGTGTCAGCGGAGAGTCGTCGGGTGCCCCCCGACGGTTCACCCTCTCGCTCCGGGCCACCTTCTGATGGCGAGCCAACGACGCGGGCCTGGAACGTCTTCGCCCCGGATGGGCGAAAGACACAACGCAGGGACGAACAGGTTGAACCCGACAAAGCTGAGTGGAGGAGAGATGAGGGAACGAACGAGCACCACGTTGACAGGGTCCGGCACGATCCGTCAGGGCCGAACCCCACGGCGCCCCGTGGCTCCGATCCTGTGGGCGCTGACTGGTCTGTTTCTGGTGACGACTGCGGCCTGCGATTTCAATGTGACGAACCCGGGTCCGGTGGCCGACGAGTTCCTGGATGACCAGGGAGCTCATGACGCCATCGTGACCGGGGCCAGCGCGATGCTCTCCGAGTCGCTCTGGAAGGCCCAGCTCCTCGGGGGTGAGACCACCCTCGAGATCACCCGAACCGGAAGGAACTTCGCCGGCCAGGGCATCAAGACCCCACCCAACCTCGGGGTGTTGGCTCGGGATCGGGGGCTCAGCGCAGCATACTGGAGCGCCCATCAGCAGGCTCGCTGGATCCCCGAATCCGCTGTGGCCCGTTTCGACGAGATCCTGGGCGGAGAGTCAAACTCCTACGAGTTCACGGCCCGGGCGCTGGTCAAGGCCGGATTTGGAAACCGCATCCTGGGAGAGAGCGTGTGCACAGCCGTGATCGACGGAAGCGGTCCCCAGGAGAATCGAGCCTACTGGGAGCGGGCCGAAGCCACCTTCACCCGTGCCCTGGAGGTCTCTCAGGCCGCAGGTGAACCGCAGCTTGCCATGGCCGCCCGGGCCGGATTGGCTCAGGTCCTGGGCAGGGGCCTGGGGCGTTGGGCCGACGCGGTGAGCCACGCCTCCCAGGTCCCCACGGACTTCACCCACCAGGCGATCTTCGGCGACGGCGACGTCCCCGAGTTCAACCACATGGTCTACATCACCGACGGGGATTCCTGGCGGGACCTGACCGTGCTGAACAGCTTCGCCGAGGACTACTACCTGAACACGGGCGATCCTCGGGTCCGCTGGGAGGACACGGGCCGGACCGACACTCCGGACGGGCTCCGCCTCCTGCGTCAGCGGAAGTGGACGCAGCTGAGCGACAATGTGAATCTGGCCAGCGGCCGTGAGATGAGGCTCATCGAGGCCGAGGCCCTCCTGGAGCAGGGTCAGTGGCAGGCCGCCATGGACCTGATCAACGGACTGCGGGAGGGGCTGACGAGCGACCACGATGGGACCCCGATCCCGATGGCCGAGGCCAGCTCGCTGGAGGAAGCCTGGACCGCCCTGAAGTTCGAGCGACGGGTGGAGCTCTGGCTGGAAGGTCGGCGCATGGGCGACACCCGCCGGTGGATCGAGGAGGACACGCCCGGAGACATGGAGGACCTCTCCTGGGTCATGCGTCTCTGCGTTCCCATCTCCCAGGGCGAGGTGGACAACAATCCCAACATTCCCCAGGACTGGGTGGATCCGGCCAATCCCCTCTTCACCGGGTCCGTGGACCGCTGACTCTACGGGTCAGGGAGGCCTGCGAGGAGATACGGTTGAGAAACAGGTGCACACGAGTCCTTCGTCGCGCCGGCGACTCACTGCTTCTTCTCGGAGCCTTCCTGGCCCTGGTGGGGTGCCACCACTACACGGAGACCGCGCCCGAGACCATCGCCCCGGGCGCGGAGGTACGGGTCCACCTTTCCTCGGGTGGGGCCGCCGCCCGCTCCGAATTCCTCGAATCCCACGTCCGGGCGGTCCAGGCCAGGTGGGAGGGGCTCGAGGCCTCCCGGGTAGCCCTCTCAGTCCCCGGAGACGAGGTGCGAGAGGGACTCCAGACCCGGATCCTCCGCCAGCGGATCGTTCTGGAGCGGGAGGAGGTGTCCCGGGTCGAGGTGAGGTCGCTGGATCGCACGCGGACCGCGGTCGTGGTGGCGGCGCTGGGAGTGGGCCTGGGTTGGTTCGTGTACAGCAACTTCCAGGTGGAGGAGCCCGGCAGTCCCCGTCCTCCCCCTCCCAACGGTGAGCTCTGAGGTCGAAATGGGCATCCCGACGGCTCACGCCACCGGGCCCTGGATCATCCCTCCCGTGCGCCGGACGGGGCACAGCGAGCGCCACCACCGGGCTCGTCTACGAAGAAGTCGAAGCTCCGGTTCACGACGGCCGCCACCACGCCCGTTCCACCCTCACCCCAGAGCGAGGGGCTCCGGGGCGTGCCCGACGGATTGAATCCACCCACCCGGTTCCAGTTCACTGCATTCCGATCCCATGCGCTGACCAGAACCCGACCCTTCACAGGTCCGGGGGGAAAGCCGTTCTGCAGGGCCCGCAGAAGATCCTGGTCACCGTTGAAGCGATTGAACACCCCGAACTCCGCGGGCAGGGTCACGGTGGTATCGGCCTCGGACACCGCCAGGGCCAGCAAGGTCAACGGACCGGGGGGGACCTCCACGCCCATGGGTGCAAAGGCCTCACTCAGCCCCTCGATGTGCACTTCGGGCACATAGGCCCACGCCCCTCGAGCCCGGGACCATCGCACATCGAGGAGCTCTCCGGGCGCCAGACCGCAGGGTGTGAGAAGGGATTCGGGCACACGGAGCTGGAAGTCACCAGGCACCACCGTCTCGCCCCTCAAGACCCCTCCCGAAGACGCGGTCACCACGACCTGGAGATGGGCCCCCGGTCGAATGAACTCCGCGGCCTCACCGGCGAGCCGATGACAGGAAAGGGGAAAGCGGCGGGGAACGGCGTCGTCCATGCACTCAGCCGCTTGCACCGGCTGGAGCCGCACCGATCGGCCATCCGGGCCCTTCACCTCCACGATGGCGTCGGCATCTCCGGAGCTCCCAACGCCCCGGGAGCGATGCACCAGGGCCACTGCGTCCGGAATCCCATCGTTCACCCTCAGGTAGACCTCGGCCACCAGCGTGGACGGCGGGTCCAGGATCGTCAGCTCCTCGAGTTCGCATGCCCCGAGGAAGAGGACCGAGAGGAGGACGGCTGCCTTCAGGTGCTTCTCTGGACGTTTCATCGGAATCGCACCTCCGCACCGATCGTAGGAAGGAAGGGCAACATCGTGAATCCGGACCGGGTCGGCACGGCTCCGGAATAGTCCGCGTAATAGAAGAGGACATTGCGCTGATTGTAGACGTTCAGGATGTCCAGATGGGGCGTCAGCTCCCCCCATTCCATGATGAACGTCCGGCGAGCAGACAGGTCGAGCCGGTGGTACCACGGGAAGCGATCCTGATTCCGAGGACCGAGGATCACGGCGCTCTCGGTAGGTTGCCACCGGAACGTCCCCCCCTCGCCCTGTCGGGGAGCGAAAAGACCGTAGCCGCCCTCGGGGAGCGTATAGGGCGTTCCACTCCCTACGTGCCAGCGAGCACCCGACTCCCATCCCCACAGTGCCGGAAAACGCAGGACGAGGTCCGCATCCAGGCGACGGTCGAAGTCCGCGGGCAGGTCTACGAAGGTTCTCGCACCGCCAAGGGGACCATCGTCAGGGAAGCTTCGGTCCGCCTTCATCCAGGTCAGAGCCAGCGCACCCTCGATCCCAGGTCCCTGACGTTCGAGGAGGAAGTCGGCCCCATAACCCTGTCCGGAGCCGATGAGATGGAGGTCGGCAGGCTGATTGGGATCGGCGTTCCGGTTTCTGTCCACGAGACCCTGGAAGGATCGATGGAAGAGATCGCCCGATGCCGTCCATCCGCCTCCGAAGGGGCGGATGTATCCGATCTGGACCTGATCTGATATCGTGTGGGGGACGCCCTCTCCCGGAGCGACCCAGAGGTCGATGGCCAGGGGAAGATCCGCGTCGCGAAGTGAGTGAACGACCTGGACATAGCGACCCGCGGAGAGGCGAAGGCCCTCGCCCCCGTCGCCGAACAGACGATGAATCGTGAGGCGGGGCGCCGGAACGAGGACCAGTCTCTCATCGTCCCCGACCCAGCCCTCCAGACGGAGGCCCGGTTCCAACCGCCACCCGCGCCCCCCCTGACCATCGGCCTGGACGAACAGCGCCGGGGCCCATCCTTCGCCGCCTCCCCCCGTGAACCGGGTCCCACCCATGTCCGACTGATGCTCCCACCGGTAATGATCCACCGAACCCCCGGCCTTCAGAGTCCATTCCGGCGTGACCGGATGGGACACGGAGCCGCCGAACCTCCACTGGTCCATCCAGCCCCCCGAGGACGTGTCGTCGAAGTCGATGAAGCGGAGCGAGCTGGAGAACCGGGTAAGGCCACCGTAGACCTGAACCAGCCCTCCCTCTCCGATGCCGCCATCCCAGCGGGTTCCCACCATCTGGTTCATCCAGCTGGTGTAGAGTCGGAGGGGGAAGTCCTCGCGTTGGATCCCCCCCATATTCAGAACGTCCCTCCCCATGTAGGCCGATGTGGTCCAACGACTGCCGCTCGGTCGCCGGGCCACCACCACGGCCTGCAAATCCTCCATATGATACGGAAACTCCGTCACGGGACGGAGAATCTGGTCGGCATAGGATCGCCTGGCCGCCACTCTCCAATGGGTGGATTCGAAGAGGCTCCGCTCGTCTGCTCGGGGATGCCACCCCCCCGCCACCGCCAGCCGGACGGCCAGAAGTGAGATCCCTCCATCGGCCTGGAACGATCCGGGCCCCGGATCGGACTGGATGCGCACCAACGACGACGCCCTCCCTCCGAACTCGGCCGGGAATCCCCCGGTGGAGACCTCCACTCGCTCGACGAGATCGGGGTTGAACACCGAGAACATCCCTCCCAGGTGGAAGGGACTGAAGAGGGGGAACCCGTCCAGGAGGATGGCGTTCTGGTCCGACTCCCCACCCCGCACGTTGAACCCGGCCGACACATCGTTGGCTGAGATCACTCCCGGAAGGGTACCCACCGCGCGGATCGGATCCGCTTCTGCCAAGCCGGGAAGTCGACGGACCTGGTCCTGGGTGAGCTCTCGGGACGTCGCGCCTCGGCCGGTCTGGTCGGGAGGGGGTGGACGGCGGACCTCCACGACCAGGGGCCGAACGATGAACATCGTATCCGCCAGGACGACATCGAGGAGTGCATCGCCCTCGTATGCGCCGACGGTCCGTTCCGCGGGCTGGAGACCCATCCGTTCAAAGCGAACCGTCAGGGGCTCGCGGGGAAGATCGAAGATCCGGAAAGTGCCGCTCTCATCGGTATCGACACTTCGGATCACCCGGCCGCCCTCGCCCTGAACGGAGACGGTGACCCGCGTGAGCGGCCGACCATCCGTGGCCACTGTACGGCCCGAGATGTCCCTGGATGGGGAAGGGCCCGTCGTTACGACCTGGGCCGGGAGAGGAAGGGCGAGGAGCCCGAGCAGAGAGCACAGGAGGACTGCCCACCCGATCCGCTGGAGAACGGGGGCACAGTGTGACAAGCAAACGCCGGCAGTGCGAAGTCCGGACCTGTGCGATCTTACCGCTAAAGCGTTCATGAATCCTCCCGTGAAGGCCCTCTCCCGAAGAGTCCCTATGCCAGTGGAATGCAAACGGGAGACCCCGGGGCTCGGAATCCGAGGAGGGACCCGGCCGCGCCATCCCTCGGAACCGTGGATCATCAGGAGGGACGCCACGAACCCGGAATGCTCGACCCTTCGTGCGGCTCCGGAGATGGGAGACGAGCAGCGCCAGACATCTCCAGGGCATCGGGCAAAACGCACGGTGCGTCTCGCACTGCATGGGATCTCCTCCGCGACGCCGCGACTCCCGTGCACCGTGCTGACCCGCAGCTCCGGCCCCGGCGAGACGCTTGTTGGCAAAGGGTCAGGATCCAGAACACCCGCATGGCCCCCGGGTACAGATCGACCCTCGCTCCCCCTGACGTGAAGGTCCCATGAAGGACGCCCACCCCACTCCGAAGCCAACCGCCGATAGGGTAGGCATCGATGGGATTCGCTTCGGCCAGAGCTACGCTTCGCTTCCCGACGCTTTCCACTCCCGCACCGCTCCCACCCCGGTTCCAGAACCCCGACTGATCCACCTGAATCGCCCCCTGGCGGAGTCACTGGGGCTGGACCCCGAGCTCCTGGAGTCGCGGGAGGGCGTGGAAATGCTGGCGGGGAATCGGGTTCCGGCCGGCGCCGAGCCCGTCGCCATGGCCTATGCGGGGCACCAGTTCGGCAACTGGGTACCTCAGCTCGGCGACGGTCGGGCGATCCTTCTGGGTGAGGTCGTGGACCTGGAGGGGATCCGTCGGGACGTCCAGCTCAAGGGAGCTGGCCGGACTCCCTTCTCACGGCGCGGCGACGGACGTTCCTCCATCGGGCCGGCGATTCGGGAGTACCTGGGGAGCGAGGCGATGGCCGCGCTGGGCATCCCCACCACACGGGCCCTGGCCGTCCTCTCCACCGGAGAGGAGGTCCTCAGGGAACGGCCCGAACCCGGGGGCATCCTCGTCCGCGTGGCGACCAGCCATGTGCGTGTGGGGACCTTCGAGTACTTCGCCCGTCGGGGAGACGCGGCGTCGGTGGTCCGCCTGGCCGATTTCGTGATCGAGCGTCACTACCCCCACCTCGTCGACCACGACGACCGGTACAGGGAACTTCTGGCCGGGGTGCTGCGCCGCACCGCCGACCTGGTCGCGAACTGGCTCCTGGTGGGCTTCATCCACGGGGTCATGAACACGGACAACACCTCCGTGGTCGGCGAGACCATCGACTACGGGCCCTTCGGGTTTCTGGACCCCTACCGGCCCGACGAGGTCTACAGCTCTATCGACTGGCAGGGGCGATACGCCTTCAATCAACAGCCCGGGATCGCCCACTGGAACCTGGCCCGCCTGGCAGAGACGCTCCTTACCCTCCTGGCCGACGAGCCCGAGGAGGGAGTGGAACGGGCCCAGGAGGTGCTGACTGAATTTCCGGACCGGTTCGAGACCACCTTCCATCGAGGGCTGGTGGCGAAGATCGGGCTCGCTCCCCCGCCGGGTGCTGCGGGATCGTCCGGGTCGGAGGAGGAAGGAGAGAGCCCACTGATCCCACCCCGCCGAACTCGTCTGGTCACGCCTGGGCCGAAGCCGGCCGCGGCCGACGTGCAGCTCGCTCTGGATCTCCTGGGAAGGATGGCCCGGGAGAACGCCGACATGACCCGTACCTTCCGGGCACTCTCGGAGCTGGATGGCACCCCGCAGGGCGGAGGAGTCGACGCGGTCGCGTCGCAGGAGTCCTCCGGTGCGAAAGGAGACGAGGCGGTCCGGGGTCTCTTCGACGACCCCACGGCCTTCGACGAATGGGCCCGTCGGTGGCGAGCGCGACTGGCCAGTGAACCTCGGGACGACGAGGAGAGGATCCGGGCCATGAAGAGGGTGAACCCCTCCTTCATCCTGCGGAATCATCTGGCTCAGGAGGCCGTGGATGCGGCCGTGGAAGAGCTGGACTTCGAGCCCATGCAGCGGCTGCTTCCCCTATTGGCGCGCCCCTTCGACGACCACCCCGAAAACGCCGACACGATTCGGCCGCCGGCCAAGGCGGAGAGGGTCACCCGCACCTTCTGCGGGACCTGACCGAATCATCCTGACCCATTCGCCTACTGGTCGGGCTGGGCCTCCCGCACCAGGGGCACGTAATCGGTGGGACCCTCTCTCAGGTGGCGCGCCGACTCGTACCAGTTCGGCAGGGTGTCCCGGAGGAAGGCCGCCTTATGGCTCTCCTGTGCGTCCATGTCGATCCCGATGAAGGCCTGGAGATTCCCCTTCTCCCATTCGGGCATCTCCACCGGCTGCTCTACCCCGAGGCGGCTCAGGATGGGTGAGAGCAGGAGTCTTGCTTCACCGGCCTGGGAGATGGCCTGACCCAGGAGCCGTCCCGACTCCACCGGCGCATGGAAGGCCGCCCCGTGGGAGGCGGCCACGAAGTCCCACCTCCACTGGGCGCTCCGGATCATCCCCAGAACGGGCTCCATCTCCTCTTCAGTGGCCCCGGCGTCCCAGGCGGCCCCGGCCTCGATGTGGAGCTTGGCCAGGGTCCGCTCGGCCTGCCTGCGCAGCTCCACAATCCGATCCTGATTGTCATAGACTCGGGCGGTGAGTTCCGACTCGGAACCGCTGTGGCAGGTCATGCACGACCCCGACACATTGGCCAGGGGGCTCGTGATGTGGTGATCCGTGAACTTGACCGCGCCTTCCCGCTGATAGGGCATGTGGCAGTCTGCGCAGGACACTCCGCGCCGCGCGTGGATCCCGGCCTGGAAGAGTTCCCAGTCGGGGTGCTGCACCTTGAGCATGGGGGCACGACTCACCGTGTGGACCCAGTCGGTATGACCCCGCTCGTCCTGGAAGGCCTCCTGGGCGGCGGCATCGTACCCGTCCTCGTCCCAGGGGAAGATCAGGTAGTTGGTCTCGTCGAAGTAGTACTCCACATGGCACTGGGCGCAGACCAGGGACCGCATCTCCTGGTGCGAGGCCCGCTGGATGTCGCGCCCCATCCGGTCGAAGGCCTCGATCAGCGCCGGCCGGGTGATCTGGAGCTGCATGTTCTGCGGACTGTGGCAGTCCTGACATCCGATGGGATTCGCCACCTCGGGCCCCAGGTCCCGCCAGCTCTGCTCGTAGAAGCCCGCGACTCCGAACTCATCCATCAGGCGCGGCACATCTGTGCTCTTGCAGGTCCAGCAGGTCCCCGGCATGTCGTTGTTCGTTCGCAGGGAGCTATGGACATCCTTCACCGAGTAGTAGTGGCCCCGGATCTGATCATAATGCCGAGAAAAGGGATAGCCCGCCCAGAGGACGACCATCTCGGGGTGCTGGGCCAACATGTCTCGGTGCCGTGAGCCCCCGTACCGCGACACGAAGGTGGTATCGAGGGTCTGGAGGTACGTCTGGAACTGACGGGGAAACTGTTCACCCCAGACCGCGTTTCGAGGCTCGAAATCGGGGAGGGGGGTGATCGGCACCCCGGCCATGGTGGCCTCGCCCCGCCGATCCAGGATCGTGGCCAGGAAGACTCCCGCAAGGAAGACCACCGCGGCGGTCCCGATAAAGAGCACCCAGGCGACCCAGGGCTTTCGGTCGACGAGTTCTGATACGTTCACGGGTTCTCCTCGAGATTGGAAGTTCGAGTGGGGCGGTCCATCACGTCTCGGAGCCAGCTCGGGGTGACCGACTCCACCAGCGGGACGTGTTCATAGGGCGCGGAAGCCAGTCCTCGCACCTCGCCGTGGGGGGTACCGGTGTGGCAGCCCCAGCAGCGCATCCCCTCTTCGGGACTGGCATCGCCACGAACCTGGCCCACTTTGGTCTGGTCCACCTGGTCCACATGACAACGGATACAGTTCTCCTGCACGACCCGTTGTCCCGCCTCGTGGATCCGGATCACCTGAGGCTCGAGCCGGAAGGTGAACATGAAGGCGTGGCGCGCACCGTCCGAGGCCTTGAAGCCGTAGTGGCGAATGTAGTTGTCATGGGGAACGTGGCAGTCGTTGCAGGTCGCAGCCAGCCGATGCTTGGAGTTCGACCAGGACGCGTATTCCGGCGCCATGACGTGACAGTTCACGCAGGTCGCGGGATTGTCCGATAGGTAGGACGAGGCCTGCGACACATCGAAGAGGAGGATCGCCAAGCCCACCAGGGTACCCAGGAGTACCGTCACGGGGAGTTGCCAGCCCGGAGGGGGCTTGAACCGTTCGGCGATGCCGGTCAGGCTCCGCCAGAGTGCCTGGAAGAAGCGACCCATCGACGAACCTCGGAAGAATGGCGCAGAAAATAGACGAATTCGGACTGCACCTTAAGGCCTCGGCCTGACCCAGGTCAAGTAACTCCGGGCAGGACTATTTCTTCAGGTTGTCTTCCGCTTCATGGGGCGCCTCGCGTTGCCCTGCCCGGCGCACCAGGATCAGGGCGCCCACCCCCAGCAGAACCAACCCGAGAAACCCCGCGACCCAGGGCGCAGGGCCCGTTCCCGGCGCCGGGGCCATGTGGAGAATCCGGTCCGAGAGGGCTTCTCCAGCCCAGACCCGGACCTCGCCTCCCGTGGCGCCGGGATCAACGAAGGGCCCTTCCAACCCCTCAATCGAGAGGAGCGGAGCCGACTCGTCGACTCGGATCCCCATGGCCTCGGTGTGCCCTGGAAGTGGAATCCGGGTGTCGAGCTCCTCCAGCTCGTAAGCCAGCGAAACCACCGTGGGCCCGGGGCGGAGCGGGCCCACCAATTGCACCCCCGTGCCCTCGAGATAGACGGCCTCCGGACTGGGGTCCCCGTCCACGTACCGAGCGCCTCGAGCCCCTGCGGGAAGGGGATACTGCCACACGATGGGACCGTCCGCTCCGGCCACCCAGGTCACCGTGGAATCGTTGCGAAGCTGGAACCGGTCCAGGACCGTCCAGTCGTCCTCTCCCCTTCGAATGGTGAGTTCCCGGCCTTCGACAGGGGGGATCACACCTCCTGGCGGTACCGAACGGGCGGGATGAAGCTCCAGAACCAGAGGTGCTGGGGGCGGATCACCGGCGCGGAAGGGAGGGCCGAAATAGGGGACCCCGTCTCTTCGGGCCAGGGCGAAGAAGACGGGGACCTCGCCTCCATCCGGCTCCCAGGTGGGGAGGGACAGGCTGAAACCGCCGTCTGCCCCGACGCGGACCGAGTCCGCCGGAGCGGCGGCGTCGCCCCTCACCTGGTGAAGGACCACGGTGCCCGAGTCGGCCGGTTCTCCCGACAAGGTGAGATGACCCCGGAGTATGGAATCCGAGAGGGTGGTCTGCTCCGAGAACCTTTGCGACCGAAACTCTGCACGGGAAACCGCATCAGGTGGGGAGGGCTCGAATCGCGGGGCCTCGGGCGGGGCGCCCATCAGGGGCAGGCCGACCAGCAGGACGGTCAGGATGCCTCCCATCTTCTCCCGGCCAGCCAACGGACGATGAAGGTGAGGAGGACGAGGCAGAGTAAGACGGTCAGGACCTGGGCCACCGTGGCCAGCGGACGCTCCACGCTGGACCCTGAGAGAAAGGCGACCGCATCGGGAACGGCCCGGAGCGAGCCCAGTACGCCGGCCGTGGCCACCAACGTCGTGAAGATCAGGGCCGGAGTCCGGAGCCTGGGACTCCGGGACGCGGCCCAACCCGAGCCGTAGAGGAGGAGTCCGAGCACGGCCGGGATGAGGGCCGTGAGGCTGGCCATCCCGGTGGCCAGGTATGCCGCCACTCCGAGCACGATGAGGATGACGCCCACGGAGGTGCTGAGTCTGGCCACCGCATTGCCTCCACGCCGTTCCACTCCTGGGTTATCCACGCCCTCACTCCTTCCCTGGGTCCGCTGGGTCGAGCCCCGGTCAGCCTTCCGTCCGGGGCGACTGCTGCCTCAGCTAAACCCCTGACGGCTGAGGGGTCCTGTCCGCGTCCGAGATCGCCATGCGGCAAACTTCCTCGAACTCCCTCGGAAGATCCGACCGGTGTTCCGAGTCGTCGTGTGAGCTTCGTGCGTCAAACAGCAGACCTGGCAGCAACTCTTCATGATGAATTCACATTTCCGCCCCATGTCACGGGAGTGAGATGCGATCCGTATGCTCAGCGGAATGACCCGGAGATCCAAGGTTCACCTGCGCATTTCTCCGGAACGAAACCTTTGCTGCAGGTTAACTTGCGGAGGGGCAATCGCTGATTCCTGCGATGCCTACCTTCACCTCCGAAACGGACCCTATTGATGACGAAGACGAAGGCATGGATGGCAATGGCTCTGGTCGCGGCCCTGGGAGTGGCCGGCTGCGGCGACGATGACGGGATGGATCAGCCCCCCGTTGATCAGCAGCCCGCCGCAGAACAGGCCCAGCCTGGCGCCCCGGGAGCTCAGCAGCAAATGGACCCCGAGATGATGGCGCTGATGACCGAGGCCCAGGAAATTCAGCAGCGTCTGGCACCCATCCAGGAAGAGGCCATGCAGGACGAGGAGCTCTCCAATCAACTGGAGTCGCTCCGGGACCGCATCGAAACAGCGATGCGCGAAGAGGCTCCAGAGCTGTTCGAGCGGATGGACGATTTCGAAGACGAGTTCATGGCGGCCCAGGAGGCGGGTGACCAGGAACGCGCTCAGGAGATCGGAATGGAAGCCCAGGGCGTGGAAATGGAACTCCAGTCCATCCAGCAGACCGTTCTGGCCCGCCCGGAGATCGATCAGGCCATCGAGGACTTCGAGTCGGCCCAGCGCGAACGCATGCTGGAGATCGATGCGGAGGCGGCCGAGCTCATGGACCGGATGGACGAGATCCAGGCCGAGATGGAGGGACTCTGATCCGGCGCCATCCGCGAGGATGATTCCAACAGTAGGTTGAGTTCACCCCAGAAGGAGATGCGTTATGGCGAGCAAGATTCTGATGCTGGTGGGTGACTTCGTAGAGGACTACGAGGTCATGGTACCCTTCCAGATGCTTCAAATGGTAGGACACACCGTTCATGCCGTCTGCCCGGAGAAAAAGGAGGGGGAGACCGTGGCCACCGCCATCCACGACTTCGAGGGTGACCAGACCTACACCGAGAAGCCGGGGCACAACTTCGCCCTCAACGCCACCTTTTCGAAGATCCGCGTCGAAGACTATGACGCCCTGGTCGTGCCTGGCGGTCGGGCGCCGGAGTACATCCGGCTCAATGAGAAGGTCCTGGACATGGTCCGCCACTTCGATGAGCACGACAAACCCATCGCTGCGGTGTGCCACGCGGTTCAGCTCCTGGCAGCCGCAGGTGTCCTGAAGGGGCGGAGCTGCACCGGCTACCCAGCATGTGGGCCGGAGGCCCAACTGGCTGGTGCGAACTGGATCGAGGTGGAGATGGACCAGGCCCACGTCGACCGGAACCTCGTCACCGCGCCCGCGTGGCCGGCCCACCCCGCCTGGATCGCCAGCTTCCTCGAGGTTCTGGGCACGACCATCACCCACCGAGAGGCCGTGCCCGCCTGACGGCGCATCCTGGGTGAACCGGCCCGAGGGACCCAGGCCGGACCTCGAAGCCCCCCGATCTCCAGAGCGCTCCAAGGAGCGGCCGGAACGATCGGGGGGCTTCCCGTTCGTTCTGGGGGTCGGAGAGATCAGAAACGCCACTCCCGGAAGAGCAGAGATCCGAAGACGCTGGCCCGATCCGGCTCCTCGAAGAGAAGGGTGGGGACCGCGGGGAGGAACCGGGGCCTCCAGGTGACCCGCCAGACCCAGCCGTGCTCGGTCTCGTAATCCAGGCGAGCCCCGGGGTGGACGAAGGTGGGGCGTGCCTGTCCCGAGATGAAGAGACGGGAGGTCACGTAGCGACCCGCTTCGAACTCGGTTCCCCGCAGAAGATCGGCGAACTCCCCGGTCGAGAGCTCCGCCGGGAGCTCGGCGGGGCGGATGTTCAGTACGTCGAGCCGGAGCGCCCGGGCTGTTTCGGCCTCCATCTCTCCCAGTACCGCGTCGAACCCCACCGTGGCGAACTGCTGGGCGGCTCGACTCGCCACCGCTCCTACCAGCGGACCTCCGGTGGACCCTTGCCCCGAAAGGGCCGAGCCATGTTGGGTCAGGAGTGAGCCCGCGTCCCGGCCGAAGACCACGAAGCTCAGCAGGTCCGTCTGGGAGAGGGGAGGCTCGGCGGTGCTCTCCAGCTCCGTATCCAGCTCTAGGGGCGTCCCGTCGAGAACGATCCGGATGTCGAAGGGCTCCCGGCCCGGCAGCTGGACCTCGTGCTCCGCGGTGAGCCGGATCAGCGGCTCCAGGGTGGCGCCACCGACGAAGGTCACCGTCCCGCGGCTCAGACTGAACCGGCGGCCCATGAACTCGTATTCGCCCCGTTCGGTCTGAACGGTTCCGTCGAGGCTGATGTCTTCAGGACGAATCCCGTTCATCCTCACCTGGAGTGGGCCAATGGCCGGAGGGGTGGACAGCTCCACATTGATGTCGGACGAACGGACCCACATCCCGCGGCCGATCTGCAGGTCCAGGTCGACCTGCAGATTGTCGAGTAGCGGAGAGGTGTCGACGAGGCGGTCGATCTCCTGGATCAACCTGGGGTCCAGGCGGGCTCGGAGTGCAGGATCACCCAGATCCAGGGGAGGGGGCTCGGCCAGCTCATTGGTGCTTGGGATTCGGATCACCCCCTCACGGGTCCGGACCTCGCCGGTGACCATGACCTCCTCGAGGGGACCGGCGATGGCGATCTGCGCATCGACTCGAGCCCGCACCTCCTCGGTGTTCATCACCTGGGCGTTGGTCGCCCGAAGCTGAAGATCGAACCGAGGAGCGGCCAGGTCGGCCAGATCCACCTGGCCCGAAGCTCGGATCGGGCCCCTGCTGTAGGCGACCACCGAATCCACCACCAGAATCTGGTCGCGGAGGGACACTGCTCCGGTCAGGTCGTTGACCTGAAGCCCCAGGGGCGCCAGGAACACGGTGGGCACGGCCACCTGCACCCCTCCGATCACCTCCGGGTCCTCGTACGTGCCTGCCACCGAAAACTCTGCGTCCACCCCGCCGGCGATCCCCTGGATCTCATCGCTGAGCGCGTCGAGTCCTTCCAGGCGCAGATCCTCGATGCGAGCGGTTCCCTCGATGGATCCATCGAGGAGTCGGGCCTCGGTGACGTCGATGAGCCCCAGGTTCATGGGGAGTCGGGCCTCGGCTACGAAGACCCGTCGCTCCTCCTGCAGGGCCCAGGCATCCACGTTCAGCACCCTCTCGGAGTAGTCGACCTCGGCATGCAGCTCCGGTAGAGCCTGGTCGCTGAAGGTCACACCGGTCAGGCCCGCCGTCCCGCCAATCTCCGGGCGGTCGAGACTTCCGAGCATCTCCACCTCCAGGGACAGCCATCCGTCCAGGCCTTCTTCCATCTGTGCGAGGTGCGAGAGATGGGCGAGTTCGAACGCCGTCATGGAGAATTCCATGGCCCGGGGACCCTCTGTCTCCGGATCAAGCCGTTCCAGGTCGGACTCTCGAAGGGGCAGGCTTCCCGAAGCGGCGAGCCTGGCGTTCAGGTCGCTCTCCAGAGTAAGGTCGACCACCTCCATCCTCCGGTCGCTCCACCGCACGACACCTGGCCGGAGGAGGCGATAGATCGCGTCTTCGAACTCGAGGGTGAGTTCCTCCAACCACATCTCCCCAGCATCCCCGGCCACTTCCACGCCACCCTCGACCCGGATGGTCGTTTCCGGATCCTGGTGAACTTGCAGGGCCACCCCGCCGGTCTGCATCGCTCCGGACTGGAAGTCACCCTCTACCGCGATCCGGTCATACTGGAATCCAGCCAGGAAGAGTTCCTCGGCTTCCAACTCGACCCGGGCCTGCAGGCTCGACCGCTCCTCGTCGCTGTCCGGGCCCCTGGCAGGTTCCGGCTCCTGCTCTCCCACGTGCACTCCCGGACCCGGCGACACCCCCACGAGGGTGTAGCTCCCTCGGGCCTCCTCGACGCGGTTGCCGAGGAAGACCAGCTCCTCCGCGTTCAAGCCCCCCGCCACGTCGAACCGGCTCAGATTGCCCTCGATCATCCCGGAGATCGCCAGGCTACCGGTCAGGACGTCCCGAGGGATGCCCTCGAGTCCCGGAATCTCTTCCTGTTCCGGAAGCGCCGGCCGGTGGCCCGTGGCCAGGAACTCGACCTGGGCTTCGCGCACGATCTCGGCCAGCTCCTCCTCCCGGATCTCCACGGCCGCCTCGCGCACGGCGGGCCGGGGCTCGACGAGGCCCGGGTCGGTGGGGAGGAAGGGCTCGAGGGCGTGGAGGGAGTCCACCGAAATCCGGTAGGCGAGAGCGCCGCTGTGCTCGTCGGTGAGCCCGAAGCTCCCCTGGACCTCGACCTCGGCCGAGGGCATGGCGAGGCGGAGCGTATCCACGCGGATGAGCCCTCCTGCGACACCGAGGCGGGCCTGCAGCGTGCGGGGACCCAGCTTCACCTCGTCGGCCTCCCCCCCGCCCGGGCGCGAGGCCGTCGACGCTGAAGCCCACGGCCCATCCTCCAGAAGATCGACCGAAAGCCCCGCGTTCATCCGCGCTGGGTCCGTTCCCTCGCCCTGGGCCTGCACGGCTCCCGCGATCGACGTTTCCGCGTCGATCCGATGGGACAGCGCCGAGAGGTCCAGATCCTGGAGGCGGAGGCCGATCCGGTAGGAGGGCTCTTCGCCGGTGAGGTCCACAGCTCCTTCGGACTCCAGGACCCCGTCGCCGGGAAGGACGAGGCGGAGCGACGCCATGAGATCCCGGAAGGTCCCCTCGATCTCGGCGTCACCGTCCAGGCTCCCTCGCAGTCCAGCGTCAGGGGCGAATCGGCCTGCCGTGATCAGGGAGATGTCGTCCAACTCGACGTGGGTCACGATCCGACCATCCCCCGCGGTGGCCACCTCTCCCCGCGCCGCAACCCTGGAGCTCTCTTCCTCATCCTGCCGATGGAGGAACTCCGAATCGAATCGGAGCCCTTCCGCCAGGGTGCCGTCCAGGCGTGCGATCCCTTCCACCGTGCCGCCCAGGGGGAACTCCGGATCGAACTCTCGCAGCAGGGCCACCTGCAGGGGCTCTAGCCTCACCACCCCCTCCGATACCCGAAGCTCGTCCGTGAAGGCCACCTCACCGGTGGCCGCCACGCGGCTCGTGCCCGCGGTCGGATCCCGGTGGGCGAAGGCGCCGTCGATCCTCAGGGGACCTGTAACCGGTCCGTCGAAGGTGGCCTGCCCCCGGATGTCGCCCCGCAGGGGGAGCTCGGGAGCCGCGGCCCGGACCAGCTCGGTCTGGAGGGGCTCCAGGCTCACCCTCAGGCGGCTCAGGTGGACGACCTCACCCGGAGTGACTCCGCCGTCGACCCGGACCATGCTGGTCTGACCGCCCTCGGTCAGGAAGCTGACCCGACCATCGAGGAGAGCCGGGGGCTGCGCCTCGCCCCGGTCCTCGGAGGTGGCCACGACTCGCCCGCTCAGTTCCCCGTGCTCAGGGAACTCCAGCGGCGGCAGCTCCAGATCCGCGAGCAGCTCTTCCACGAACCGGGTCTGGATCCCCTCGAACCCGACCTCGGCGTCGTCGAGGACGATCCGGTCCCCGAATTCGACAGCTCCTCTGCCGTCGAGCCGGCCGTCGCCGATCTGGAGCTCCAACTCTCGGAGGTTCGCCCGGGTGGTGGCCTCTCCGAGCTGAACCGCCAGGGCGGCCTCTCCCGAGATCCCAGGGGGAAGGGGCGGATAGAGGAACCGAAAGTCGTCCAGGGTGACCGGATCCGCATCCACGGTGGCCTGGAGCGCGGCGGTCTCGGGCACGAACACGGCCTGGGCCGTCAGCTCGGAGGCGGGCAGCGAGAGGGTCAGGTCCCGGACGGTCAGGCTCTCCGGCCCGATCTGGACGAGGGCGGACAGATCTTCGATGACCCCCGGGTTCGGTGAGCGGAAGGGCTCCGCGGTGCCACTCATCCTGGCGAGTTCGATCGAGAGCTCGTCGGTCTCAGGATCGGCGATGACGATGCGCGGCAGGTGGGCATCGGCCACGCTGAAGTCCATCACGCTCTGGAACCCCTCGGGGCCTTCGACCACCAGCTCGAGCGTCTCGCCCGCCCGGGCCTGGCGGACCCGTTCCTCACGCTCCTCGTCGGTGAGCTCCGGATCCGGCTCCCACGGCATCCTCACGGTGACATCGAGGTCCTCCCCCTGGATCTCCCGGAGTTCGACCCAGTCGCCGAACCCGGGCTCGACGTCGGGCTCGGGATCCGGCTCACTCTCGGGGTCCACGGGGAAGATCCGGGCGAAGTTCCACTCCTCACCAGGCCGCTGGTCCAGGACCAGGTGGACCCGACGAAGCCCCAGACGGGTGAGGACGATGCGCTGGCGTACGAGATCGGAGAGCGAGTGACGCCATTCGACCTCGTCCGCGCTCACGAAGGGCCGGCCCTCGAGGTCGACGATGGTGAGGTCCCGAACGATCCCGCCACGGAGGAGGTTCCCCTCGATTCGCCCGATCTCCACCCGCCCCTCGACGATCTCGTTCAGCTGGGTTTCGGCGAATCCTCGAACCTGCTCTCGCCCCCAGGGCGTGTTGGTGAGGATGAAGACCCCGAGGATCGCCAGTAGGACCAGTCCCCCCAGGCCAATGACCAGGCCCCGACCGAGTCGCCGCAGTGTGAGCCCCATCAGAAGGCCTCCCCGATGGAGAAGTGGAGGGTGAGACGTCCGAGGATCTGGCCCAGGGTCCCCTGGTCCTCCAGCGGGTCGAAGAGACGTCGCTGGTCGAGCTGGACGAGCTCCCGCTCGATGACCCCGTTTCCGATGTCGGTCTCGCTCTCGGTGATGACGGGCAGGAGCCGTGCCTCACTTCCCCGAACACCCAGGTCGATGCGGATGGGGCCGGCCGGCGAGGGAACCCGAACACCGAAGCCCGGGGTGATCGAGCGCGCGGCGTCCTGCAGGAAGCCTTCGACGCGCCCCCCCACCATCGCCCCATCCAAGAAGACGGCGCCGTAGATCGCCCGGATGGGGAACCTGTACTCGATACTCCCCTCGAGGACGCTCGTACCCCCTAGCGGTCGAGAGGCGAAGGCATCCAGGGGCGCCCTGCTGGGATCGCAGCTGCGGTCCTGGATCTCCTCCTCGGTACAGACGTCCTCACCGAGCAGAAGAGCCCGGGGAATGGTGAGGACCCTCGGGCCGAGCTGGTTCTCTGCGTACCCGCGCACCGAACGCGCCCCGCCGGAGAAGAAGCGCTTCCTGGGATGGAGGAGAGACTGTCCGGTCTCATCGGTCCCGTTCGTCCCGAGCGCCTCCTTTGTGCTGTCGAGCGACCTCACCCAACCCGCCCGCACGTGCCCCGCCAAAACGTGGCGAGGCGTGCCTCCGAAGGGCTGGTAGTAGCTGGCGTCGGCCGAGGCCCGATTGTAGCGGAAGTCGGAGAGCGTGGCCCCCGAGGCGTGCTCCAGGGAGACGCGTCCGCGATATCCGGTCGTGGGGGCCAGGGCCGCGTCGCTTCGATCCACGAGGTAGCTGAGGCTCAGGGGCGCCAGGGTGTTTCGTTCCCGAAGGGAGGCGATGGCGGTGGGTTCGCAGATCCCGAAGGTGACGCAGAAGTAGACGTCTCCAGCCCGGACCGAGATGACTTCGTGCCGGTAGCTGAGACTGAGGGGCATCTGGAATCCCAGGGTGCGCGTGAGGGAGACCTCGGCCCCGTACCCCTGGTCCACCGATACCGCAGGCACCACGCGGCGGTGGGCGAAGAGGCTCAGACCCAGCGTGTTCTCCGCCGCCCGGAAGGCCGGTTGGGCAAATTCGATGCTGGCCTGCCAGGTGGGACGCTTGAAGGGCCCCTCGTCCACACCGGAGAGCTCGCCCGGGAGGATGTCGCGGAAGAAGAGGCGGTCGGTGAGCTGGGGGGCCAGCAGGTTGCCGACACCGGTCCGGAGATCCATCCGTCGCCCTCCGCCCCTCCAGTTGTAGTGGGTGTAGCGCCCCTCGACCTGCACGAATTCCAGGGTGTTGAACCCGCCTCCCACCCGTCCGAGCCGCGGAGGCGCCTCACGCACGCGCACCTCCACCACCTTCGCGCTGTCGGTCGCGTTGTCGGGCGACTCCACCACGGCCACGTCCGCCTCATGAAAGAGGCTGGAGCGATGGAGCGCTCTCCGGCTCCGGGTCAGGAGGGGGGTCGTCAGAAGTTCACCCTCTTCGAGGAAGAGCGCTCGGATGATGGTTTCATCTTCGATCTCCTCGTTCCCCTGGATGTCGAAGCCCGCCACAGTGGCCCGGGACCCGGGATCGATCACCACCTCGACGCGAGCGGACCGCTCGGAGATCTCGATGGAATCCTGGATCTCGTGGTCCAGATATCCCGCTTCCTGCAGGAGCACGGCCAAGCGCTCGATGCCGGCCTCCAGTCGACGGTGACTCAGAGGCTCCCCCTCGCCCGGAAAGTCCGCCCCGTCGAGGTCGCGACCCCTCAGTACCTCCTCGCGCTGCGTGACCGTCATGGACTCGATGAGGGTGGGGGCGCCCTCCACCACCTGGAAGCGCACGCGGACCCCCCCGCCCCGCTCCTCGATCTCGGCGGCCGCGGCGGCCTCCCTGTAGCCCTCCCTGAAGTAGCGTACCAGGACGCGAAGTTCGTCGCGGGCGAGCTCGCCGGGATCGAGCCGGTGCCGTTCGATGAGCACGTCGGAGTCGATGATCCAACAGAAGGGGGTCAGGAGGAGCCCCCGGCAGCGGGTGGGCTCGGTGAAGATGCTGGTCTTGAGGCTGCTCTCCGAAATCGCATCGGTGCCCGAAAAGCTCACCGCCTCAATGAGACGGCCCCCCGCCTCCTCGGCGGTGAGTTGGGCCTCGGCGGCGAGTGGGAGGAGGAGGGCGAACCCGAGCAGGACGAGGGGGACAAGACGGGAGAGCGCCCTCCAGGGGAAGGCTGGATTCCGATCGGGGCGAGACCTGGAAGGTCGCCTCTTGAGGAACGGAGAGATGCCTATGGTCATGCGAAACGCCGGAATCTGAATTATTGTCCTGAGGTTCAGCAGGTACACCGGGAGCTGGCAGGTACACCGGGAGCTGCAGGAAAAGACTTACCCCCCTCGGCCGAATAAGATTTCCCCTCTGGCGCCATCCCCTCCACCTTCGGAGCCCAGTCACTCTCATGATCGGTCCGAGCTTGGCGGCAGGCACGGTGGGTCTGACCGGACTCTTCGCCGCCCGGGCCTTCGTGCCCATGTTCGCCGCCGCTCTCACCCTGCGGTTCGCTCCGGAGGTGGGGTGGGTCGCCGAATGGGGGCTCCTCCGCCTCATGGGGGGCGAGGCGGTCCCGAGCTGGTTCACCGCCGACGAGACGTTGGTGGTGCTGGGGGTCCTGGCCCTGGTGGAGATCCTGGCCCACAAGAGCAGTGAGGCTCGGCAACTCCTGACGCTCGTGGACCAGTACGCGAAGCCCCTGGCCGCACTTCTCACCTACCTGGGGATCCTGAGCCTCACCGAGGCGGAGATCCTGGCTTCCCTCCTCGGCGGTTCGGGAACGGCGTACGGGTTGGGGTCGGTCCTCGTGGCCGGAGGCACCTTTCTGGTGGCGGCCGTCCACAACGGAGTCCTGGAGAGCGCCATCGAGCTGGACGAGGACGACGACACCGGGGCGCTGGGGCTGTTGAGCTGGGCCCAGGACGGCTGGTCGCTCTTCGGGATCGTGCTCCTGATCCTCTTCCCACTGGTCATGGTGACCCTGATCGTGCTGGCGATCGGGTTCATCTTCGCACTGCGAAAGGCGGCCGAATCCCTGGAGGAGAACGCGAAGGCGACGTGCGAGGAGTGCGGCGCGACGATGTACCGGGCCGCCCTCAGCTGCCCTGCGTGCTCCGCCCCCAACCCCTCGCCGGCGGAGCTGAGCTGGCTGGGCACGGCCACCCGAAGGACCGCGTCGAACCGATCGCAGCAGCCACTCCTTCTGGCGAGCTACCGGCGGTGCCGACGTTGCGCCACCCGTCTCCCCCGGCGCTCCGTGGATCAGGCCTGTCCGGCATGTGGGACCGGGGCATTCGACAGCGCGGAGTTCGCGGCGGCCTACGACCGAGCCATTTCGGAGCGACTCGCTTCGGTGCTCGTGGTGTGTGCCTGCCTCAGCCTCGTCCCTGTTGTGGGGCTCATTCCAGGGGTCATCTACTACCGGCTGGCGCTGGTGGCCCCCTATCGGCGCTACCTGGAGCGGGGCCGCCGGCTCCTCCTGAAGATCGGCATGTGGATCTGCTTTCTCTTCCTGATCCTCTTTCAGTGGGTGCCCATCGTCGGGGGCGCAGTCGTGCCCATCATGGCGCTGGTCAGCTACAGGGTCTATCGGGGCGCGTTCCTCAAACGGATCCGGAATCAGGCAACCGCTCCGGAGGCGCCGGACGCCGAAGGCCCACGGTTCTCGGACTCACCGGGCTGAAGGGCTGGACGCCCGACGCGCCTCCGTCCAGGTGAGCACCACTAGCTTCCGGAAAACCTCGAGGAGTCGGGCCCGATCCTGGTCCACCTCGCCCAACCGGGCATGACCGGAGTTCAGGTCCTTCACCAGGGTGTGGAGGTCGTTCATCACCTCGATCCCCTCCGAGAAGCTGTCCGTGATCCGGACCAACTCACTCATCTGGTATCCACGGGTGGAATACGCGTGGTCGGGGAGCCGCTGCGTGAGGGGCGCCGCCCTGAGGACGAGCTCCTCGGTCCTGCGTCTCCGCCCCTCCGCCGTGGCGAATCCGGACCCGCCGGCCCCTGGACCGCCCGGCCCTGTCTCTCGCGACCCGGGCGCACCGGACTGGAGCCGGCCGTTGGCCCAGGCCATGTAGCGCAGGAGCTCCATCCAACGCACCTCTCCCGCACCCATTCGTTCGGACTCACGAGCTCGAAATTCCCTGAGGACGATCTCGATCTGCACGTCGAGGGGCGCTGCGCTCATGAAGCGTTCCTGGTTTGGAGTTGCTTAGGCCCGGAAGGCGTCCGAAAAAAAACGTTTGGATCCATCCGGGGGCAACCGTACTGTGGGACTGTATCCGGGTCCGGTGCGGGCCGTTCTTCCAGGTTTCCGCCGAACCGTCGGGTGCGATCCCCCCGCTCCTGCGGCCGCGACTCCTGGTCGCAGGCGGTTGTGGTGCCACCTCCCGCCCCTACGACCATGATTCATCGTTCCGTCCTCCTGGCCCACCACGCTCGAGGTGACGATGTCCGGGAGCTCCAGGAGACGCTGGAGGAGATCGGGTTCCCCGTTCCCCGCTCCGAATTCGAAGCCAAACTCTTCGGGTTGGGAACCCGCGAAGCCCTCTGCAAGCTCCAGAAGCGATTCAAGCTTCCGCCGTCGGGAGTCCTGGATCCCGTAACCCGGAAGATCCTGGAGGTGGCGCTGAAGGAGTGTCGGACTCCGGGGATGCTCATCGAGGGCCAGCTCTTCTTCGACTACGGGGCTCCCGCACCTGGGGTCCCTCTCCGCCTCTTCCACCTCGAGTTCGGGGGTGAACGCATCCTCCTGTCCGAAGGGACGTCGAACGAGTCCGGCTTCTTTTCCCTGACCTACCCCTCCCTTGAACGAACTCACCTGCAGATCGCAGTGGTGGACCGGAATGGGAACGACGTCCCCCTGCACCGCCCCCTCTACGGGGCGAGCGGGCATGAGACCCTGAACCTGGCGGTGCCCTCGGACGTGGGCCTCCGTCCCGGAGAATTCCGGGCACTGACGGAGGCGCTCGAGGAGGCCATCGACGACCCGAGCCGCATCGCCGACGCGGAGGAATCGGGAGAGCGGCGAGACCTGACCTTCCTCCATGCGAGCACTGGATGGGACGCCCGCCTGCTGGGATTGGCGGGAGAAGCCTTCCGACTCTCCCGAAGGCTCGAGCTGGATCCGGAGATCCTCTATGGTCTCTTCCGGGAGGGCATTCCCTCCGATCCAGTGCAGTTGGCCGCCCTTCCCCCGGGAGTGGTGGAGAAGGCACTGGAACGGGCCCGAGAACAGGGGATCGTGGAGGTCTCCCCCGATGCGGTTCGCCGATTCGCGGACGACTTCACCCGGGTGTCCCGGGACCAGCGGCTCTCGTGGCGCGCATCCACCGGACTCGGAACCCTGAAACAGTTCATCGACCGGGTGGAGCTGAGCACGGGCGATGAGGAGACCCTGGCCGCGGCCCTCCACCGCTTCGAGGGCAATCCGGACGAGCTCTGGGACGAGCTTCGGGAGGAGGGGCTGTCCGAGGCACGGATCCAGCGCATCCAGCGCGTGGGCGCACTCTCCCGGCTCACCGGCGACAACCCCCTCCTCGTCGGGGCGCTGGACAACCTTTTGGGGCGAGAGGATCCGGACGGCTCCGGTGTGCCCCTGGAGCGAGAAATGGCGGTCCTTGCGGATCGGGGACTCTATCGAGCGGAGGAGTGGTCGGAACTCCTGGAGCAGCTCTCGCAGGGCGATCCCGCCGCCCTCTCCGAACTCCTTCCCCCCGGTCCGGAAGGGGTGGGGGTGGAAGAGCGGCTCCGGGCGTACTCCAACCGCCTCGCTGAACAGGTCTCCGGCAGCTTCCCGACCCGGGTGATCCGGGACCGGATCTCGCGGGGCGATCTCCCCCTACCCGGTCCCCGCCGAAACGGGGACCGCGACCCCTCTGGAGGACCGGAGAGCGACGAGGAGCCCACCAGGCACCTCCTGCGCCTTCTGGACGACGCCGATGCCCTGGGCCTCCGGATCGGAGCCACCGCCCTCGGACCCTTCCTCGCGGACCACGGCGAGGAGCTCCTGGAGCAGATCCCAGAAGAGGCTCGGGGCGAAACGGTGGAGACCCTCCGAACCCTCCAGCGCCTCTACCAGATCACTCCCTCCGACGACTCCATGAGGACGCTCCTGGAGCTGGGATACACCTCGGCCCTGGAGATCGGTGGGATGGACCAGGAACGCTTCTTGGCCCGACACGGGAGGGACTTCGACCCCGAGGACGGAGAGCGATCCAGATTGCTGGCCACCCTGGTCCACCGGAGGGCGGTCCAGATCTCGAACACCGTGCTGGGTGTGTACGGAGCGGCCGCCCAGCAGGCCTTCTTCCCCCACATGGCGTCTACCCCCGCCCAGGAAGACGTGGCCCCCAACCCCCTCATCCGCCATCTCCCGTCGCTGGAGGGTCTCTTCGGCAGCCAGGACTACTGCGAGTGCGAGCACTGCGCTTCGGTGCTGAGCCCTGCCGCCTACCTCGTCGACCTGCTCCGCTTCATCGATCCTCCGAACCCGGAATGGGAAGCGACCCTGGCCCACTGGAGCGAGCGACACGGCGGAGCGCCCTACCCCTTCGCCTCACCCGCGGAGCACGCGGGGTTCGTGGAGCGGTGGGAGGCGGACCATCCCGGCGAACCGGTCCCGGACACCGAACTCAAGCCGTATGAAGTGCTCCTCCAGCGTCGACCGGACCTTCCTCACCTCCCCCTGAGCTGCGCGAACACGCACACGGCCCTGCCCCACATCGACCTCGTCAACGAGATTCTGGAGTACTTCGTGGCCGAAGACGGGAGCCTGAGCCCCGAGGCGGCCCGGGATACGGGGGAGAGCTCGTCGGAGGAGCTCCTGGCCGAGCCTCGACATCTGATTCCCGAGGCTTACGACCGACTCCTCGAAGCCCGGTATCCCCTGGATCTCCCCTTCGATCTCTGGCTCGAGATGGGACGCGCCTTCCTCCGGCGCTTCGACGTGGAGCCGGCCCGCCTCCTCGAGATCCTGCGTCGAACCGAGGAGCTCCATCCACCTCTGGGAGAGGAACCGGGAGATCACTGGGCCCCCATCCTCTACGAGAGGCTCGGGCTGGGCCCGGCCGAGGTGGCGATCCTCACGGATCCGGACCCGGTCGCCGGATGGGTCCAGCTCTTCGGATACGCCTCGGCCGCCTCAGCCCTCAACGGGGTCGAGGAAGACGGTGTCTGGCGCCTCCGCCCCCTGGCCTCGGCGGGATCGCTGACCCGACGCCTCGGCATCACCCCCGGAGAGCTCGTCCGCCTCGTCCGGGCCCGATGGATCAACCCCGAGCTCGCCTCGCTGGCCGTGCTCCAGAAGCTGGGCATCGAGACGACCCAGGTGTTCCGCTACTTCGAGGCGCCCGGACACCTGCCCCTTCCTGCGACGGAGCGAACGGCCTTCGAAGCCCTTCTGAACGAGCTCTCCGCCACCTATGCGGATCGGGGCTTCGAGGCCCGAGAATGGCTGGAGGAGGCCTGGGACGCGGGCTCCTTCAACGACGTGCTCGTTCTGCACCACGCCGAGCCCGAATGTGACCTGGATTCCATCACTCTCCGGTTCGCCGACGGTCGACCTGCCGGACCGGTGGAGTTTTTGAAGCTGCACCACTTCGTCCGGATCTGGCGCCGCCTGGGATGGAGCCTGGAGGAGGTGGACCTGGCCCTCCACACCTTCACCCCCGAGGAGATCAGGGAGGAGGGGATCGACGCCGACACCCTGGGCGCGGCCGTGAGGAGCGCCCTCCTGCACATCTCGGCGCTGGACGTCCTGGAGGAGAAGACCGCGACCGGCCCCCGTCAGAGAAAGGGATGGCTGACCCTCTGGGGCGACCTCTCGACCTCGGGCCCATCCGCACTCTACTCCAGGCTCTTTCTGAACTCCGGCGTGCTCCGGACCGACCCTGTGTTCGATCATCCCCTGGGGCTCTATCTCCAGGATCCGGGGCCGCTGCTGTCCGATCACCTGGCCTCGGTCCAGGGCGCCCTGAGGCTCACCGCCGGAGAGGTGGAGCGGATCCTGGCATCCGATGGGCAGGAGCTGGCCTCGGCCCCGCTCTCCATGACGACGGTTTCGAGGCTCCACCGGCACGCCTTCCTGGCCCGGACGCTGAAGATCGGGGTCGAGGACCTCCTGGAGCTCCAGGAGATCACGGGGATCGATCCCTTCGCCCCCGTGGCTCCGGAGCCGGTGGAGGAGATGGAGGAGCTCGCACCCCATCGACACACCCTGGCCTTCGTGGAAGCGGCCCGGACCATCCGGGGCGTGGGGCTCACGATTCCCCTCGTCGGATGGCTCCTGGGCCGAACCCACGAGGCGCCGCCGCCCTGGACGCAGGATCCGAGTTCGCGGCTCAGCTATACGGCCTCGCTCCGGGAGGAGATCCTGGATGTCCTCAGGGAGTTCGGGGATCCCCCGGAGCCCGGGGGTGTGGACGACGAGCGCCTCGCCCGCACCCTGGCCCTCGTCCTGGATCCGTCGGTGGTGGACATCGTGATGTCGATGTGGACGGGGACCATGGAGTACAGCTCCTCCGTGCCAGGTGTGGAACCCGCCGCCGCCCTGGATCCGGCCGAATTTCCGGAAACCACGGGCATCGCGACCTTCTACGATCCGGTGCGGGAGGAGCAACGCCTCCTGGTGCGCGGCGTCATGACCCCGAACCGACGGGCGGCGCTGGAAGCGGACCATCCCTCTCCCCTCGTGGCCGAACTGCTGGAGGGGGTCGAGGCGCAGGCCAGAGGGTTCTTCGAGTCGCACCTCGAGGTGCGGATGGTGGGAGCCGAGGAGTACGGGTTCCTGGAGGGCCCCGACCTGGAGGGACTCTTCGGTCCCCTGCCCAATGGCCTCTCCGAGGCGGACGCCCAGGCGGTGTTCGTGGAGCGGAGGCAACGACTCGTCGAGGCCTTCTTCCCCTTCCTGCGGCGGCGCCTCATCCACCGCCGGATCGTGGACCACTGGGAGGACAGGCTGGACCTCGATCCACAACTCGTCACGGATCTCCTGAGCCAGCCGGAGCTCCTCGAGGATCCCGGAGAGGCGGAGGGTCCCCTGTGGGGGGCGTTCGCCGCGCTGAGCGAGGAGGGCCTCACGGTGGAGTGGTTCGAAACTCCCGACGCCAGCGGCCCTCCCCTGGCGACCGACACCGTGACCGCCCACGAGCTGCCCGACGCCCCGGCCGGCACCCAGAGCCTGCGTATCCGGGCCGCCCTCGCGGTCCCGACCGGAGGTCCCTACCGGTTCTTTCTCGGACTCGAGGGCGAGGAGATCCGAGGCGAGCTCCGCTTTCGACATCTTCAGGACGCGCTGATCCAACTGCAGACCCCAGCGGCCGCTGGACCGGAGGTGCCCGAAGCGGACTCGAGCGACTTCCTCCACCTGGAAGCGGGCCGACTGTATCCCTTCCGGGTGGATGCCCAACTCGGTGCCGGCGACAGACTCGAGCTCTCCGTTCAGGGAGAGACCCTTCCTCGAGGCCCTCTGGTGCGACTCGCGCCCCTTCCCGGCCGGGCGCTGGAGCGAACGCAACGTGCCGGCGTCCGGCTGCGGAAGGCGGCGGCCCTCGTGGGCGGACTCGAGCTCGGGCCCCGGGAGGTTGGCCGCCTGGCCCGGACCGCCGAAGGCGGCGAGGGTTTCGACCTGAACACCCTCCCCCTGGAGTCCGGAGATGCAGGTGGACCGGACCCGGCCGAACTCTGGGAAGATCTGGCTCCACTCCTGTCCTACCACGAGCTGCGACGTCGCGGGCCTGACCGGCCCGAAGCCTGGATCCGCATCATGGAGGCCGCCCGGCGAACCGAGGCCTCGGACGCCGACCCCGCCGTCCTGGAAGGCGGGGTGGTGGCCGGCGTGGCCGAGGGGATCGCCGAACTCGTCCGCCAGCCGCCCGAGGCCGTGGAGCGCCTCTTCGCCCATTTCGGTTGGGAGGCTGAAAGCCAGGTGGTCGACGAGGTCCTGGTCGCGAGGCTTCCGGAGGCCTCCGAACCCGGGCGCCTTCTCCGCCTTCTCGACGCCCTCGAATTGGTGGGCCGACTCCGGATTCCCGTGGAATCGGTCCTCCAGAGCCGGCAGATGGTGGACCTGACCCTTCCCAGAGAGGAGCGGATGGCCCGTGTCCGGGAGTTGCGCGATGCGGTGAAGGCCCGGTTCGCTCCCGACGAGTGGCTCCGGGTGGCCCGGCCCATCTTCGACGACCTCCGGGGGCTCCAGCGCGACGCACTGACGGCCTGGGTCCGCACGCGCCAGGGATTGGACGGACCGGAACAGCTCTTCGAGTACTTCCTCCTGGATCCGGGGATGGAACCCGTGGTCCAGACCTCCCGCATCCGGGCGGCCATCGGATCGGTGCAGACCTTCATCCAGCGCTCCCTCATGAACCTGGAGCCCGGAGTCGCGCCGGGGGTCATCGACGCCGACCAGTGGCGGTGGATGAGCCGCTACCGGATCTGGGAGGCCAACCGGAAGATCTTCCTCTTCCCCGAAAACTGGCTCGAACCCGAGTTCCGGGACGACAAGACCCATCTCTTCGACGCGCTGGAGGGCACCCTTCTCCAGGACGAGGTGGACGAGCGCCAGGTGGAGGACGCCCTGGTGGACTACCTGCGGGGTCTCGAGGAGATCGCCAAGCTCCGGATCGTGGCGACCTGGTGGGAGGAGGACCCGGTCTCTCCGAGTCTGAACACCCTCCACGTGGTGGGGCGGACGACCCATCACCCCCGGACGCACTTCTATCGCCGGTACGTCCACGGGGCATGGACCCCCTGGGAGCCCATCCCCGTGCAGATCGACGGCGAGCATCTCGTCCTCATGAAGTGGCAGGACCGGCTCCACCTGTTCTGGGTGACGCTAGTGGAGAAGGCGGGACAGACCCAGAACAGCGCGTCTCAGGGGGTGCAGAGCACGGCGATCTCCGACCTGGAGTTCTCGGAGTTGACCCAGGGAATGGCCGCGACGAGGGTGACCCGCCGGGTGGAGGCGTCACTCAACTGGTGCGAGTACTTCAACGGAGAGTGGAACGAGGGACGAAAGGATGGATTCTCCAGCCCCGCCGTGAGAACCCTCACCGGAACCGCTCTGAATCCCCGTCTGATCTCCATCGCCGCCGAACCACGGTACGACGAAGAGGGCGGCGAACTCGAGCTCATGATCCATCTGCAGGGTCCGATCAACGTGAGTTTCCGCTTCGTGAGCCGGCACGCGCCGTTGAACTCCCGGACGGGGGAGTGGGAGCCGTCCATCCCGTATCGGTTCCGGCGATATTCCGGGCCGGTGGGCGCCGGGCCCTCTCACCCCGGTCCGCGGCATCTCAGGGTCGAAGGCACCCGTCTCTGGGGGCGGGAGGGCCTGAACGTCCGCTACCGGGAGCGGGTGGTGACGAGCCTGGGAGGATTCCTCGAGCACTCCAGCGTCGTGGCGGACCAGGAAGTCCTGCGGAGGAGCCGGCCCCGAACCGGCCGGTACTTTCTGACCTTTCCGAACCATCCACTCCTCCGGCCGAATCCGGAGTTCGGCCCCCTCCGGGCGCCCTTCTTCTACGACGATGACGAGAACCTCTTCATGGTGGTTCCGACCCTCGTAGCGTGGAGCTTCGTGGAGCGCCCACTCCCTGACGTGTCGGATCTCGTGGGAAGGGTGAACGGTTTGGATCCCCGCGTCTTCGAGGAGCTGCATGTGATTCCGGACAGCCTGCCTCCTCGCGTCCCCTTTCCCCCCGACCCCATCGAGCTCCACCCTGAGGCGCTCATCCCGCTCACTCCCCGAGAGGATTGGTTGGTTCAACCCGGGGTCGTGCTGCGAGTGGGCGACACCCTGCTCGGACGAGAGGGCATGATCACCGCAGCGGCGCTTCCGGAGCCGGACGAATCGGAGAACCTGGCGTGGGCCGAAGGCGGGGGTCGACTCGAAACAGGCTGGGTGGTGCAGGCCCCTCCGGTGGCACCGGACGTGATGCCCATCCGGATCATCGGATCCGGAGGACTCTTCACCGGGCTCTCTTCGCCCGTCCTCCCCGGGGAGCACATTCTGCGGGACGACATCTCGAACCCCCAGGGAGGAGTCCGATGAACGGGATCCACACAGAGATCACTCGATTCCACGGCGGCATCGACCTGGAGGAGTTGACGCTGGGTAGCACTCCCGGCCAGATCGGCTGGGCAGACCACGTCGCTCCCCTCCTGACCAGAACCGTCTCTCGGCGGAGGTTGAGTTACCGCTTCCATCTCCACACCCATCCGTGGACCCGGGAGCTCATGGCGCGCCTCACCCACCGTTCGCTCCCCGGACTCCTGGGAGCGGACGTGGAGTACCGACGCCTGCCCGACGGCTCCCTGGAGGAGATGGCCGATGGCCGACCCCGACCCGTCCTGCACAGGCCCCTGTTCTCACCGGTTCGCTACGAGCCGACGGACGTCGTCGAGACCCCCTTCCCCGTCCATGACGTAGACTTCTCGACCTCGGGTGCCTACTCGGTCTACAACTGGGAGCTCTTCTACCACGTGCCCCTGACCGTGGGGATCCACCTGAGCCGGAATGGCCGGTTCGAGGCGGCCCAGCGCTGGTTCCACTACATCTTCGATCCCACCGACGACGGGGATCTCCCGACTCCGGACCGATACTGGCGGATCCGCCCCTTCCAGTTCAGCCAGGTAGAACGGATCCAGGACATCCTGGTGAACCTGGCCAGCGGCGAGGATCCGGAGCTGCGCCAGACCACGCTGAACGCCCTGGCTGCCTGGGGCCGCAACCCCTTCCGCCCCCACGTCGTGGCCCGGTATCGGCATTCGGCCTACCGGATGAAGGCCTTCACCGCCTACCTGGACAACCTCATCGCCTGGGGCGACGACCTCTTCCGGCAGGACACCCGGGAGAGCATCAACGAGGCGACCCAGCTCTATGTCATGGCCGCGAACCTCCTGGGTCCCCGTCCGCGCCCCGTGCCCTCGCGGGGCCGCGTGCGGGCCGAGAGCTACGCCAGCCTCCGGAGCGACCTGGACGCCTTCGGCAACGCCCTGCGGGAGATGGAGGCCGAGATTCCCTTCGACCTCGGGCCCCTCCCAGGAGATGTGCATCCGGACTCGCCCCACCCGGCGCTCCGAAGCCTGGGTCAGTCGCTCTACTTCTGCATCCCCCGCAACGACAAGCTCCTGGCGTACTGGGACACGGTGGCGGACCGGCTCTTCAAGATCCGCAACAGCCTGAACCTCCAGGGGATCTTCCGGCAGCTCCCCCTCTTCGACCCTCCCATCGACCCCGGGATGCTCGCTGCGGCGGCGGCCGCCGGGCTGGATGTGGGGGCGGTGGTGGCGGGGACGAACCAACCTCTTCCCCTGGTCCGGTACCGGGCGCTGGCCCGCCAGGCCCGGGAGATCGCCGGCGAGGTGAAGTCGCTGGGTTCGGGGCTCCTGGCCGCAATGAAGGGCGAGGACGGCGAGCGGCTGGCCCTCCTCCAGGCGCGCCACACGCGGACGATCCTGGGGATGGCCGACGCCATCCGCTACGGGCGCTGGCAGGAGACGATCAAGGCCAGGGAGGCGCTGGAGCACTCCCTGGGGGCCGCCGCCGCACGCTACATCCACCACGAACGTCTGCTGGGCCGGGACGTCGACGAGATCGAGGTGCCCGAGCTCGAAGGGTTGGACCGGGCCGCGCTGGAGGAGTTCAGGTTCCGGGACACGGAACCCCAGCTGCCAATCCGGGAGTTCGACCCCGAAAGCATGAAGAGCTACGACGACAGATCCACAGACAAGGCATGGAGGGCCTTTGAGCTCAAGCTCCTCGCTGGAGTGCACAGCGTGATCGCCCCGCCCCTCAACATGATCCCGCAGTTCGGCATCAAGATGCAACCGATGGGCGCGGGTGGAGATGTAGAATTCGGAGGGAAGCACCTGGCCAGCTTCGTGAAGCACGCAGCCGATGTGTTCAAGCTGAGCGGAGAGACGATGGAGTCTCTCTCCAAGTTGGCCGCCAAGGCCGCCGACAAGGAGCGCCTGCGCCAGTCGTGGACTCTCGCGTCGATGAATGCGGCCGGCGAGCTGAATGTCACGTACCGGCAGCTCCGGGCTGCCCAGATCCGGGAGGCCGTCGCTGAGATGGAGTGGCGCCTTCACCAGCAGGAGATGGCCCACGCCGAGGACATCGAGTCGTTCCTCACCGACGAGCGGAAGGGGAAGCTCACCGGCAAGGGGTTCCACACTTGGATGAAGCGGGAGGTCCGTGGACTCTACACCCGGTGCCTCGACCTGGCGCACGACGTGGCCCGAAAGGCGGAGCGCGCCCTCCAGCACGAGTTGGGCGACCCGGAGATCTCGTACCTCAAGCCGGCCTACAGCACGGGACGCGAGGGCCTTCTTGCCGGCGAGAAGCTCACCCTGGACCTCCTCCGGATGGATGCGGCCTACCACGACCTGAACCGGAGGGAGTACGAACTCTCCGCCGACTTCAGTCTCCTGCAGATCGCTCCCTGGGAGCTGGTGCGACTCCGGGAGACGGGACGCTGCACCGTATCGATCCCCGAGGCCCTCTTCGACCTGGCCGCTCCCGGCCACTACTTCCGGAGAATCCGGACCGTGGCCCTCTCCATTCCCTCGGAGGCCGGGGCGCAGGTGGGGATCCACTGCACCCTGACGCTGCTCAAGAGCTCGGTGCGGCGCAGCTCGCTCCTCCGGGACGGCGCCTACCCTCGGGAAAACGCGGAGGACCCCCGGTTCAGCGATCACTTCGGTCGGGTCCAATCCGTGGTGACGAGTACCGCCGATCGGGACGGAGGGCTCTTCGAGGCTCGCTCCGGGGACGAGCGGACCCTGCCCTTCGAGTACTCGGGCGCCGTGAGCGAGTGGCAGCTCGAGCTCCCGGCCGCCGTGCGACGATTCGACTACGGGTCGATTCGGGACGTGGTCCTCCACATGGACTACACGGCCCGGGAGGGCGGTGCCCTGCTCCGGCGTGGGGCCGAGACCGAGTTGGAGCGGCTCATCGACGAGGCTGACGGAGCGGGCACGCTGAGACTCTTTTCGGTCCGAGCCGAGTTTCCCGATGCGTGGCAGGCCTTCCAGGCCTCAGCCCCCTCGGCGGCGGGCTTCGTTCCCCTGACCCTGGAGCTGACACCGGAGCACTATCCCTACTGGAGCCGGGGGCGCCTGGGGGCGCTCCACCGGATCGACCTGCTGGCCCGAACCGATGCGCCCGTCGTCCGGATCGCGGGAGGTCCGGACGGTGGGGGCGGAAGCGACGACCTGGAGCCCGATCCCGAGATGGGAGGTCTCCGGACCGGACGGCTCGACGAGGTCGCTCTGCCGGCGCCCGTTGGCTCCTGGACTATTCACCTGGACACGAGCGCCCTGGAGGACCTCTGGATACTGGTGCGCTGGGGGGGAGAAGTCTGACATCCTGGTATGGTGAGTCACGGATCCCGACGAATCTCCGATCCACCACACTGGCCGTCCCACGGGAGCTGCCGTACCTTCTCCTCCCTTCTGGAGGGAGTCGCATCCACCTGTCCGACAACGTGATCCTGAACCTGCGGCTGCCGGAGGTCCTATGGCCGACGAGAAGGGCGACGACGAGAATCTCGAGAACGGAGATCTCCGCGAACAGATCGTCCGGGAGCTCACCGACGAAGGAGACCCCGCACCCTCCCTGACCGTCGAAGGGCGTCGGGTCACCGTGCCGCCCC
>SKKH01000047.1 GCA_007121555.1 Gemmatimonadota bacterium | reverse complement strand
CCAGTCGGGTCAGGGCCGGATCGAAGACCACGGTCTCAGGGGTCACCTTCCCCTGCGTGCCCGCCTCCTTGAACTCTTTGCGGGACACCCGCCGGACCGGGCCGTCCGGCCCCTCCTCGCGGTACCAGATGGGGGCTCCGCCCACGATCTCCAGCTCCAGCTCCCGCTCGAGGTCGGTGAGGCGGCGGACCAGGGCGTCGATGGAGCAGCCCGACGGCGGCGTCACCCTCTCGTCGACCGCCACCAGGAGGAAACGGCCGTAGCGCCACTCCCGGGCGGCAGCCAGCGCCTTCCCGTGGGCCTGCCACACCTGGAGGAATTCGTCGACTTCGGCCAGGAGGCGGGCTTCTTCCTCGTCGGAGAGCGGCCGGCTCACCCCGAAGGTCCAGAGGCGGGCCGAATCGGGGAGCGATGTGAAGGCGTCGGTGGTGGCGGTCGAATTATCGGTCATGGTTCCCGCAGGGTGTGGAGTGTCAGGGGAAAGGCGAATTCGCTCAGTCCGGAAGTCAGGCGGTCGGGCCTCCCTCGTCCCGGACGCTCCACGCCCGGGCCGGAATCGAGCCCCTCAGACCCCATCGTCGTGGTCCACGGCAGCCGGTCCCAGTTCTCCGGGTGCCACAGGCGCCTCCTTGTCCAGGAGGACGGCGACCCAGCGAAGGTCCTCGGTGTTCTCCAGCATGATCTTCACCACCATGGTGAGGGGTACGGCCAGGAGGGCGCCCACCGGTCCCCACACCCATGCCCAGAAGATCAACGAGAGGATCACGACCAGGGTGGACAGGCCGAGCCGACGCCCCAGGAGTTGAGGCTCGATGAGGTTGCCGAACACCACGTTCACCCCCACGTACCCGGTGGCCACGACCACGGCCGGGCCGATCCCCCCGAACTGGATGAGCGCCAGGAGAATCGCGGGAATCGCCGCCAGGATGGATCCGATCGTGGGCACGTAGTTGAGGATGAACCCGATGATCCCGAGGAGAATCGGAAAGTCCAGCCCCATGATCCAGGCCCAGAGGCCGATGCAGACCCCGGTGGCCAGACTCACTCCGGTCTTGATGACCAGGTACTGGAGAACCTCCCCGGTGATCTTGGTAAACCGCCCCATGTCGCCGTCCTCTTTGCCGAGGACGGCCCGGAACTTGTCGGGGAAGATGGAGGCCTCGGCCAGGATGAAGACCATGATCAGGAGGACGATGAAGGCGTTGGAGAGCACGGTGGCCGCCCGGGCCAGCGCTCCACCCACGAAGTCCATGATGGCAGCCGTACTGATGAGCTCACCGGAGAAGTACTCTCCGGCCGGAATCCCTCGCTCCTGAAGTGCGTCGATCCACGCATCGAAGAGGCCGGAGAGCCGGCGGGCGTAAGCGGGAAGTCGGGCCTGGAAATCGGTGACGGATTGACTCGCCAGAAGCACGATCACCCCGATGATGGCCACATCCACGAACACCGCCAGGACGATGGCCAGGGGCGTGGGCACCCCCTTCCTCTGAAGCCAGAGCATGATGGGAAGGGTGAGGATGGCCAGAAAGAGGGCCAACGAGAAGGGGAGGAGGATGGGTGCCCCAGCGCGGAGTCCAGCCACCACCACCACGGCGGCGGCCAGGACCATGAGGAACCTGGCCCCCGGTCCCCACTCCATCCGCAGTGCGTTCACTCCGCTGTCCTCATTGCGTGGCGCCCCTCATTGGTGCCTCGATTGGCTCGTTCCCCCGTCATGGGAGGCTGGTTCTAAGTCTGTGGACTCGCCGGCTCCGCGTCACTACCCCCCCGGGCTCGGAGGGGGTTCCTGCCCCATCCGTTCCCGCCCTTCACTTCCTTGCGGAATCTGCACGGCCCACCGCCCTTCCCGATCAGACTGCCAGGGGGCCTGCGAACTCGTCATGGTGTACCTCCAGGGTCGAAGGCCGCTGGAGGTCGGAACGCGGCGCCGGTGTCGGGGTCGCCTGACCCAGGGGCTCTGGCCATGTCCCCGCCCGATTCGCTCTTCCCTGCACCCTCTGAGGAGATTGCCCGTGTCGTCCAACTCGCCGTCCCGACCCCGAATCCCCCAGGACGACGACGAACTTCTCGGTCAATGCCGGGTCGACACCTTCCGTTCCGGAGGCAAGGGTGGACAGCACCAGAACACGACGGAGAGCGGCGTCCGCCTCACCCACCACCCCACCGGGATCGTGGTCACGGCCCGGGACGAACGCAGTCAGCACCGGAACCGGAAGATCGCCCTCAAGCGGCTCCGGGCTCGTCTGAAGGAGCGCTACCGGACCCGGAAGAAGCGAAAGAAGACCCGGGTCCCCCGACGGGAGAAGCGGAAACGGCTGGAGAAAAAGCGGCGCCGTTCGAGAAAGAAGAAGCTCCGGAAGCCGCCCCGCCGCGACGACTGAGGCCCATCGCCCACCTGGACGCCAGGTGACCGGCGCGCGCCGGTCACCCACCCTTCACCCTCGAGCGCTCACACGCTCCATGAAGGCCCGTTCCTGCAGACTCAACGAGGGGACGCCATTGGCCTGGGCCTTCTCCAGGATCCGGTTGTACTCCTCCCGGTTCAGGGGGTGGAGCGACTCGGCGTCCACCGTCTTCCAACGGTCCAACTCACGGCCCGATGGCCGGGAGGGCACCTGCGCCTGCTCCACCTTCCGCTTGAAGCGCTCCGCCGCCGAGTTCCGCTCCAGGAGCTTGAGATAGCCCCATCCTCCCACGAACCCACCCAGATGGGCGAAGTGGGCCACGTTCCCCCCTCCCGAGATCCCGGCCCATACCGAGATGAGGGCCAGCCCGATCACGAGCACCCGCGCCTTGATCGGAAGCACACCCCAGATGAAGATCCTCTCCTCGGGCCAGTAGCGAGCGAACCCCAGAAGCACGCCGAACACCGCTCCGGACGCACCCACGATGAGGGCATTGGGCGTGATGAACGACAGGAGCCCACCCACCACCCCGCTGACGAGGTACAGACCCATGAAATGAGCGCCTCCCATCCGATCTTCCAACCGGGGCCCGAAGAAGAAGAGCCCGATCATGTTGAAGAGAAGATGCAGGAAGTTGGCGTGGAGGAACTGGTAGGTGATGATGGTCCACGGACGGAACAGCCCCAGCGAAGGGATCCATCCGAACTGCCGGAAGACCGTCTCCATATAGGGGGCGGTCAGCAGGAAGACCACCACATTGACCAGGAGGAGGCGGGTCACCCAGGGGGTCATGGAGTACACTGGCGTACGACGGCTCGGCAGGAATGAGGTCTGAGGAGTAGGGCGGAACGGATTATGGACAGATGGCGCCGCCAGGGCAACGCCGGAGCCTGGGCCAGCGCTACACAAGCGCCTCGATGCGTTGAATTCGGGTCGCCGCCTCGCCCACGCGGAGGTTGCTCACGTAGACCTTCTCCACCCCTCGCTCCCGGAGAGCCCGGAGGGTCCGTGCGCAGACCTCCTCCGGCGTCGCTCCGGCCTCGAACTCCCGGGTGAGCCCCTGGGCGGGGACGGGGAGGAACTCGCCCAGACGACGAAGGGTCCGCGGATTCGCGCTCCGGTAGAAGAAGACGCCGAAGAGTCCCGACAGGGGGAGGTCGAGCCGTCGGGCCTCGTCCAGGAACCGGTCCACCGGCGCCATGTCGTGATGGGAGACCACCTGCGTCAGGAAGTAGGAGGCGTGGTGATCGGGCCGGAGCAGCAGCTCCACCTGCTGTGCGGCGTCCCGGAAGGGATTCACCCAGGCGCCCAGGGGAAGGTCGGGCACCCTGGGCCGCAGCCGGGCCCGCAGGTCGGCGGATCGGGGAAGGCACCGGGGGGGGCCCACGCTCCGGTCCCCCCCGGTCACGCTGAGGCCTCCCAGGCCGTGGGCGCGAACCCGACGGGCAAAGAGGTGGCAGTATTCCAGGCTGTGCTTGCAAGTCAGGAAGGGCACCACCCGGGACAGGTCGGCCTGAGGTCCCAGGCTGGTGGTCAGGACCCGGAGGCTCTCCTCCTCCCGGTCGCCTACCGCGTCGTCGGTGAAGAGCACGAAGCGGTCGTCGGCCAGGAGACGGCGCACCCCCCGGTTCAGATCGATCCAGGCGTCCACGGAGGCCTCGCCCTCGAGGTCGGCCGGAGGAGGCCGGAGTTCCGCGGCACGCAGGGGACCGGGTGCCTCCAGAGCCTGAAGGAAGGGAGAGACGGGCGCCTCGTCGCGACGGAGGGCGGCCGAGCCCATCAACGCACCCTCACACCCGGGCTGGCAACGGGCCGGACCGCTGCGGAGACACCGAGGCCCCGAAGGCGCCGGACGACCTCCAGGGCCAACTCCAATCGACCCCGGGGGCTGGCCACGTGGATCCCCTGGATGCGGTCCCGCACCCGGGTCGCACCCTCGACCGCGATCTGGACCCCGGCCTCGAGGGCGGCGTCGGCCCCCTGGGCTTCGGCCTCCCGCATGCGCTCCACCACGTCCTCGGGCACCTGCACCCCCGGGATCTCGTTGTGGAGAAACTCTGCGGTGCGGACCGAGTCCAGGGGCCAGAGTCCCGCCAGGACGGGGATGCGGTCCCCACCGGACGCGCCCCCTCCCGCCTCCGCATCGACCTCTTCACCGAAGGCCCGATCCAGAAAGTCGTGGAGGGCATCGGGGTCGAAGATCGGCTGGGTCACCGCGAATTCGGCCCCCGCCTCCACCTTCCAGCGGAAGCGCCGGTGCTCCCGCTCCAGGTCGCCGGCAGCCTGATGCAGCGCCACCCCGATGACGAACGGGGTGGACGGCTCCACCGGATGGCCTCCGGGATCCCGGCCCCGATTCAGATGGTGGAGCACGTTGGTGAGCCCGATGGAGTCGATGTCCAGGACCGCGGTATGGTCCGGGTAGGGACCCGTGGGTGAGAGGTCGCCGGTGATCACCAGGACGTTCCGGATCCCGGCCGCCGCGGCCCCGAGGAGGTCCGAGATCATCCCCAGCATGTTCCGGTCCCGGCAGGCGTAATGGACCAGGACGTCGAGCCCCGTCTCGCGGCCCAGAAGGAGCCCGGCCGGAAGGGATCCCATCCGGGCCCGGCCCCGGGGGGTGTCGGGCAGGGAGACCACATCCACCCCGGCCAGGCGCACACGCCGGGCCTCCGCCACCAGGGGTTCAGGGTCCCATCCCCGGGGCGGTACGAGCTCCACGGAGGTCACGAACTCCCCCTCGGCCAGACGACGACCCAGGGGGGAACGTTCCCCCAGCGGATGGGCGGGCGGTTCGTCCGAATCCGCCGCCACGACCCGGTGCCCGTCCGTGCCTGGAGGGCCGGTGACCCCCTGAGTCCGGCCGAAGCCCCTTGTGAGGTTCCCCAGGTCTCGCCGGACTCGGCCCCGCTTCGGGGAGACGGACGCCTCGGACTTCGCTCCGTCGAGCGGGCCCTCGTCCAGATCCTCCAGCGCCTCACCGATGCGCCGGATGTGCTCCGGGTTCGTGCCACAGCAGCCGCCGAGGAGGCGGGCCCCGGCCTCGGCCATCCTGCGGGCGTACCGGGCCATGTACTCGGGGCTGGCCATGTACATCTTGCGGTCGCCTACGGTCCGGGGAAGGCCGGCGTTGGGTGAGGCCGCGACAGGAAGTCGAGTGACCGCGGTCATGCGCTCGACGGCGTCCAGGATCTCCGCCGGGCCCACCGAGCAGTTCACCCCCACGGCGTCGACGCCCCAGCTCTCGAGGCGGCGCGTGACCTCCTCGACCTCGGTGCCGTAGGAGGTCCGTCCACCGGACTCGATCGTGACCTGGGCGATCACGGGCAGGTCCGAGGCCTCCCGCACGGCCCGGAACGCCTGGCCCAGTTCGCGCAGGTCCTGGAAGGTCTCGAGGATGAAGCCGTCGACCCCACCCTCCAGGAGTCCCTCTACCTGTCGGGCGAAGTAGCCCCGGGCCTCCTCCTCGGCGGTGGGCCCCCAGGGCTCGATCCGGATCCCCAGGGGTCCCATGGCGCCCAGAACATGGACGGGCTCCGCTCCCGGGGGCAGATTCGCCGAAGCGATGCCTCCGCGAGCCCGCTCCCCTGCCGACCGATTGATCCGGCGCACCTGGCCCTCCAGCCCGAAGCTGGACAACTTGACCGGGTTGGCTCCGAAGGTGTTCGTCTCGATGATGCGGGCGCCCGCCTCCACGTAGGCCCGGTGCACCTCCTCCACCAGCGCCGCTTCGGTCAGGCTCAGTTCGTCGTAGCAGACGTTGACGAAGACGCCCCGCTCGTAGAGCACGGTCCCCATGGCCCCATCCATGAGGTGGATTCGGCCGTCGGCAAGGCGATCGCGGAGAGTGATGCCCTGCGTCATGACTCCCCCTCCCCCACCACGGATCGAGCCGAGGCGGTCCCTCCCGTGTCCCGTCCCGCCGCCCCGGCTCCGGGGCGCAGCGCCGCAGAAGTCCCGGAACGCTCCTCTGTTGGCGCAGGTTCGTCGTCCAGATTCGGTCGCAGCCAGGTCTCGGCCTCCTCCAGCGACATCCCCTTCCTGCGTGCGTAGTCGGCGAGCTGGTCTCGACCCACCCGCCCGACCCCGAAGTAGAAGGAGTCGGGATGAGACAGGTACCATCCGCTCACGGAAGCGGTGGGGAGCATGGCACAGCTCTCGGTGAGTTGGATTCCCACCACGTCAGCGCCCACCAGCTCCATCAGGGTTCTCTTTTCCGAGTGGTCCGGGCACGCCGGATATCCTGGAGCTGGCCGAATGCCCTGATAGCGCTCGGCGATGAGACCGTCGTTGTCCAGCTCCTCGTTCCGGGCGTAGCCCCAGAGCTCCCGTCGAACCCTCTGGTGAAGGCGCTCGGCGAAGGCCTCGGCCAAGCGATCGGCCAGGGAGCGGGCCAGGATGCTGCGGTAGTCGTCGTGGGCGGCGTCGTATCGGGCGGTGAGGAGCTCGAGCCCATGGCCCGTCGTGACGGCAAAGGCACCGGCCCAGTCGGCGAGCCCCGTCTCCCGGGGGGCCACGAAGTCGGCCAGGGCCAGATTCGGACGACCCGTGGCGGAGCTCCCGCCAGTCCCGTCTTCAGCGCCGCGCGCCCCGCCGCCCTTCTGGAACTGCTGCCGGAGGGTATGGATCCGGGCCTTCACCCGACGACGGCCCTCGTCCTCGTAGAGCTCGATGTCGTCGCCCACCGAGTTGGCGGGGGCCAGCAGCGCCACACCCCGGGCCTCGAGCCATCCCTCGCGGATGATCTGGTCCAGGAGCGCCTCGGCGTCGGCGAAGAGACTGGAGGCCGCCTCACCCGCGTCGGGATCGGAGAGGATGTCGGGGAAACGGCCCCGAAGCTCCCACGCCTGGAAGAAGGGGGTCCAGTCGATGTACTCGCGCAGGCCCGCCAGATCCTCGTCCAGGAAGAGGTGGCGCCCGGGAGCTCCGGGCTGCGGGGGCTCGTACCCGTCCCAGCGCACCGGAAAGGGGTTCGCCCGGGCCTCCTCGACGGTCAGAAGGGGCGAGCGCGCCCGCCGACCCCGATGCCGGTCGCGCACCTCGGCGTACTCCTCCCGGGTCCGGGCCACGAAGCCCTCGGATTCTCTCGGGTTGAGGAGGCGAGAGACCACGCCCACGGCCCGGGAGGCGTCGTCCACGTGGAGCGTGGCGCCCGAATAGCGCTCCTCGATCTTCACCGCCGTGTGGGTCCGGGAGGTCGTGGCGCCTCCTATGAGGAGGGGGGTACCGAAGCCTTCCCGCTCCAGCTCGCCGGCCACATGGACCATCTCGTCCAGGGAGGGCGTGATGAGCCCGGAGAGACCGATCACGTCGGCGTCCTCCTCCCGAGCGGCCTCCAGGATCTTCTCTGCCGGGACCATGACCCCCAGGTCCACCACCCGGTAGCCGTTACACTGGAGCACGACCCCCACGATGTTCTTTCCGATGTCGTGGACGTCCCCCTTCACGGTAGCCAGGAGGATCGTCCCCTTCCCCTCCTGCCCTCCCCCCTCCGCGTCGGGATCGCGGCCCTCAGCCACGGCCGTGGCCCGGTCCGCCGCCGTCTCCCGCTCGATGAAGGGAATCAGGTGGGCCACCGCCTTCTTCATGACCCGGGCGCTCTTCACCACCTGGGGCAGGAACATCTTCCCGGATCCGAAGAGGTCGCCCACCCGATTCATCCCGTCCATGAGGGGACCCTCGATGACCTGGATGGCCCGCTCCGAGGCCACCCGAGCCTCCTCGGTGTCGGTCTCCACGTACTCGTCGATCCCCTTCACCAGGGCGTGCACGAGCCGCTCCCGGGGACCCGCCTCCCTCCAGGTCAGATCCTCCTCCCGCGCCGCCTCCTTTCCGCGGTACCTCTCGGCCAGCTCGGTGAGCCGCTCGGTGGCTCCGTCGGCTCGCTGGAAGACGGCGTCCTCGATGGCCTCCAGGAGTTCGTCATCGATCTCGTCGTAGACGGGGAGGGCGCCGGCGTTCACGATGCCCAGGTCCAGTCCGGCCTTCACCGCGTGGTAGAGGAAAGCCGCATGGATGGCCTCCCGAAGTCGGGGGCTTCCCCGGAAGGAGAAGGAGAGGTTGGAGATCCCGCCGGAGGTGAGGGCGTGGGGCAGGGTCTCCTTGATCCGCCGGACCGCCTCGATGAAGGCCACCCCGTACCCATCGTGCTCGGGAATCCCGGTGGCGATAGCGAAGACGTTGGGGTCGAAGATGATGTCCTGGGGTGGGAAGCCCACCTCGTCGACCAGGATCCGGTAGGCTCGGGTGCAGATCGCCACCTTCCGCTCCAGCGTGTCGGCCTGACCCTCTTCATCGAAGGCCATGACGACCACGGCGGCGCCGTATCCGAGCACGGTGCGGGCCCGCTCGCGAAAGAGCTTCTCGCCGTCCTTCAGCGAGATGGAGTTCACCACCCCCTTGCCCTGGATGCGCTGGAGACCGGCCTCCAGGACCTCCCACCGGGAGGAATCCACCATGATGGGGATCCGTGCGATCTCAGGTTCGGCGGCCACCAGGTTGAGGAAGCGGATCATGGCGGCCTCCGAATCCAGGAGGCCCTCGTCCATGTTTACGTCCAGGATCTGGGCGCCCCCCTCCACCTGGTGCCGGGCCACCTCCAGCGCCTCGTCGTAGCGGTCCCCCTCAATGAGGCGGCGGAAGCGGCGGGAGCCGGTGACGTTGGTACGTTCGCCCACGTTCACGAAGTTGAGTTCGGGCCCGATGTTCAGGGGCTCGAGACCGCTGAGGCGACATCGCACCGGGGGCTCGGCGGGTGCCCGGGGCGCCACCCCCTCCACCGCGGCCGCGATGGCGGCAATGTGCGCCGGCGAGGTGCCGCAGCAGCCCCCAGCCACATTCAGCCACCCTTCCCTGGCCCACCGACCCATCCAATCGGCCATCTCGTCGGGGCCCAGGTCGTAGCCCCCGAATTCGTTGGGGAGACCGGCGTTGGGATGACACGAGACCCGGAATTCGGCCAACCGGGACAGCTCCTCCACGTAGGGGCGGAGCTGACGGGGCCCCAGAGCGCAGTTGAGGCCGATGGAAAAGGGACGGGCGTGCCGCACCGAGTTCAGAAAGGCCTCCACCGTCTGCCCCGAGAGGGTCCGGCCCGAGGCATCCGTGAGGGTGCCCGAGATCATGATGGGACGCTCCTGGTCCCGCTCCTCCATGACCTGCCGGAGGGCGTAGAGGGCCGCCTTGGCGTTCAGGGTGTCGAAGACCGTCTCCACCATGAAGAGGTCCGCGCCCCCGTCCAGGAGTCCTTGGACCTGCTCGGCGTAAGCGTCGGCCAACTCCAGGAAGGTGATGTTCCGAAACCCCGGATCCTCCACCCTGGGCGAGAGGGAGGCGGTTCGGTTGGTGGGCCCGAGGATCCCGCATACGAAGCGGGGCCGGGAGGGCTGGGCGGCCTCCACCGCATCGGCGGCCCGCCGGGCCACCCGAGCCGAGGCCGTATTCATCTCACGAACGGAGGATTCCGTGCCGTAGTCGGCCTGCGCGATGCGAGTCGCGGAGAAGGTATTCGTCTCCACGATGTCGGCGCCGGCCTCCAGGTACGCTCTGTGGACGCCCTCGATGATGTCGGGCCGGGTCAGCGAGAGGAGGTCGTGGTTGCCTCGGAGCTCGGAGGGGTGGTCGGCGAACCGGTCTCCCCGATAGTCGTCTTCCGAGAGGTCGTGACCCTGGAGCATCGTACCCATGGCTCCGTCCAGGACCAGGATGCGCTCTCGGGCCGCAGCCCTGAGGCGGACGGTGGGGTCGTTCGGGTGGGCTTTACGATCAGACACTTCGTACCAGACTCCTTCGAACCATCCCCGGCAGGGCGGCGGCGGCGCGGAGGGGTACGAAAAAACCCCGACCACGAGATGCACGCCGGGGAGTGGCTTTTTAGCGGTTCGGTTTCCCGGGTCGCAATACGCCGCAAATCACCCCGAGCTGACAGGCTCGTATTTCAAGGTAGAAGGGTTCCCTCGGGCTGACCAGCCCCCCCCTGGATTCGTAGGAGCCCTGGGCCCGCCGGCCCGGCCCTCCCCTTGACGGATCCGGCCCGGGGCTCTAGGGTCTGGTCATGTTCGCTGAATCGACGTCCGCCATCGGGCCAGCCCACGAGGGTCTCCTCCAGGTTACGGCCCCGCAGCCCATGTCCTGCATGTGCATGTGTTGTTGTATGTGTGCTCCGCTCCCCCTGGGAGTGGCGGCCGGACGCCCCTGTGCCCGTGTCGAGGTGGCCACCTAGAAGGACCCACCTCTCCAACGCGGCCCGGCGAATCCAGCGGCCCCCTCTCCCAGCGAGAGGGGGCCGTTTTGTGTTCCCCCCACTGCACCCATGAGGCCTCTGCATGTCGACCAAGACCTCCGATCCCGCCCCGCTGGGGATCCTGTACGAGCACCCGGACTGGTTCCGGCCCCTCTTCGCCGAGTTGGACCGGAGAGGGGTGGACTACCAGCCCATCCCGGCCGAGCATCACCACTTCGATCCGACGCGGACCGAGGGGGTCCCCCCCCTTCTCTTCAATCGGATGAGCCCGTCGGCCTGGCTTCGGGGCGGACCGGCTCAGGTGTTCTATACCACCCGGTTCCTGGAGCACGCAGCCCGAAGTGGTGCCCGGATCATCAACGGCTCCCGCGCCTGGGAGGTGGAGATCTCGAAGGCCACCCAGCTCGGTCTTCTCCACCGCCTCGGACTCCCCTTCCCCCGGGCCCGGGTCGTCCACGCCCCTGCATCGGTTCCCGAGGCCGCTGAGGGGCTCCGGTTTCCGGTGGTGGTGAAGCCCAACGTCGGAGGGAGCGGGGCCGGAGTCGTCCGCTTCGACTCACCCGAAGCCCTGGCAAGGGCGGCCGCCCGGCCGGAGGGTACGGAGGGAGCCATCGATCTGGGCATCGATGGCACCGGGTTGGTCCAGGAGTTCGTCCCGGCCCGGGACGGCCGGATCGTTCGGGTCGAGGTACTGGACGGTCGATTCCTCTATGCCATCCGGATCTACACCTCCGGCGATCAGTTCAACCTCTGCCCCGCCGATGTCTGCCAGAGCGTGGACGGGGCCGCGCTGGAGCGGGCGGCCTGCCCGGCCGACGCCCCCACGAACGAACTCCGGGTGGAGGGCTACACCCCGCCTTCGGAGGTCATCGCCGCGGTGGAACGCATCACGGGCGAGGCCGAGATCGAGATCGGAGGCGTGGAGTACATGATCGATGACCGGGACGGCCAGATCTACTACTACGACGTGAACGCCCTCTCCAACTTCGTGGCCGACGGCCCCCGGGTCCTGGGGTTCGATCCCTTCGCCCGGCTGGCGGACTGGCTCCAGGCGGAGATCGCGGCCCTGGCCTCGTCCTCGGGCCCGCGCCGAGATGCGGCCCGCGGGTCGAATCGGTCCCTCGCGGCCGACCCCATCCGGGACGCCCATCCGGTGGGGGTGTCGCCATGAGATTTGGATACTGGCTCCCCATGTTCGGAGGGTGGCTCCGAAACGTGGAGGACGAAGGGATGGAGGCCAGCTGGGCCTACGTGAGTCGGTTGGCACGGCGGAGCGAGGAGATCGGCTTCGACCTCACCCTCCTGGCGGAATTGAATCTGAACGACATCAAGGGAATGGAGGCCCCCTCCCTGGATGCCTGGAGCACTGCCGCCGCCCTGGCCGCCGTGACCCATTCGCTGGAGCTCATGGTGGCCGTTCGGCCCACCTTCCACGAACCCGCCCTCCTGGCGAAGCAGGCCGCCAACATCGACCGGATCAGCGGCGGTCGACTCTCGCTCAACGTGGTCTCGTCGTGGTGGGCCACCGAGGCCCGGAAGTACGGGATCGAGTTCGACCGGCATGACGAACGCTACGCTCGCACCGCCGAATGGCTCCAGGTGGTGAAGGGCATGTGGACCCGGCCCGAGTTCAGCTTCGAAGGGCGCTACTACCGGATCGAGGAGGGCATCCTGGAGCCCAAGCCCGTCCAGCGTCCCTACCCCACCCTCTACGCCGGGGGGGAGTCCCCGGTCGGAAAGGAAACCATCGCCACGCACTGCGACGCCTGGCTCACCCACGGAGATCCCCCCGACGTGATCGCCCCCAAGGTGACCGACATGAAGGCTCGTCGGGAGGCGCTGGGGCTCGGACCCATGAGATACGGGGCCGCCGGCTACGCGGTGGTGCGGCCCACCGAGGCCCAGGCCCGTCGGGAGGTGGACCGGATCACCGATGTGAGGCAGAGTGCCCGGGGATTCGCCAACTACCGGGACTGGGTCGAGAACACGAAGCTCGAGCGGAAGGTGAGCCTGAAGGACTACTCCGTCTCGAACCGAGGGCTCAGGAGCGGCCTCGTGGGCACGCCCGAACAGGTGGCCGAGCAGATCCTGGCCTTCGAAGAGGCGGGTCTGGACCTCCTTCTCCTTCAGTTCAGTCCCCAGCTCGAAGAGATGGAGCGCTTCGCCGAGGAGGTGATCCCCCTGGTGCGTCGCGAGTCGAAGGCCCCGGCGCTGGGCAGGACGGGATGATGTCAGACGCGGAGACCGGTCTACGGCGTGAGCGTGCGATCGACGCGTACATCGGGAAAACCCCCATCGTGCGGCTCCAGCGGGTCGTGGAGCCCGGCATGGCGGAGGTGTGGGTGAAGGTGGAAGGGATGAACCCGGGGGGATCGATCAAGGACCGGACGGCCCTCTCCATGATCCGCGACGCCGAGGAGCGAGGGATTCTCTCTCCAGGTGACACCATCGTGGAGCCCACCTCGGGAAATACCGGGATCGGCCTCGCTCAGGTGGCTTCGGCCCGGGGCTACCGGCTGCTTCTTTGCCTTCCCTCCTCCATGAGCATGGAGAGGAAACGCACCCTGGAGGCCTACGGCGCCCACCTGATCCTCACGGATCCGGAGCGTCGCATGCTCGAAGCCATCGAAGTGGCCGAAAAGATACGGGACCGGGAGGGCGCCTTCATGCCCAACCAGTTCACGAACCCAGCGAACCCGCGCATCCACTACGAGACCACCGGTCCGGAGCTGTGGGACGGGATGGACGGAGAGATCGACGCCTTCGTCTACGGCTCGGGGACCGGGGGCACGATCAGCGGGGCGGGACGCTTCCTCAAGGAGCAGCGACCGCAGATCCGGATCGTCGCGGTCGAGCCGGGGAGGAGCGCCGTACTCCACGGCGAACCCCGGGGCCAGCACCGGTTCCAGGGGATGGGGCCCGGGTTCATTCCCGAGAACCTGGACCGGTCGGTGATCGACGAGGTCCGCAAAGCGTGGGAGGAGGAGTCCTTCGAGACCGCACGTCGGCTGGGCCGGGAGGAAGGGCTCTTCGTGGGGATGAGCAGCGGCGCCATCGTGCAGGTCGCGCTGGAGGTGGCCCGCGAGCTGGGCCCGGGCCGGAAGGTGGCCTGCATCGCGCCCGATTCCGGAGCCCGATACCTGACCACCGACCTGTACGCGCCCCAGGAGGAGGACGCGGGCACCGCGGATTGACCTCTCGCGATGCCCACCCCGGTGCGCCCCGGGGGCCCTCTCACAGCCATCATAGTGGGCCCGGCAGGATTTGAACCTGCGACCCTTCGATTATGAGTCGAGTGCTCTGACCACTGAGCTACGGGCCCGTGAGAAGGGGGTTCGGCCCCCTCCTCGCCGAGGATCAAGCTATGCGGCCCAAGCGGACGGGTCCAGCCCGACTGAAGGCCCCACGGACCCTATCGGCCGGGTCCGAAGGACCTTCCCCCGCTGCCTCAGCCCCCCAGAGTGTACCGGAGCCGGGCGGCGACCCCTTCGCCCTCCACGTCCAGACGGTCCGCACCCTCTCCAGACAGCTCCTCCAGCTCAGCGTGCTGCTCGAAGGCGGACCCGACGAGGTGGTCTGCGTAGTCCGGGTTGGCCCGGATGAAGTTCCTGCTGAGGAGCAGGGTGTCGACCCGAGCCTCGGTGAGGGCCTTCTGCACCTTGTCCGGACCCAGCGCCCCACGTCCACCCGAGCGAGCCAGGTCGATGACCTCCTGGAGCAGTTCTCCCTGCAGCTTCTGGTTGAGCTGTGAGGCGGCCTTCTCCAGAGCGTTGCGAACCTCGGCGTCGGACATCTCCAGGCGGAGCGACGACTCCACTACCTTGCGATCCTTCAGCTTAGCCGGGAGATGCGAGGACAGTCCCGAGACGACCTCTGGGGTTCCTCCGAGCACGAGAATCCCCTCGTCTCCAGCTCGATCGGTGACGGTCTCGGCCAGCTTCTTCAGCATCCGCTCCGACCCCACTTCCAGGAACTTCTGGGCGGCATCGGTGCCGGTCTTCCCGCGAACTCCCGTATGGCTGGTGGCCCGCTTGGACACGTTGATGTCGGTGAGGTCACCCAGGAAGGTTTCCGCATTCAGGTTCTCGGGCTCCCCGAGTTCACCGGCGCGGTATTCGAAGATCCGGGCCCGACGGCTGTCCACGAGGACAGTAAGGACCAAGCGCTCCTGCTTCAAAGCGCGCACGTAGGGGGCAACCCGGATGCCTCCCTCCCAGCGGACCAGGTCGGGCATGGGAACCCGGACCGGCTTGGCGTAGACGAGATTCTCCGGGGTGGCGAATCCCACCCAACCCCGATCCGGCAGGAAGCTTTCGTGATCACCCAGCGCGCCCTTGATGAGCTCCAGCGCCTCGGTAAACTTTGCTTCCTCCTCCGGTCCCGCTCCGTTGGCGAGGCGGCGAGCCTCCGCCACCTGCTGGTCCAGGCGCCGCCGCCATGCGGTGCGCTCGGCGAAGTCGGTCGCTTTCCCGTCCAGATAGACGCTCAAGACCTTGTCCTGGCGGAAATCCCGGTAGAGGTCCACCAGCTCGTCGTGGGTCAGCATAGCACTCCTTTGTGTCAAGGCGATTTGTTCGAGTGGTCGGGGCGAGCGCCCGGGGTCCCCTCTCATTCCCCACGCGGCTTCCGTGGTTCCGTTCGGCGCTCCAGAGCGAGCCGCCATGGATCCAGCGGCCTGGCGCTCCCAACGGCGGTCACTCCTGTTCTACAACGGCCTCCTAACGCGTGCCGAAAAGGCGATCTCCGGCGTCGCCCAGCCCGGGCATGATGTATCCCTCCTCGTTCAGCTCCCGGTCGAGAGCCGCCGTGAAGAGCGGAACGTCGGGATGAGCCTCCCGGAAGCGGTGCACGCCCTCGGGCGCGGCGACCAGGCACATGAACCTCACGCTGCTTGCGCCTCGGTCCTTCAGAAGCTGGACGGCGGCCACCGCCGATCCCCCCGTGGCCAGCATGGGGTCCACGACAATGAACTCCCGTTCCTCCGGGGATCCGGGGATCTTGAAGTAGTATTCCACCGGTTCGAGCAGGTCCTCGTCCCGGAACAGGCCCACATGGCCCACCCGAGCTCCAGGCACCAGGCGGATGATCCCGTCGACCATGCCGAGTCCGGCCCGAAGAATGGGCACGACCACGAGCTTCTTGCCCAGGATCCGGTGCGCACTGGTCTCCTCCATGGGGGTCCGGATGCGCACCCGACGGAGGGAAAGGCTCCGGGTGACCTCGTAGGCCATGAGGGTCGAGATCTCATCCACCAACTCCCGAAACTGCTTCTTCGGAGTACTCCGGGCTCGCAGGTAGGAGAGCTTGTGCTGGATGAGGGGATGGTCGAGCACGGTGAGCTCGGGGGGAAGCGTCTGCATGGCGTGGGGTCGAGGGTGGCCGTCGTGCAATGTAACACTGTAGGGTCAGGATCCTGGAAGGGGAAGTGGGGTTTGGACTCCGGTGTTCGACACCATTCCGACCAGGCCCGACGATGAGCCCTTCGCACCCGACTCCCGACCCCTTCCGCGACGCCCGCAGACGTATGGTCCGCGAGCAGCTCGAGCGCCGGGGAATCCGCGATTCGGGGGTCCTGAAGGCCATGGCAGAGATTCCCCGGGAGCGCTTCCTCTCGGGCTCCAGGGCTCAGGACCCTCGAGGCGCCTATGCCGACATGGCCGTGCCAGTGGCTCGGGGCCAGACCCTTTCCCAGCCTTATATGGTGGCCCGGATGACCGAGGCCCTGGCCCCCGGTCCGGACGACCGGGTCCTGGAGGTGGGGACGGGTACGGGGTACCAGACCGCCGTCCTGGCCCGGCTGGCCGGCGAGGTCTGGACCATTGAACAGGACGAGGGACTCGCCCATGCGGCCAGGGAGCGACTGGGCGAGATGGGGGTGAAAAACGTCCGTTTCCAGGTAGGCGACGGCTCCCTGGGTTGGCCGGAGGGGGCGCCGTACGACGGGATCCTCGTAACGGCCGCGGCCCCAGCGCTTCCTCCCGCCCTGATGGGCCAACTCGCGTCGGGTGGGCGCGCCGTGATCCCGGTGGGATCTCGCGAACTCCAGGAGCTCCTCCTGGTCACCGATACCCAGGGCGAACTCCGAAGTCAGGTGCTCATGGAGTGCCGCTTCGTGCCCCTCCTTGGGGAGGCGGGCTGGAAGGGGCCCTCCGCCTGAAGGATGGCCCATGCTTGGAGTCCCGCTGACCACCTGGTCTACCGTTTGATCCGCTCGCCCTCGTCTTCGTAGCGGAAGATCCACGCCCCCAGTCGCCCGGGACGGATCCGGCCGCTTGCCTCGCCGTATTCGTGGTCGCCCCGGGAGCCCAGGTCCAACGAGGGACGCCGGCCGAGTTCGGCCCGATATCCCCGGATCCGTTCCTTCCAGACCGCCCAGTTCTGGGAGCGTAGATCCACCCATCCCCGATCGACGAGGACCTGGGCCGTCACCGACTCTCCCTCCTCGGGGGCCACCTTGAGGCGAGGGCCCCTGAGCATGGACTGCCCATCGGGCAGGAGAAGGGGAAGGCCGATGCTGACGATGCGCTGCCGGAGGTCGTCATCGGCCGAAACGAGTTCATGGGCCCGCCGCGCGGTGGTCTCCGGATCCAACCCCTCCGCCGACTCCAGCGTCCCGAAGAGGCGTCCCAGGATCGCCGCCTCGAAGAGGAGCTTCGACAGCCGGGGCGGCCCCAGCATCTCGTATGCGACCCCCTCCGCCCCGTGCTCCTCCTCCAGGGCCTCCATCCGCTCCAGCGCCTGGCCTCGAAGGATCCCCGCCCGGTAGGTCGGTCCCATGGTCGCCCCGTCCAGCGCCGCCACGATGTCCTTTCCGGAGGGGATGCCGCGGATCTCCCGAATCACGTTTTCGGCGATCTCCTCGGGGGTCACGAACTCCATGAGCCCCAGCGCGGTCAGCGTCTCGAACTCGGAGGGGGCGAAGAGCCCGTTCTCACCGGAATCCACGAAGACCCCGGTGAGCGGCTCCTGGAGTGCGGCCCAGGCCGGGTCGTCCCCCTCGCCCGAAGCAGGGGAACCGGTGAGCGCTTCCTCAAGAGGGAGGGGCCGGAGGGCGTCGCCCCGCAGCACCGGCTGGCCGCCCCGGGTGATGACTCCGTACCCCAGTGACTTCCATGAAATCGCGGCCGTGGGCTTGATCTCCTTGACCGCCGGCGCTCCCGGTGTACGGGACATCAGGAAGAGGAGGAGGCTCTGGGCTCCGGCGAGCCCGGCCTTGGCCAGCAGCACCCGCGAGGGCCGCTCTTCGGCGTGGGTGAAGGGGATGTTGAGCCCCATCCCCCCCGTCCCGGCCGTCCCCACCTTCACGTACATCTGAGTCCCCACCCGCCTCATCCCTTCCAGCGCGATCTGAGTGTGACGGATGAGCTGGGGAAGGTAGAGGGTGGAGAGGTGCGCCTCCACCGCCGCCCGGTCCACATCCCCCGACTCCGCCAGCTTCCGCAGACGTCCCGCGGACCGGAAGGCATCCTGGTAGGCGAGGGCTCCCGCGGTGTTGACCGAATCGACCACGATGTCGGGGGCCACCTCCAAGAGGAGGGCTCCCAGCGCCGACCGTTCGAACACCTCGGGCGTGAGCTCTCCGTAAAGATCCTGAATGAAGCGGGCCCGGGCCTCATCGTCGAGCAAGACGTCCCTCCGCTCCCGACGAGACGACTCGGCGGGCACGAAGAGGTCTCCCCAGGTCGGGACCAGCTCCACCCCCTCGGCCCCGGGATCGTTGGCCAGGGCTGCCACAGCCTCCTCCGCCTCCTCCTGGCGGAGTGAAGCGATGACGAGGCACTTCGGGGAGAAGTCCAGCATCCGTCGGGCCACGGTCTGTCCAACCAGACCCGCGCCGCCCAGCAGAAGGATGGTTTGGTCCCGGAGTTCCATGGGCCTCCCTGGAGATTGAGGGGGATGAGTTCGAAGGTCGTGGAGGCCGCCCAGATACGACTCGCCGACAGCCGGGCGGATCCGCCGGGGCGAATGTAAGGGGCCCGCTGCTCCGGCGCGATCCCCAATCGAACGTCCGTTCGTATCTCGACCGCAAGGGCTGGAGGGCGGCACTTCACCTGGGACCCCGGTCCACTCGGGAGGCGGTGCCACCAGGCAAGAGGCCCGGCACCTATGCGTGGTCGGAAGCCACTCCGGCGACCTTTCGGAGGGCTGCCACCTCTTCCCTGGAGAGCTCTCGCCACTCTCCGGTGGGAAGGGATCCCAGGCGGAGGGAGCCGAATCGAACCCGGCGGAGGCGACCCACCGGATGACCGACCGACCGAAGCAGGCGCCGTACCTCCCGCTTGCGCCCCTCTCGCAGGACGAGGGAGATGAGCGCCCCCTTCCCCTGATCCGGACGGAGGACCCGGATCTGTTCGGCACGGGCCACGCCGTCTTCCAGCTCCACCCCCGCCGCCAGTCGGCGCAGCGTCTCCTGGGAGGGCTCGCCCTTTACCCTGGCGCGGTATTCCCGTGACACCTCCGACGAGGGGTGCAGAAGTCCATGGATGGTGTCGCCCTCGTTGGTGAAGAGCAGCAGGCCCTCGGTGTTGAGGTCCAGGCGGCCCACATAGCGAAGGACCCGAT
>SKKH01000180.1 GCA_007121555.1 Gemmatimonadota bacterium | reverse complement strand
GCATCACCCCAGGAGCTCGTCTGCGGATCGCTTCGGAGAGGACGGGAGGTCCCGGGCCGACACCAGGGCGCCCTCCGCCTCGAGCTCCCGGATCCGGTCCCGGTCGGTCGACGTCAGGAAGAGGTACGGCAACACTTCTCGTCGATCCGGTGCGTCATGGATGCCCCCCAGATTCACCTCGACACCTCGCAGCCCCCCGCCCCGGGCCAGACGGACCATGTGGTCCAGATCCCGGGTCAGGAGAATCGCAGGCTCGTGCGAGGCAAGCCATTCCGCCAGGTGCTCCCGAGCCGTCTCCACCGAGGCGAACTCCACGGCGGCGTACTCGGGGGCTCCCATCTCCATGAGCTCCCGCTCCCAGGCGGAGGTGGCCAGGTGATCGTCCACTACGAGATAGGAGGAGGCCCGGAGACGCGAGCCCCATCCCACGGTCACCTGACCGTGGATCAACCGCTCATCCACCCGCAGAAGTTCGATTCCCACCGCGTGAGATACTGGGTTCGAGGGATCGAATGGCGGACCGCCCCTGGGCCAGGAGCCGTTCCACTAGAGCCGGAAGGGGCAGCTCCCGGTGGAAAACGAAATCCAGGAGCATGGGGAGATTCACCCCAAAAATCACCTGCCGGTTCCCCGGGTCCCGGCAGACGAACCGGGCCGTGAGCGCGCAGCTTCCGGTCTGCAGGTCGGTAAAGATCAGGGCTGGCCCTGAACCCGCCGCCCGGGTCACGGCCTCGAGGAGGGTTTCGGGGCTTCGACCGTCGTTGGATACAGCTTCCAGCGCTTCGTCGTCCACACCCGCGATCTTTCGGACCGCGTCCACCATTCCGTGGCACATGGACCCGTGGGTCACCACGATGCCCTTCACCGGCGGATCCGAAGTCACCGCGCTCTCACTCATAGTCCTCCTCCAGATATTCTCGCACGGGCTGGAGGCTGGCCCGAAGCTCCCGGTCGAAATCGGCGGCCGAATCGACCCCCGAGTAGCGGAGCAGGTGGTTCATGGCCACGACCTCGGAGATGACGGTGATGTTCTTCCCCGGATTCAGGGGAATGGTGACCTTGGGGAGGTGGACGCTCAGGATCTCGGCCTCTTCCCTGTCCAGGCCCGTCCGGTCGTAGCTGCGGGAGTCATCCCATTCCTCGAGTTGGACGACGACCTCGATCCGCTTCTGCTGGCGGGTGGCCCGGATCCCGAAGAGCGCCTGGACGTCGATGATGCCGATCCCGCGAATCTCCATCCGGTGACGCTGCAGCGGGGTGCCCCGTCCGATGAGCACGTCGTTTCCCCGCCGTGAGGCCATGACCAGGTCGTCAGCCACGAGGCGGTGCCCCCGTTCCACCAGGTCCAGGACGCATTCGCTCTTCCCGATCCCACTCTTCCCGATGAAAAGAAGTCCTACCCCATACACATCCGCAAGGGATCCGTGGACCGTGGTCGTAGGCGCCAGCGCGACCTCTAGATAGGCCTTGATCCGATGGTAGAAGTCCTTGGTCGTGAGGTAGGACCGGAGCACGGGGATGCCCGCCTCGGTGGCCACCTCCACGAGCACGTCCGGCACCGGCTGGCCCTTGGTGACGAAGGCGGCGGGAAAGTCCATGGAGAAAAAGTGGGTGAGCCGCTCCCGGACCGTCTCGGCGTCCAGCGTCCCGAGGTAGCAGATCTCCGTTTCTCCCAGCACCTGCATCCGGCCCGAGGGGAACCGTCCCACGAAGCCGCTCAACGCAAGGCCCGGGCTCGAGAGATCCGGATCGTGGCACTCCCGATCCAACCCCACGTCGGGGGTCAGGAGCTCCAGGGAGAGGGTCTCGCCCTTTGTTCGAAGGAGGTCGTTCAGCGTCAGGGTGGAGGGCACGGCTTCAGCTCATTCCTCTTCGCTGACGACCTCGGAGAGCTTGGGGCCCTGATGCTCCAGGGTCTGATCCCGTCGCCGCCGGAGGATGCGGCTCAGGCGCTCCAGCATCTTGTCGAGGGCGGGTCGGAACTCGTCGCCCTCCCCCCGCGCCACCACGGGCTCTTCTCCGTCCACGGAGAGGACCCCTTCGACCCGTTTCAGATGTCGCTCCTCCTCGAAGACGATCTCTCCCGAGGAGAGACGCTGGTCGAAGCGGGCGAGCTTCGGAACCTGCTCTTCGGTCCGGCTGCGGATGGCAGGCGGGATCTGGCAACGGCGGGCGACGATCTGGACTCGCATGAGTGCTCCCGGGAACGGGGGGGAAGGATCGTACCAACTCAAGTTAAAGCCGAGGTTACACGGAAGCCACCACCCGGTGCACGGTCGCGGCCATCCGCTGGGCGGATCGGTCCCAGCTGAACCCCGCTGCGAACGCCCGTCCCTGTCGTCCCAGGCGGTCCCTCAGCTCTCGATCGTCCAGGAGCTCCCGGAGGCGGGTCGCCAGCGTGTCCACATCGCCGTGGGGAACCAGAAATCCGGTATGTCCGTCGATCACGGAGTCCCGGAGCCCCGGGGAATCGCTGGCCACGGTCGGTGTGCCCGAGGCGGCGGCCTCCAGGTTCGCGATCCCCCACCCCTCCTTGGGTGAGGTCAAGCAGTGCACCCAGGAGCGGGCCAGGAGTTCGCACTTCCGTTCCTCCGTGACGAATCCCAGGAATCGGACCGAAACCCCCGCCTCGGCGGCCCGGGACGCCTTCTTTTCGAGCACGCTCCGGTGATCTCCCTTTCCGGCGATGAGGACCTCCAGCTCCCGACCCTCCTCGCCCAGTCGCGTCGCCGCCTCGAGGACGAGGTCGACCCGCTTGTACTTCTTGAGGCGGCCCAGGTAGAGGAGAGTGGGACTGGGAAAGCGGCCGCCCGGTGGGGCCGGGACGAAGCGACCCGGTTCGATGCCGTTGGGGATGACCTCCACATCGTCTGGCTCCAGGCCCCGACGGATCAGATCGTCCCGTGTGCTCTCCGAAACCGCCACGGTGGGCACCCCCCGGTAGAGGCGGCCCACGGGGCGTTCCAGGAGCCAGGTGGGGAGCGCCAGGTAGAGGGGGGCTTCCTGGAAGGCGGTCGCACCGAAGAGGTGATGGACCAGCAGGAGGACGGGCCTGGAACTCCACAGGGGAGCGAAGAGGGGCACCTTGTTCAGGTCTTCGACCACCAGATCCACGGGCTCTTCAGCCAGGATGCGCCGAGCCCGGCGGATGGCGGGGATCGGATAGGTGTTCCTCGACCCCACCCGGTGCACCTCGATCCCGTCCAGAGTCGTGCGCTCCGCTGCCCCGGTCCACCCGGAACTCACCAGCGTGATGCGCCATCCATCCCGGGCCAGCCGGCCGAAGATTTCGTGGAGGTGCACTTCGGCCCCTCCGGCCCGGGGGTTCTCGCGGTCCAGCCAGTTGAGGACGAGGAGGTGGCGGGCGCGAGAGTCGGGCGGGGGGGGCTCGGGGGTAGGGGCCTTCGTCACCCCTCCGTCCCGTGCGCGGCCTGCGAGGCCGGGGGCGGCGCCCCCTCGTATCCTCCCCCTTCCCGGATGCGGAGGACCGCGTCCAGGACGCCGTTGACGAACCGGGGGGACTCGGCCCCCCCATACTGGCCCGCCAGGCGGATTCCCTCCTGGAGGGCGACCTTGGGCGGAACCTCCTCGTCGAAGAGGATCTCCGAGGTGGCGAGGCGAAGGATGCTCCGATCGATTCGCGAGAGACGTTCGAGCCTCCAGTTGTCCAGCGCACCCGACAGGACGCCGTCGATCTCGGCCAGATGGTCGTCGATGCGATCCAGGTGAGCGCGAACGATGGGAATCCTCCTCTCGGCGATCCGTCGGGTCCGGAGTACATCCTGAAAGGCGTCGAGCAGCCCTCCGCTCCGTCCCTGGCTCTCCCACCGATAGAGCACCTGGGTCGTCCACGACCGGGCTCGGGTCCGGTCGACCCGCTCGAGACGGGACGGGCGAGCGTCTTGTGCCGTCACAGGATCTCCCGGTACAGCGTCACCATCTCCAGGGTGGCCTCGGCGGCTTCCCACCCCTTGTTGCCGGCCTTGCTCCCAGCCCGCTCCAGCGCCTGCTCCAGGGTGTCGGTGGTGAGGACGCCGAACCCCACGGGAATCTGGCCCCTTCGATTCAGGGCCCCGAGTCCGGCGGACGCCTCCCCCGCCACCAGATCGAAGTGGGGCGTGGCGCCCCGGATCACGCAGCCCAGCGCGATGATCCCGTCGACCTCGCCGGCGTCCATGAGACGCGCGCAGGCCCCGGGAAGCTCCCAGGCGCCCGGCACCCGGACCACTTGAAGATCGGCCCGGTCCACCCCGTGTCGGGTCAGACAGTCCACCGCTCCAGCCAGGAGGGGATCGGTCACCAGTTGGTTGAAGCGCGCGACCACCAGGCCAAACCGGAGCCCCGTGCCATCGAGCATCCCTTCGAGTTCCTTCATCGGTTCCAGCCTCCTCGGCTGCACTGCGCTGAACGTGCGGTCACGGGAGATGCCCGAGTTTCCGCCGCTTCGTCTCCAGATACCTGGAGTTGTGCTCCCCCGGGTCCACCTGTAGGGGCTCCCTTCCCACGATTTCGAGGCCGTAGCCTTCAAGACCCACGATCTTCTTCGGGTTGTTCGTGAGGATCCGGATCTTCCGAAGTCCCAGGTCCAGGAGGATCTGAGCTCCGATCCCGTAGTCCCGGAGGTCGGGTTTGAACCCCAAGGAGAGGTTGGCCTCCACGGTGTCCTGCCCCTTCTCCTGGAGTTCATAAGCCCGGAGCTTGTTCATGAGGCCCATGCCGCGGCCTTCCTGTCTCAGGTACACGACGGCGCCCTGCCCCTCCCGGGCGATCCGGGCCATGGCCGCGTCGAGCTGCTCGCCGCAGTCACAGCGAAGGGAGCCGAACACGTCACCTGTGAGGCACTCCGAGTGCATTCGGACCATGACCCCGTCCTGCCCCTCCACATCGCCCCTGATCAGGGCCACGTGCTCCCGGGAGTCGATGAGGTTCTGGTAGCCGATGAGCCGAAACTCCCCGTGGGGCGTGGGGAGCTGGACGTCGGCCACCCGCTTGACCAGGCGCTCCTTGCTGAGGCGATAGGCCACGAGCTGGGCCACCGTAATGAAGCGGAGGTCGTGCTCCCGGGCGAAGACCTCGAGCTCGTCTCTGCGAGCCATCGTGCCGTCGGCGTTCAAGATCTCGCAGATCACCCCGACCGGAGGAAGGCCGGCCAGCCGAGCCAGATCCACCGAGGCCTCGGTCTGGCCCACTCGACGAAGCACCCCTCCCGGCTGGGCACGGAGGGGAAACACGTGGCCGGGCCGCTGGAGGTCGCCGGGACGGGTGTCCGGATCCACCAGGACCTGGATTGTCGTGGCCCGGTCCTGGGCGCTGATGCCGGTGGTGACGCCGAACCGGCGATGGGCGTCCACCGAGACCGTGAATGCGGTCCCGTGGGGATCGGTGTTGTGATCCGTCATGGGGCCCAGGTCCAGCGCATCGGCACGTTCGCGGGTCAACGTCACGCAGATGAGCCCGCGCCCGTGCATCGTCATGAAGTTGACGAGTTCGGGGGTGATGGCGGAGGCCGCGCACACCAGGTCGCCCTCGTTTTCCCGATCCTCGTCATCTGCAACGATGACGAGCTTGCCGTCTCGAATATCCTGAAGTGCGTCTTCGACTCGATCAAAGGGCATCAGAGATCCCGGTCGTGGGCCGATGGATTAGGGGATTTGCCGTGGAGAAGCCTACCCACGTATTTCCCGATCAGGTCCCCTTCCACATTGACGCGCCCGTCCTCTCCCAGGTGAAGGAGGTTGGTGTGGGACCAGGTGTGGGGAATGATCGCGACTTCGAGGAGATCCGGATCCCGGAGGGTGTTGACCGTGAGCGAGATCCCGTTGAGAGCGATGGAGCCGTGCGGAATGGTGGCTCGGTGGATCTCCTCGGGGATCCTGAAGAGGAGGAACCGGGTGTCCCCATCTTCTCGAATCGACACAAGATTACCAATTCCATCTACATGTCCCTGAACAAGATGGCCATCCAGACGGTCCCCGAGCTTCATGGCCTTCTCCAGGTTCACCCGGTCGCCGCTCTCGTAGCCCGCTGCGATCGTCCTGGAGAGGGTCGAGGCCACCACGTCGACCCGAAATCGCGCGGTCTCCACCTGGACCGGGGTCAGGCAGGCCCCGTCGACTGCGATGGAGTCGCCCGGGCTCACCCCCTGGAGGAGGTCGTCGTCGACCTGGATCCAGAGCCGGCGAGCCCCCGGCATGTCCTCTACCGTCTGCACGCGCCCCACCGATTCGATGATCCCCGTGAACATCAGCCCTCCCTCTCCAGTGTGAGCCACAGGTCCACGCCCAGCCGCCGCGGAGGGTCGCTGTAGCTCCACCCCTCCATCCAGCCCTCGTCTTCCCCCCTCGGGCCCGAAACCGGCTTCTCTCCAGGGGGATCTCCGGCCGTCGACTCGCCCCGCGCAGTCCCGAATGCGGGTACGGCCTCGGGACCCAGGAATCGAGGGGCCAGCGCCAGGTGCATCCGGTCCACGAGGCCCTGGGAGAGGAGGGCTCGGGCCAGGATCCCCCCGCCCTCGCACAGGAGCGTGCGGGTGCCTTCCTCTCGAAGGTGTGCCAGGGCGTCCGGGAGGGAAATCCGCCCCCGGTGGCCCGCCAGCACGCGGACCCGGGCCCCCGCCCTCTCCATGGCGTCTCGCCACTCCCGGGTGGAGGCCGTGGTCGTGAGCAGGTGGAGCTGTCCTCCCTCCGACGTCAACAGTCGATGGGTCGACGGGAGTGTACCTCGACCGTCCAGCACCACCCGGGCCGGGAGCTTCCGGGGCTGGATCTCTCCCCGCGGCGTCAGGAGGGGATCATCGATCCGGGCGGTGCGAGCCCCGATGAGGATCGCGTCCATCCCGGCGCGGAGGCGGTGCACCTCGGCGGCCACCTCGGGACCTGTGATGAGGGTCCGCTCCCCTTCCCGCCTGCCGATTCCCCCATCCAGGGAGAGGGCCAGCTTCAGGCAGATCCAGGGGCGGCGGGAAGCCTCATGGAAGAACCCGGGGTTCTCTCGGCGCGCCTCCCGGTGCTCCAGGACCGGCCCCACGACCTCCAGACCCCTCCGGGCCAGCACCTGGGCTCCGCCCCCTGACCTCTCGCCCGGGTCCCGGGCCCCGTAGACGACCCGGACCACACCGGCGTCGATCAGGGCCTGGGTGCAGGGCGGGGTCTTCCCTTTGTGCCGGCATGGCTCGAGGCTCACGTAGGCCGTGGCCCCCCGGGCTCGGGATCCCGCCGCCTCGAGGGCGTGGACCTCGGCGTGGGGTCCGCCCCACTCCCTGTGCCAGCCCTCTCCCACCACCTCCCTGCCACGGACGAGCACGCACCCCACCATGGGGTTCGGGTGCACCCGGCCCCATCCCCGTCGCCCCAGCTCCACCGCCCGCTGCAGGTGCCGCCGGTCGTCTTCGGAGAGCGCGCTGCCCTCGGACGAAGGATCCGCAGGCGTCCGGGTCCCGCCGGGTCCGGAGGAAGGAGAGGAGGTGGGAGGCATGGCCTCAGTAGATGACCCGGAAAGTGAGGGCCAGCTGGAGGTTCGAGGGATCCACGGTGACCGCCTCCCGAGGCCAGAACGGATCGTCGAGATCCTCTCCGGGCGACCAGGTGAACTCACCGGAGAGCTGGGTCACGAGCCAGGTGTAGTTCACCCCGGCGAAGAGGTACCGGCGGGTCTGGCTCAGACTCCGGGGCGTGCTCCGGCTCGTCTCTCCGTCCGAGGCGACGGAGATCCGTGCCCGACCCGACATCCGGTCCAGCCCAACCCCACCGGTGATCCCCACCGCCAGCATGTCCTTTCCGACCTCGAGCCGGGTCGACGTGACCCGGGGCTCCAGCACCATCCGTCGTCCAGTCTCCTCCACGTCCCCGTAGCGGATCGTTCCAGGGCGGTGGTGAAGCGCAGTCAGGGTGACGCCGGGAAGGGAGAAGGACTCGCGGAGGAGTCCGACACGGGCCCCGGCTCCAACCGAGGCCGTGGTCCCGGAGAACCCGTCGCCCGAGGGGAGGCGCACGAACCGAAGGGTCACCACCCCATCGAGGCTTCCCACGCCCCCGACGGTGGGAGCCAGGGAGAATCCCTCGAAGACCCCGGCGGTCGCGGTGAGTCGTCCCATGAGTGCCGTGGTCGTCGTCTCCCGGGCCTCTGCCCCGGGGCGGTTCAGGTCGGCGTGGGGGATTCTACCCACGTTGAGACCTCCGTCCACCACGATCCTGGGGGAGCCCTCCATCCGGTGCCCTGCGGTGGAGGGGCTCACCGGGATCGCGCCCCCTCCGGCGACGAGCAGCCCGATCCCGCCCTGGAGGGCGTGGGCCGCGAGAGCGCTCTGTGCGCAGAGTTCCGCCAGAGCCGCTCCGGACTCGCCGACGCAATCGAGAGCCAGGCGGCCTGGGTCGGACTGCGCCCACCCCTCCCCGGTGGAACCCAGGATCAGAAAAACGACGAGGATCGTGAGGCCTCCGCCCCTGAGCCGCGCTTCCATCAGGTGAGCTCCACCCCGGGGGTCCCGGTCACCTCTCCCAGCGACCAGGCCTCCTCCCCCCGCTCCCGCAGGCGACCGATCAGAACGGATTCCTCCGCCCGGGGCACGACGGCGATCATACCGACGCCGAGATTGAAGACCCTGAACATCTCGGATTCCTCCACCCCACCCAGCTCCGCCAGCGTCTGGAAGAGGGGAGGGATGGACCAGCTCTCCCTTCGGATCACTGCCCCCAGCCCCTCCGGGAGCACCCGGGGCAGGTTGCCTGGAATCCCACCTCCGGTGATGTGAGCCAGGGCCCGGACTGAATCCTGCCGGAGCTCGGGCTCCAGCGACCTCAGGTAGCTCTTGTGGACCCGGAGGAGGGCCGAGCCCACTGACATCTCCGTGCCCGGAAGGGGGTCGTCGACGCCCAGCCCTGCCCGTTCGAAGACGATGCGCCGGGCCAGGGTGTACCCGTTCGTATGCAGCCCGGAGCTGGGGAGGGCCACCAGGCGATCCCCGGCCTCGACCCGGCTCCCGTCCAGGATCCGGTCCCGGGCCACGATCCCCACGATGAATCCGGCCAGATCGTATTCACCTGGGGAGTAGAAATCGGGCATCTGGGCCGTTTCACCCCCCAGGAGCGCACACCCGTTCTCCTGGCACGCCCGAGCAATGCCCCGAACGACCTCTTCCACCACCCCTTCATCCATCTCGCCGGTGGCCAGATAGTCCAGGAAGAAGAGGGGACGGGCGCCCTGGACCAGGATGTCGTTGACGCAGTGGTTCACCAGGTCCTGTCCCACCGTGTCGTGGATCCCCGCGCGGAAGGCGACCTTGAGCTTCGTCCCCACTCCGTCGGCCGACGAGACGAGCACGGGTTCGTGGATCCCGTCGGGAAGCTGATAGAGGCCTCCAAAGCTCCCGAGACCGGAGAGGGTCCATCGGTCCCGGGTGGCCTCCACCATCTCCCGGATACCTTCCTTGGCCCGCTCCGCCTTCTCCAGGTCCACCCCTGCGGAGCGGTAGTCCATCCCCTTCTCCACCGGACGTTGATCAGCCATCGTCTCCGGTCTCTCCCTCATCGAGTTCGAAGTGCGTCATCCGTCGAAACTCCCGGGCCCGATGGGCCAGAATCTCCCGGTCGGCCCGGGCCAACCGGTCCACGCTGAAGGCCTCCACGGCGAGGGAGCCGGTGACCGACCCCATGACCATGGCTCGGCGCAGCCGGAGCCCGTTGACGGCTCCGTCGCGCCCCAGCGAGCCCAGGAATCCGCCGGCGAAGGCGTCACCTGCGCCGGTAGGGTCGCGAATCTCCTCCAGGGGATACCCGGGCACGAAGAAGACCCCGTCGCCCGGAGCGGCATCGTCTCCCGGTCCATCCGGACCATCGAAGAGGAGCGCCCCATGCTCGCCCTTCTTGACAACCACCCGGGCCGGACCCCTCTCCTGCACCCACCGGGCCGCCTTCAGGAGGTTGGGCTCGTCGGCGAGTTGGCGGATCTCGCCGTCGTTGACCATGAGAATGTCCACCCGCTCCAGGAGGCGCAGGAGTTCGCTCCGGGAGCCGTCGATCCAGTAGTTCATCGTGTCGCAGGCCACCACCGAGGGGCGTTCTACCTGCTCCAGCACCTCCAGCTGAAGCCGGGGATCGATATTCCCCAGGAAGAGGAGGTCCGGTCGGCGAAGGGACTCCGGGATCGCAGGATGGAAGTCGGCGAAGACGCCGAGCTGGGTGTCCAGGGTCTCTGGAGATCCCAGATCGTGGGAATACCGCCCGGCCCATCGAAACGAGGGGCCGCTCGCCGTCTCCACGCCCGAGAGGTCCACCCCCCTCTGTCGGAGGAAGGCCAGCTTCTCCATGGGATAGTCGTCGCCCACCACCCCCACCATCTGCACCTTGCCGAAGAGGGACGCGGCGGCGGCGAAGTGGACGGCCGAGCCGCCCAGGGCCTCTTCTGCCTTGCCGAAGGGGGTCTCCACCGCATCCAGTGCCACACTTCCCACCACCAGGATCGTCATGTCTCAGTTCCCTTTTCCGGAGAGCCCCCGCCGGGGCCGTCGGCTCCGGGGCTCGGGGCCACGCCGGCCTTCGCTCGCGCCACCTCCAAGGCACTCTGGGGGGCGTCGTCGTCCTCCACCTCCGAGCGCTCCATCCGTTCCGGGGCATCCAACTCCAGCAGGGTCAGGGCGTTGGCCAGCACTACCCGGATGGCCCGGGCCAGCGCGAGGCGGGCCGACCGGAGCTCCGGATCGGGGTGGAGGACGGCCAACTCCGGGTTCCGGGTCGGATTCCCTGCGTGGTACCAGGCGTTCACCTCTCCCGCGGTCTTCTCCAGGTAGTCACAGATCAGGTGGGGGGCTCGGGCACGGGCCGCCCTATCCACCAGCGCCGGAAACTCTCCCAGGGTCTGGATGAGCTCCCGTTCGGACTCCTGATCCAGGAGGGAGAGGTCCGCGTCCTCGGGGGGTGGCGTCGCCTGGAAGTCGGCCTCGGCCTTCCTCAGGATGGAGCAGACCCGGGCGTGGGCGTACTGGGCCTTGTAGACCGGGTTCTTCTCCGACTCGTCCCGAGCCCAGTCCAGGTCGAAGACCAGGTGGGCCTCGGGCTTCCGCATCAGGAAGAAGTATCGGGTCACGTCGACCCCCACCTCCTCCACCAGGTCCCGGAGGGTCAGGTAGTCCCCGGCCCGCTTGGAGAACTTCACCTCCTCGCCTCCCTGCTCCACCGTCACCATCTGATGGAGCACGTACTCGGGATAGCCCTCGCGAAGCCCCAGCGCCTGAAGTCCGGCCCTCACCCGGGCGACGGTGCCATGGTGGTCCGCGCCCTGGACGTTGATGGCATCGTGAAACCCCCGCTCCCACTTGGTGAGGTGGTAGGCCACGTCGGGAAGAAAGTAGGTAGCCGAACCATCGGACTTGATCATCACCCGGTCCTTCTGATCGCCGAACTCCGTGGTCCGCAGCCAGACCGCGCCGTCCTCCTCGAAGACCAGTCCAGTCTCCCGGAGTCGCTCTACCGTGTGGTCCACCCGGCCCTCGTCGTAGAGCGAGGACTCCAGGTAGTAGCGGTCGAATCGGACCCGGAAGCGGTGGAGATCCCGGTCCTGCTCGTCCCGGAGCCGTTCCACTGCGAAGTGCTGCATCCGCTGCAGACCCTCGCCCTCGGGGTCCTCGACCCACCGATCCCCTTCCTCGTCGGCGAACTCCCGCGCCAGCTCCGACACGGTGGAGCCGTGATACCCGTCTTCGGGGACGGCGGCCGCGTGACCCAGGTGCTCCAGATAGCGAGCCCGCACGCTCTCGGCGAGCCGCTCGATCTGGCGACCGGCATCGTTGTAGTAGAACTCCCGATGCACCTTCCACCCGGTCCACTCCAGGAGGCTCGAGACCGCATCCCCCAGGGCGGCCTGGCGCCCATGTCCAAGGTGCAGAAGGCCTGTGGGGTTGGCCGAGACGAACTCCACCATCACCGGCCGTCCTTCCCCTGATCTTGACCTTCCGAACTCCTTGTCCTGATTCAGGATCCGCCCTACGACCTCACCTACAGCCGAGGTGGTCAACCTGAAGTTCATGAACCCCGGTCCCGCGATCTCCACCGAGGCGATCCCGGGCGGCTCCTCCGGCATCCGCTTCAGGATCTCCTGGGCGATGGCCCGGGGAGAGGCCTTCAGGGTGGAGGCCAGGGTCATCGCCACATTCGTCGCGATGTCCCCGTGGCTCGGATCCCGCGGCCTCTCCAGGTGAATCTCCGGATCGTCGACCCCCATGTCCGCCAGGATGCCCTCGAGAAGGCTGCGGACGGCATCGTACCTCATCGAGGCTCAGTCCCCCTTCGAGGGTGTGCTGGACTTGCTTCCCGACTCGCCGGCCCCCGACGTGCCGCTGGATGCGCCGGAGCCGGAGCTCTCACCGCCGGAAGAGGAGGAGGCCCCCTCTCCCTTCGCCTTCGGGTCCCCCCCCGTCTTGCTCTTCTCCGCCTCGGCCTTGGCGGCGGACTTGTAGCTTTCGGACCGGTAGTCCGTGATGTAGAAGCCGTCGCCCTTGAAGAGAAAGCCGGCTCCCGCCGAAAGGAGCCGCTCGGCTTCGGCCCCGCAATCGGGACATTCGGCCCGGGGCTCGTCGCTCATCCGCTGGAAGAGCTCGAATTCGTGACCCTTGGAACACCGGTACTCGTACGTAGGCATAAGCGGTTCTCGCGACCTGATCGATGAAAGAGCCCGCAGGACGGCAGGCGTCGAGTCGACGGCGGCCTCCGACGGATTCGTGAAACAAGCCTGTAAAGTTAACCCCTGGAAGGCTCTTGATGAACTGGAGTGACCACCGCGGCGGGGTCTTGCGGCCTGGCCAAGGCGGAGCTCTGAAGGCGATGCCGCAGCGCATCGGCAAAGGGCTCCAACGACGATCCAGGGCTGCAACCCCCCGACGCCCTTCGGGTTGGGGCGGCAGGCCGCCGCCTCCGGCGTTGGCTCGCCTGGACGTAGCTCGTCCGCTATGCCTGCGGCGACCCGCCTTGGATCCAGCGGCCTGGCGCTCCCAACGGTGGCGCATTCCAGTTCATCAAGAGCCTTCTGGAAGGCTCTTGATGAACTGGAGTGACCACCGCGTCGGGGTCTTGCGGCCTGGCCAAGGCGGAGCTCTGAAGGCGATGCCGCACGGTTCATCCCTTTGGCGCATAGCTCCCCCAACTCTCCCGGAGCGCATCGGAGATCTCGCCCAGGGTGGCCATGGCCTTGGCCGCTTCGAGGATCCGGGGCATGAGGTTCTCGGACCCTTGGGCCGCCTCCTTCAGCCGGGCCAGAGCTCGCTCCACGGGCTCGGGCTCCCGGGTCGACCGAAGCTCGCCCACCCGGGCCTTCTGGCTCGCCTCGAGCCCAGAGTAGTCGGTTCGGTCCATCTCGGGGGCCGGGTCGTCGCCCTGGAATCGATTGACCCCCACCACCGTCCGGTCTCCGCTTTCCACCTCCATCTGGAACCGGTACGCGGCCCGATGGATCTCCTCCTGCATGTAGGAGATGGCGCCTGCGGCCCCCCCTCGTGCATCGATCTCCTCCAGGTAGCGTCGGGCCTCCCGTTCGATCCGGTTCGTCAGGTCCTCCACGAAGTAGCTCCCGGCCAGGGGATCGACCGTGCGGGGCGCCCCGGACTCGAAGGCCAGGATCTGCTGGGTCCGGAGGGCCAGTTCGGCGGCCTCCTCCGAGGGGAGGGAGAGGGCTTCGTCGTAGCCGTTCGTGTGAAGGGACTGGGTACCCCCCAGGACCGCCGAGAGGGCCTGGATCGTGACCCGGACCACATTGTTCCGGGGCTGCTGGGCCGTCAGGGTCGATCCTCCGGTCTGGGTGTGGAAGCGAAGGCGGCAGGAGTGGTCCGACGCATCCCAGCGCTCGCGCATCAACCGGGCCCAGAGGCGCCGGGCCGCCCGGAACTTGGCCACTTCCTCGAAGAAGTCGTTGTGGGCGGCGAAGAAGAAAGAGAGGCGAGGCGCGAACTCGTCCACATCGATCCCCGCCTCCGCCGCTCGCTTCACGTACTCGAGTCCGTTCGCGAAGGTGAAAGCCACCTCCTGGGGAGCCGTGGATCCGGCTTCACGGATGTGGTATCCGGAGATGGAGATGGTATTCCAGCGGGGGACCTCCTCCGAGCAGAAGGCCATGAGGTCCGAGATCAGCCGCAGGGACGGGTCCACCGGGTAGATATAGGTGCCCCGGGCGATGTACTCCTTCAGGATGTCGTTCTGGACTGTTCCGGCCAGCGCCTTCCTGGGGATTCCCTTCTCTTCGGCCACGGCGATGTAGAGGGCCAGGAGGATGGCCGCCGTGGAGTTGATGGTCATGGAGGTGGAGACCTCACCCAGATCGATGCCGTCGAAGAGGATCCGCATGTCTTCCAGGGAATCGATGGCCACCCCGGCCCTTCCCACCTCGCCGGTGGCCATGGGGTGGTCCGAGTCGTACCCCATCTGAGTCGGAAGGTCGAAGGCCACGGAAAGCCCGGTCTGACCTCGCTCCAGGAGGTAGTGATAGCGCTCGTTCGTCTCGGCCGCCGTCCCGAAGCCGGCGTACTGGCGCATGGTCCAGAGCCGACCCCGATACATGTTGGGATACACCCCCCGGGTGAAGGGGAAGGCTCCGGGGCGCCCCAGCTCGGTCGCCGGGTCGAACTGGATCGAGTCGGGCCCGTAGAGCTCGTCCACGGGAAGCCCCGAATCGGTGTGGACCTGGTCCTCCGAGCCGGAGACCCCATCCCCTCCCGCGGGCTTCGGCGCTTCGGTCCCTTCCGCCCCGGTTCGATCTGCGCTCATGCTTCCTCCTCCTCCTCGGCCTCGACGCTCTCCAGAGCCTCGAACTCGATGAGCACCATGTCCTTCTCCACCGCCATCCCCTCGGACACCGACACCGCCGACACCCGAGCCGCAGCCGGAGCCCGGAGCTCGTTCTCCATTTTCATGGCCTCGACGATGATCATCCCCTGGCCCTCCTCCACCAGATCTCCCTCCGCGACCTCCACCCGCACCACGAGGCCCGGCATGGGCGCCTTCAGGGGGGCCGGTCCGCTCCCGGCGCCGGCCACCTTGCGGGCCCGGCGGATGGCCTCCTGGCCCGGATCCAGCACCTCGACCTCGAACTGGGACCCCTCTACGTCCAGGCGCCACGCGCCACGGCCCTGATGCCGGGGCCGGACCCGAAGGGACTGGCCGGCGGCCGAGGCACTCCGGATGGGTGTGCCGTTCCCGGAAGCCAGCTCCATCTCCACCGGCTCGCCGTCCACCAGACACCTGCCGTTTTCCACCTGTACGTGAAGTCGCTCACCATCGATGTGTACGAAGAAGTCCATGTCGGTCCGTCCGTTGTAGGCGCGGGTCAGTCCCGGGCCGGGGAGTCAGTTTCCTGGCGCAGATCCAAGGTGAGCACTGTCTCCACGTGCGCGGTCTGGGGAAAGAGATCGACGAGCTGGATCCGAGTGGGTGCATACCGGGATCCCAGTCGGACCAGGTCCCGGGCCAGGGTGGCCGCATCGCAACTCACGTAGACGATCCGCTGGGGGGCCGAAGCGGCCAGCGCCTCGGCCACCTCGGGCGCCACCCCGGTTCGGGGAGGGTTGAGGACCACCAGGTCCGCAGGGAGGGCTTCGGGCAACCGGTCTTCCACCAAACCCTCCAGAACGGTGAATCCATCCGGAGCCCGTTGGCGCGCCATGGCCGCCGCGCCGGGATCGGCTTCGATCCCCACCGCCAGACCTCCGTGACGGGCCATCCTCCTTCCGTACACCCCAGCCCCGCAGTAGGCATCCACCACCCTTCGTCCGCGGGGGGCCCCGAGCTCCCGGAGGACCAGGTCGTGGAGGATCTCCGCCCCCTCCCGGTTCACCTGGAGGAAGGCCCCGGGTCGGATGGAGTAGCTCTCTCCGAGCCACTGCTCCTCCAACGGCTCCACCCCGGCCAGGAGGACGGGCCCGCCCTCAACCTCATCCTGCCACCAGACGGCGGCCAGAGCCGGGAGTCTGTCCACCAGCTCGGCCGCGCCCTCTTTCATGGCCTCCAGGTCGACCTTCGACCGCGGGGCCTGGCTCCCCTCAGGATTCTCCTTCCGACCGGGTCCGTCCACCAGGAGAAGCACCTGGCCATCGGAAGTGGCCCGGAGCGTCAGGCGAAGACTTCCGCCCGGAGGCAGGCGATTGGCCCGGGGGCCCCAGAGCTCCCGGAGCTCATCCCAACAGCGCGCGATGGGCTCTTCGGGAAGCAGGCAGCCCCCGTCCACGTCCACGATGCGCCCGGGCCGTTCCAGTTCGTTGAAACCAGCCACGACCCGACCCGCACGAAGGCGACGAAGGTGGAAGGTGACCCGGTTCCGATACCGGAACTCACGGGGGGACGGGTGGACCTCCACGGGAGGGAGGGTCTCCAGCCCCCCGATCCTCTCCAGGGCGTCCACCACCATGGTCCGCTTCGCCCTGAGCTGTGCCTCGTACTCCAGGTGTTCCAGAGGGCAGCTTCCGCATCGCGACTGGAACGGACACGGGGGCGTGCGGCGCTCGGGACTGGCTTCCATCACCTCCACCAGGCGACCTCGGGCCCACCGGGGCTTCACCCGGGTCAGCTCGACCCGGACCTCGTCGCCCGGAGCGGCCCGGTGGACGAAGACGACCCGCCCGTCCTCCAGCCGGCCCACCCCTTCCCCTCCGGATCCGATGCCCTCGATCCGGAGGGTCTGGATGGGATCGGGATCCACGGAGGTCCGCGTCACCTCAGCCGCCCAGTCGACGGAGACCGCCCGCCATCTGCCAGGCCGAGGGGGCCCGGTCGGCGGCGCTGGTCCCGATGCGTGGGGGCCGGATGCTCCCCCTGCGTTCCACCTCCAGGAGGGCGGCCAGGGCCGCGACGGTCCTCCGGTCCGGACGGCCCTCCTCTCGCCCGGCCTCCGTGATCTCCGGATGCTGCTCCAGATAGCGGATCGTCACGTCTCCGGCCTGGTAGTCGGCCTCGCCCATGACTCTACGGTGGAAGTCCCTGCACGTCTCCACCCCATCGATGGTGAGTTCATCCAGGGCCCGGGCCATGCGGGCGATGGCCGCCTTCCGGGTAGGCGCGTAGACGATCAGCTTCGCCAGGAGCGGGTCGTAATGGAGACCGACCTCGAAGCCCTCCGAGATCCCCCCGTCCCAGCGTACCCCTGGACCCGTGGGTACCTCCAGATAACCGATCCGTCCGGTGGAGGGAAGAAAGCCCTCCTCGGGCATCTCCGAGGTGATCCGGCACTCGATGCTGTGGCCCCGGGTCTGGATCTCGTCCTGGGTGAAGGCCAGCGCCTCCCCGGAGGCGATCCGCAGCTGCCACTGGACCAGGTCGATTCCCGTGACGAACTCGGTCACCGGATGCTCGACCTGGATCCGGGTGTTCATCTCCAGGAAGAAGAACTCCCCGTCCTGGAAGAGAAACTCCACCGTACCTGCGCTCCGGTAGTTCACCGCCTTCGCGGCTCGCACCGCCGCTTCGCCCATGGCGGCGCGGAGCTGCGAGTCCAGGGCGGCGGAGGGCGCCTCCTCGATAAGCTTCTGGTGCCGACGCTGGATCGAGCACTCCCGCTCACCCAGGTGCACCACGTTTCCATGAGTGTCTCCCAGGAGCTGGATCTCGATGTGCCGAGGCCGGTCCAGGTATTTTTCCACGTAGACCGAGTCGTCACCGAAGGCGCCTGCGGCCTCTCTACGGGCGGCGTCCAGGGCTCGGGGGAGCTCATCGGCGGTGTGAACCACACGCATGCCCTTCCCGCCCCCTCCGGCCGCGGCCTTGAGGAGGACGGGAAATCCCATGTCCCGAGCCACTTCGGTGGCCTCATCGGCGTCCCGGAGGGGCTCGGTGGTCCCGGGCACGATGGGGACCCCCGCCTCCTGCATCCGTTGGCGAGCTTCGGTCTTGTCGCCCATGGCCGAGATCGTATCGGCGGTGGGACCCACGAAGATGAAGCCCGCCCTCTCCACCGCTGCAGCGAAGGGAGCCCGCTCGGCCAGGAAGCCGTATCCGGGATGCACGGCCTCGACCCCGGCCTCTCGGGCCACCTCGAGGAGTCGGTCGACCCGGAGGTAGGACTCGGCCGAGGGCGCCGGCCCGATCAGGTACGCGTCATCGGCCAGGAGTACGTGGGGGGCGTGGCGGTCCACTTCGGAGTAGACGGCCACGCTCCGGATCCCCAGCTCCCGGCAGGCACGGACGATCCGGACGGCGATCTCTCCCCTGTTCGCAATGAGGACGGATTCGATCACGGGGGCGGTTGTCTCCGGAGGGGGTGATGAGGGTGGTCAAGGACGACGAGGGTCCAGGGCGACAGGACCGTGGAAACGTAGAGAGGGCGGCGGCTGAGGGGTAGGCCCGCCCGGCCTTCAACCCCCCAGGATCCGGGATCGGAAGGCCTGAAAGTCCGCCACGGAGGTGAGCTCTCCATCCATGATGGCGGTGATCTCCTCCGCCTCTCGCCATTCGGCCTCCAGCGCTTCGGCCTCCGCCTGGTCGTCCAGGGCCATGGCCAGCGCGACCCGTTCGGGAGTGGCGAGCTCTCCGAGAGGTGCGCCGATCCGCCCCAGCCCGGCCAGGAGCTTGCGGCCTCCGCCGACCTGGGCCAGACCCCGACCGGCCTCCTCTCCCACGGAGCGGGCCTCCGCGTCGGTATCCACGATGCCCAGCCCGAGTCGGAGCGCCGGCCTCACCTTGGTCAGCGGGAGGAGGACCCAGTTCCGGCAATGGGCGCACGGCACCTCGACCCCCGTGGGCTCTCCCTCGGCTTCGACCTCGGCGGCGGACCGGAACCGCACCTCCTGGAACTCCCAGGGGTTGAGCGGAAGGGGCGTGGCGCAGGCCGGACACTCGGGCGCGAAGGGAAGGGAGCCGAACGCAATGGTGAGGGGCGTGGCCTTCCCGATGAAGGGCGACGCCAGCCACTGGGAAGGTCCGTCCCGTCCACTCACCCCGCCCATCGGACCTGAGAGGCCATAGGGGTCGTAGCCTTCGAGGGGCGGCGTGGGCAGGTTGCCGAGGATGCGGCTCAGGAATCCGCGGCGCCGGACCGGGCCGCTTGGAAGGTGATCACCGTATCGCCACCCCCCCCACTCCGGAAGGGGAGGCTGCCCCACCCGAACCACCTGTCCATCGTCCACCTGGATCAGCCCCAGGTGCTCGGTCTCCATCACCGTCTTCCCCCGATCGCGCACGGCCTTCTCCCAGGCCTCCATGGTCTCCCAGCGCAGCTCCATGGGAACAGCGTTCCAGCGCTGGCAGCGCGAGCAGATCTCCCAGAGCCGACCTCGCCAGGGGTCGTAGGCGTGCCGGCGGCCGGGGACCGGAGCCTCCGGTGTGCCCTCGCCCAGTTCCT
>SKKH01000100.1 GCA_007121555.1 Gemmatimonadota bacterium | reverse complement strand
GGCGACGACGAGAATCTCGAGAACGGAGATCTCCGCGAACAGATCGTCCGGGAGCTCACCGACGAAGGAGACCCCGCACCCTCCCTGACCGTCGAAGGGCGTCGGGTCACCGTGCCGCCCCGGGACCTCACCGGCATCGCCCTCTCCGGCGGCGGGATCCGGAGCGCCACCTTCAACCTGGGACTCCTCCAGGGCCTCCGGCGCCTGGATGTACTGGATCGCCTGGACTACCTCTCCACGGTCTCCGGTGGCGGATACATCGGAAGCTGCTGGAGCGCGTGGCGATTTCGGGCCCACGAGACGGACAGGGACGAAGAGCGCGAGACGCAGCGGCCCTCCACCCCCTTCCAGGAGACGGGACGGGCAGGGGTCGGCCGGGACGCGGCGGCCTCGGACGATCCGGTTCAGCACCTGAGGGAGTTCAGTAACTTCCTGGCCCCTCGGCTGGGGCTCCTGAGCTGGGACTCTGGCCGCATGGTGGTCACCGTGCTCTCGTCGATCCTCCCCTCGCTTCTGGCCGCCCTCTCGCTCCTGGCCCTGGCCATCCTGGTCTGGACCCTCCTGGCGTGGGGACTCCTGGCGACGGATCCCCTCGTTTCCACCATCCTCTTCGGTGTGCTCACGGCCGTCGCCATGAGCGCCATGGAGAGGAGCTGGCGACGGCTGGGAGAGGAGCTGTCCCTGGGGAAGTATGTGCGGGCGCTTCTCGTCTGCCTTGCGCTGACCGTGGGACTCTGGCTCGCCCTTCTCCACCACCCCTCGGCGCCCTTTGCTCTTGATGGCGCGCCCCCCTTCGCCACGGGCGCGGATGAACCCTTCGGAGGAGCCGTGGGACTTCCCGTTCCCCTGGTGGACGCCGGGGTCTCCGGATGGACCCTCCTCCTGACCCCGGTGGTGGTATGGGTCATCCTGAGCCTCCTCTTCTCTCTGGGGCGTTTCCTGGGTTCTCGGAGGATCCGGACCCATCAGGACCGGCTCGACCGGAGTGCCTTCGACCGCCTCCATGCCCGTCTACTCCTCCTGGCGGGGGTCTGGATCGGGGCCGTCCTCCTCTGGTGGGTGAGCATTCTTCTCTGGGAATGGGCCCGGCTCGGGTTCGAGGCCGAGATCACCGCGGGCCTGGTGGGGAGCACGGGGCTCACGGTCTGGCTCTTCTCCCAGCTTCAGAAGCGGATGAGCGGGGAGTTCACGGCCGCCGTGGGCCGCACCCTGCTGCAGCGGCTCCGGCCCGTCCTCCCGGCGCTTCTGGCCTACCTGGCCATCGCTCTCCTCCTCGTGTGTCTCATGGTGGCGCTCCTGGCGCTGGAAGCGGCGACCCCCACCGCTTCGGGGCAGCTTATCCTGGGAGGCGCGGCGACCCTGGCACTCCTCCTCATCCTCGTCTTCTTCGATCCCAACGAGGTGGGACTCCACACCTTTTACCGGGCCCGCATCTCCAGGGCGTATCTCGGGGCCTCCAACCCCGACCCCCGAGCGCGGGGCCGAACGGAGGAGCAGCGGGACGACGACGTGGAACTCTCGGCGGTGCCGCGCTCGGGCCCCTGCCACCTGATCTGCTGTGCCGCCAATGACCTCTCGTCGAGGGAGTTGGGCGGACTCCACAGGGGGGCCCGGAGTGCGGTGCTCGCGCCGGCTGGATTCTCGGTGGACGGGCGAGCCCGGGAGTGGGAGGGGGACAGCCCCACCCTTTCGGCCGCCGCCACCGCCTCGGCCGCGGCCTTCAACCCCCTGATGGGCGATCGCTCCCGGGGCCTGGGCCCCGCCGTCACCTTCCTCATGGCGGCCTTCAACCTCCGTCTGGGGCTCTGGCTCCCGGGGGTGGCTCCGGACGAAGGGGCCGATTCACGGACTCCTTCCCGCTCGGCCCGCTCGAATCCCATGGGACTCAGCGGATGGCCCTTCTTCCTGGAGCTGTTCGGGCACGCCCGGGCCGACGGACCCCAGGTCCATCTCTCCGACGGGGGGCACTTCGAGAACATGGCGGTCTACGAGCTGATCCGGAGGCACTGCCGGTTCATCGTGGCCTCGGACTGTGGGATGGACCCCGACGTGGAATTCAATGACCTGGGCAACCTGGTCCGTCGGGTGCGGGCAGACTTCGGGGTGGACATCCAGATCGACCTCTCTCCCCTCCGGCCCGACGAGTCCGGCCGCTCCAGACAGGCCATGGTGGCCGGAGACATCCATTATCCCGAGGGAGACACGGGCATCCTTCTCCTCATCAAGCCCACGGTGACCGGAGACGAGCCGGCCGACGTAGCTCAGTACAGGGCCCGGAATCCAGTCTTCCCCCACGAGTCCACCGGGGACCAATTCTACGACGAAGCACAGTGGGAAGCCTACCGGCGGTTGGGCGAGCATGTGGCCCGGGCCGCCTTCAGCTCCGGAGCCCGCGAGCTCCAGGGACGACCACCGGTTCCGGGCCTCTTCCTCCAGGCCCGGCGGGAGTGGCAGCCCGTGCCGGAGGGATTCGCCGAGCGCCTCTCCCTCTTCTCGGACCGGATCGGGGAGATCGACAAGCTCCTCCGGGACCCGGAGTGCACGAATCTGAGGCGCCAGGTCTTCCGGGAGATCGGGGATCTGGATCCCGGGAGTTCGAAGCGGGACTCGGACGCGGAGCGGGAAGCGGAAGCCGCGGCCATGGATCCGGCGGACCTGGGGCCGGCCCTCCACCTCGTACGCAGGGTCCTCCTCCTCATGCAGGAGGTCTATACGCGGGAGGAGCTGGAACTCCGAGCGAACCACCCCCTGTACCTCGGGCTCATGAACTACTTCGCCCGCTGGACCTCGGCCCCCCTCTTCCGCCTCTGGTGGCCCGTGCTCCGGACCATGCACCCCAGACCCTTCACCCGCTTCGTGGAACGTCATTTCGGGGTGGGGGGCCGGGAGGAGGACTGGATCTCCACCGCGAAGGTAGGCGCGCCCCTGTCCTCCGAAGAGGCTCTGGCCTTCAGGGGATGGAGCGGAGCCGACATCCTCCTGGAAGAGGCGCGGAGGGTGATTCCCTACTACCTGAGCCTGACCTACCTCGACCGGGGCTATCCCATCCAGGTGGCCCAACTCACCGCCATCCCGGTGAATGGGGATCTGGCCTGGCGCACCGAGGACTTCTTCGTGCCCGCCGGACTCTGGGGAGCGGGAATCGGCGGAAGCTTCCTGCGGGCCCTCACTACGCCCGATGCGGCCGGCTCCGCGACCTCGCCCGAGGCCGGCGCTCCAGGACGTCCGGATGTAGTGAACGATCCCAGGGGCGACCCCATGGGAGGATACTTCGTCCTCATCGAGGGAAGAGAGGGCGACGGAGCCACCGAAAAGAAGGACCTGGCCAACGAGGTGCAGCTCTACCGATCGGCGGCCTTCCGGGAAGTCGAAGAGGATGCGGTGCCGACACGGGTCGTTCAGGCGCTGGCTGCATCCGAAGCCATGACCCCGCCGTCGAACGGAGATGCTTCGGAGGAAGGGGCCGTCGCGTCCTCCCGGGAGGCTTCCCAGGGATCCCGGATCTGGATGGCGTGGCTGCCGTCGGGTAGGACCCCCGAGACCCAAGACGACGAAGGGCCCGAGCCAACCCCGTGACCCGATGACTGCGGGACGGACCGCCTCGGAGGAAGGATCGGGTGGCAGACCAGGAGAGGTCCTTCGAGGGAGGTACGAACCCGGCCATGGATGATCGCAGCTGCGTGGCCTTCCTCCAGTGGGCGCTCCCCCACATGGGGATGCGGTGGCAGGGATTCCGAAAGGTTCGTCGCCAGGTGTGCCGCAGGATCCGCGACCGGATCGTCGAGCTGGGGCTGGAGGGACCCGAGGCGTACCGATCTCATCTCCAGAAGGAGCCCCGGGAGTGGGAGCACCTGGCGACCCTCTGCCGGGTCACTATCTCCCGCTTCCACAGGGACCGGGGCGTCTTCCGGTTCCTGTCGTCCGAGGTCCTCCCCGCACTGGCCGATGGGGTCGCTCGGGCCGGGGAGGACGCGCGGTTGCGAATCTGGTCCGCCGGCTGCGCCTCCGGGGAGGAGCCCTACACCCTGGCCATCCTCTGGCGACTCGAGCCCTCCACCCGTCCTCCCGACGCCGAACTCCGGATCCTGGCGACGGACGTGGACCCGGTCGTCCTGGACCGAGCCCGTCAGGCCTCCTACCCGTCCGGGACCCTCCGGGAGCTTCCCGACACCCACCGCAAGCGGGCCTTCGAGCCCGGGGGGGACGAGTACCGCCTTCGGCCGGAGTTCAGCGAGGGAGTGGAGTTCCGGCAGGCCGATCTGCGCCGGGAACTGCCCGACGAGTCCTTCCACCTGATCCTCTGTCGGAATCTCGTCTTCACCTACTTCGAGGAGGACGAACAGAGGCGGATCCTCTCCGGGCTCCTCGCTCGGCTGGAGAGGGGAGGAGGGCTCGTGCTGGGCGCACACGAAACCCTCCCCGAAGGACGCTGGCCCCTGGAGCCATGGACACCCTCGGAGCCGGTCTTCCGCAGGATCGCCGAACCCGTCGGCCGGTCAGGGCCCGATTTGGACGAGGGCGAGTCGGAGGGATGAGGGCGCACGGCCCTGGATTCGGCGGCCCGGCGCTTCCGACGGGGATCACTCCACTTGTTCGACAGCCCTCATAGCCCGTCGGCCGTGGCCGGGGTCTCCCCCACCATGTGGCGCTCGAACCAGTTCCGCAGGTAGAGCTGGACCCGGTAGAAGTTGGAGGGAGGCTCGCGGCGGTGATGCCACCCGTCCTTGAGTCGAACCATGGCGGTGGGTACACCTTCCATCTGCAGAGCCATGTAGTACTCCTCGCTCTGGCTGATGGGCGTCCGGAGATCCCGTTCATGGGTCATGAGCATGGTGGGTGTGGTCACGTTCCCCACGTACATGAGGGGAGACCGCTCCAGGTGCTCCGAGGGGTCATCCCAGGGCAACTCCCGGAAGTTCCGGTACCACCCCGAGCCATCCGTGGTCCCCACGAAGGACATCCAGTTGATCACGGGGGCCTTGGACACCGCTGCCGTGAACCGGTCGGTGTGGCCCACGATCCAGGCGGTGAGCACCCCACCTCCACTTCCCCCGTACACGAAGAGGTTCTCTTCGTCGATGTATCCCCGGGCCAGGAGAGAATCCACCCCGATCATGAGATCGTCGTAGTCCCCTCCAGGGTAGGCGTGATCGATCTCGTTCCCGAAGGCGCTGCCGTACCCCGAGCTGCCCCGGGGGTTGGTGTAGAGGACCACGTAATTGTTCGAGGCGTGCTCCTGCCAGGCGAAATCGAAGCCCACGTCCCACATGATGTGAGGGCCGCCGTGGATGGCGAGGATCAGGGGATAGCGCTCATTGGGATCGAATTCGGGCGGCTTGACGATCCAGCCCTGGACCTCGGTGCCATCGAAGGACTCGTACCAGATCTCCTCGACCTCGCCGAGCTCCACCCGGGCCAGTAGCTCCGCATTGCTGGAAAGGAGGACGGTGGGACTCCGGGCTGAGCCGACCCCTCCCTCGCCCCGGTCCAGGCGGATGAGACTCCCCGGGTCGTGGGCCGTGGTCAGGGTGCCCACCGCGGTGCCGTCGTCCGCCATCCCGGTGAGGGTCACGACCTGGGTCCCGTCAGTCACCTGCTCGAGGCCCCCATCCAGCGAGGCAAAGAAGACGTGTCGATGCCCCCGGTCCTCCGCATCGAAATAGACCCCGCTCCCATCGGGGGCCCAGCGGGGGTTGCGGGGGGTCCGGTCCAGCTCAGCGGCCAGTTCCCGAAGGTTCTGGCCGTCGGAGTCCATGACCCAGAGCTTCTGCTCGTAGAAGGTGTCCCGGGTGAACTCATGGCCCACGAGGGCGATGTGCCGTCCGTCGGGCGAGGGGACCGGACTCCCATCGGGCCCCCGGCGATCGGTAAGCTGACGGATCTCCCGGGTGGCCACCTCCACGTCGTAGATCTCCGAGTGTCGCCACTGGCGATCCGCATCCTCCACCCGAAGGGACTGAAAGACCAGGCGCTGGCCGTCGAAGGTCCACCGGGGTGCACCGTGATCCCAGTCCCCATGGGTGACCTGCCGCGGTGACCCTCCCTCCGCAGAGACCACGAAGAGCTGCTGGTAGGTTCGAGGAAGAATTCCGGTGCCGTCTCGCCGGTAGTGGATCCGGTCCTCCACGTGGGCGTCCTCAGTCCATTCCGCCCCACCCGGTCGATCGGGCAGGTCGATCCGCCAGCTCGGATCCGGCGCCGCGGGCACCGGGGCCTGGAAGGCCAGGGTCCGCCCGTCCGGGGACCAGCGGAGGCTGGAGGGCCCATGCTCCATACGGGTCACCTGGCTCGCGGCTCCCTCCTCGTCCATCCAGCGCACCCAGATCTGGGTGCCGCCCGGCCTCCCCTCACGCAGGTAGGCGATCCGCTCCCCATCTGGAGACCACCGGGGATCCGAGCCCTCTCCCAGGAGCCGGTTCCGGCTCCCATCGGCGTTCATGACCCAGAGTTCGTTGTCCCACCCATCTCCCACTGGATCCCTGAACCGCCGGGTGTACACGATCTGTCGGCCGTCGGGGGAGATCCGTGGCGACTGGAGCGTCTCCCACTCCAGGTGGTGAGCCAGAGAGAGGCGCTCGGTGGCGGCCGGAGCGTCGGCGGCCGGAGCCTCCGGTGCTCCCGCCTCCTGTGCGAACACGGGCGCTCCGGGAAGAAGAAGGCCGATCACGAGAAGCAGCGTGCCCAGGGAGAGCAAGCGCGCAGGGGAGCCATCCCCGACGGGCCAAGTCTGGATGGGGGATAGGCGGTCGGGGGACAGCGCCGAAGCCTGGACAGGACGCGGGCGTGGGTGCACCCTTTCCGAACGCTGGCATCGGGAGGTCTGGGAGGTAGAGCAACGCATGGGGCAATCTCCATTCGTGATATGCTGCGGGCTGTGTCTATTTTGAGAGTGGGCACTCCGAAGGCCTTCTGTCCAGGGACCGGGACATCGAACCATGGCCGGGCTTCCAACGCCTGCGCCGAAGAAACGGGAAGACGAACTTGACCAACGAGTGGAACGTCAGCGTCGTGCCAACGTCCCTCCAGTCCACCTTCGGTGCGCCGGACGGCCCGGACGCCCCGGAGCCCTGGGCGCCCTGGCTGGAGGGGCTCCAGGCCTGGGCCCAGGCGAATCCGGGATGGGCCACCGGATTGGCTCTGCTCGGGATCTTTCTGGCCGGTCTCGTGCTGCTCCGGATCGTGCAGCACTACATCCTGCGCTTCGTGGAATACGTGGCTCGCCAGACCCCAGCCCAATGGGACCAGGCTCTCTTTGAAGCCCGCTTCCCCCAGCGGCTCTCCTGGGGGCTTCCACTCCTGGTCTGGTACTTCGGTCTTCCGGTCGTACCTCACCTCCCCGAGGCGCCGCTGGACATCCTGCGCCGGGTGCTCCTGGCCAGCATGTTCCTGGTGGTCATCCGCGCCTTCGACGCCTTCCTGGACGGCGTTAACCGGATCTACACCCAGAACCCACGGGCTCGGGAGCGGCCCATCAAGGGGTTCCTCCAACTGGCCAACGTGGTGGCCCATCTGGCGGGGCTCATCATCATCGTGTCCATCCTCATGGACCGGAATCCAGCCATCTTCCTGGGTGGGCTCGGCGCCATGACCGCGGTCCTCCTCCTGGTCTTCCGGGACACCCTCCTCTCGCTGGTGGCGGGAATACAGATCACAACCAACGACACCCTTCGGACCGGAGACTGGATCGAGATGTCGCCGTTCCAGGCCGATGGCGACGTGGTGGACATCGCCCTGAACACCATCACCGTCCAGAACTGGGACCGTACCCTCACCTACATCCCCACCCACAAATTCCTGGAGCACTCCTTCCGGAACTGGCGAGGGATGACCGAGTCCGGAGGCCGGCGGATCAAGCGGTGCGTCTTCCTGGATCAGAACAGCGTTCGTTTCCTCACCGAAGACGAAATGGAGCGATTCGAGCAGTGGGAGCTCCTGGAGGACTACATGCGCCGCAAGCGGGAGGAAGTGGAGGCCTTCAACCGCGAGCACCCGGCTCGGGAGGGGCTCATCCCCCACCGGCGTCGACTCACGAACCTGGGCACCTTCCGCGCATACCTGATCGAGTACATCCGAAGCCACCCGGGGATTCACGCCGACATGATCAGCATGGTCAGGCAGATGGAGCCGGGTCCCGAGGGCCTTCCCATGGAGATCTACGGCTTCGCCAACGACACCCGGTGGCCGGTCTACGAAGGGATCCAGGGAGACATCATGGATCACGTCCTGGCCACCATCCCCGAGTTCGGACTGCGCGTCTACCAGAAGCCCTCGGGTGGCGACCTGGCCGGAGCGCTGAGCCGAGGCGGCGGCTCGCCCACGGACGACAGGGAGAGTTCAACGGCCGGGTCGCCGCACGAAGCCTTCTCCAGGAGCTAGAAGGCCGATTCGCCCCGAGGCCCCCTGGAAGCTGGAGACGCGACAGAATAATGTGATTTTATTATAAACCACTCCCCGAAGGGAAGTCTCGACCCTCAGCGGTGGCTCGGGCGGTAGCGCCGCGATCGGGCAGAACCCCATGTTGCTCCCGGCTGAAGTCGAGGCTCCCAACCCTTCAGGATACCAGTGTGAACCACCAACCTCCTCCCACGGGGCCCGCCGGAATCGTCGGCTACGGGACGCTCCTGAGTCGTGCCTCCCTGGCTCGGACCGTGGGCGAGGGTGCCGCCCGGCGGGCGCGATTCCTCCCGGTCCGTGTCCGGGGATATCGCCGGCTCTTCAATCTCCGCCCTGACCATTACGAGCCCAGCCTCCACGATTCCAGCGAGCCCATCGAGGCGGCGGCAGCGAATCTGGAGAGGAGAGAGGAAGCGCACTTCAACGGAGTCCTGTTCACACTGGACCCCCTCGCCCTGGACGCGCTCCACCAGCGCGAGAGGTACTACGACCGCGTCCGGGTGCAGGTGGAGCCGGTCCCGTCCTGGGATTCGCCCTCGGAGGAACTGGAGTCGAACGGGGCCGAGGCCCCACCGGATGGGTTCCTCCCGACCGAAGCACTCATCTACGTCGGCCGGCCCGACACTCCCTGGGTCGAACCCTGGCTAGGGGCCGGGCCCGAGCGCCTCCTTCCCCTCTGGCGCGACATCGTACTCGCCCGGGGCGCCGCGTACCGGATCGGTCCGGAATTCGGAGAGGAGTACGACGCCACCACCTATCTGGCCGACGGCTCCACTCTGGTAGCGGAATGGTATGGGAATGCCCTCCCCGACCCTTTCGACGCGACGCTACCCTGACCATGGGGGACGCCCTGGTGACGCATCCGATCCTCACGGGGGCCTGGCAGCTCCTCAAGATCGCCGTCCTCGTCATCGCCATCGGCCTGATCGCGGTGGCGATCTGGGTGAGAATCCGGCGGGAGCGGACGGTCTTCGTCCGTACCTTCGGACACCCGTCCACCGATCCCGACTTCGGCGGGGTGGAAGCGCCTTCCACGCCTGGAGCGTTCCGGTGGCCGGATCCGGACCGGACCAGCTGAAGGACGTCACCGAGGAGCTGGCCCACCGCATCGTCCTGGATACGGTCCGGCTGCCGCATCTGGAGGGGTCGGGTAGCACCTCGACCCGGGACTGGCGGGCCTTCCGGGCCCTTACCCTGGCGATCCATCGCTGGGACGGCCCCGACTACCATGTCGGCGATCCCGAGGCATTTGGAGCGGTGGACGCCCTGCTGGCGGAGGCGTTGGAGCATGATCCGCTCTATGCACTGGCCTGGTACAACCGGGGAGCCCTCCACATGTCGACCTTTCAGGGGGCCGCCAGCAACGAGCGGGCGCTGGGATTCTTCCGTAGGGCTCAGGAGGCCGCCCGGGCCGAGGCGGACAGGATCGCACACCTGCGTCTGGAGCTGGACCGGCGGGTGGAAGGGCTCGCCTGGGTGGGAATCTCCCGTTGCCTCAGCCAGAAGCGGCATCGCTACGGAAGAATCGACGACGGCGTCGTAGCCCGAGCTCGTCAGGCAGGGCAGGAGGCGGTGACCCTCCTGGGCAAGGACGACCCGGCCGCCATGCAGGCCCTGGCCTTCGCCTGGCACTGTACGGAGCGGTTGGACGACATCCGGAAAGGACGAGAAATCTACCGGGCACTCATCCGAGAGCATCCGAACCGATTCGCGGTGACCCACAACAACCTGGGGTACATCCTGACCAAGGGGGGCAGTGAGTTGAAGGCCATGGGACGCACGGACGACGCCGATGGTTGGTGGAAGGAAGCGGAGACCGAGCTTCAGACGGCCCTTCGGATCTCCCGTTCAGGAAGCCGCATTCGGGACTTCGCACACGCCAATCTGGGCAATCTCCGTCGGCTTCAGCATCGGTTTCCGGAGGCGGAGTCGGAGTACCTGAAGGCCCTTCATCCCTCGCCCGAGACCTCGCGGTACACGAACGGCCTGAACGAGCTCGCGCTGGTCTATCTCCAGTGGGGCCGAACCGACGACGGACTGAGGCTTCATCAACGGGCGCTGGAGGTGGCTTCGGACGAAGCCCATCGGGCCAAGCTGCGGGCAGAGCTGGAAGTCGGAGGAGACATCCAGCTCGGGCCCCTTCCCGAGCGTTGACCATATCGTTGGAAACACTGGGGTTCTTGGGAACCATTACCTGGCGTCCGCCCAGGCCCACGATCCCCAACCTCCGACCTTCACTCGATGAATCGCTCCGAGATCTTCGCGCGCGACGACTTCACCTGCGTCTACTGCGGGGAGGCGTCCCCGGAGGTGGAGCTATCGGTGGACCATGTGGAGCCGCGGATGCGGGGAGGGGACAACAGCTCCGGCAACCTGGTGACCGCGTGTGTGGGATGCAATCGGGCGAAAGGGGGAAGGGCTGCCTGGGCTTACCTGGCCTCCCGTCCGGAGCAGCGTGCTCGGTTCCTGACTCAGGCCCCCTACGTCTGGCCCCGTCTCAGGGAGGCGATCCGGGAGGCTGCGGAATGACCCCGGCGCCGCTTCGGTCGAGTCCCGGAGTGATCCCCAAACTCTCGGGTACAACTTCGCTCGAATCATCTCGTCATGGAGGGGTTCTGTGAAATCTGATGGATCCTCAAGCTCGAACCGGCTGCAAGGCGGTTGGAGGCTCCTCAAGGACTCCGCAGAGCTTTGGTCGTCGAAGAACGCCTTCCAGCTAGCTGGCGCACTGGCCTTCTACACCCTCTTCTCCCTGGCTCCGCTCCTCATCATCGTGATCACCCTCACCGGCGTCTTCTTCGGTGAAGAGGCCGTGCGCGGGGAGATCACCGCCCAGATCGACCAGTTCATCGGTCCCGATGCGGCCGGCGTGGTCGAAGAGGCCGTACGAAGCTCCCGGATCGAGGAAGCTGGAATCCTGCCTACGCTACTTGGCATCGGCGCGGTGCTTTTCGGGGCCACGACGGTGTTCGCTCAGCTCCAGACCGCCTTGAACTCGATCTGGGGAGTGACCGCTCGTCCGTCACGAAAGGGGATCGTCGTATTCATCCTCACTCGTCTGGTGTCGTTCGGAATGGTGCTGGTGATCGGCCTACTCCTGTTGACCTCGTTCCTGGTGAGCATGGCGGTGCGGACCGTCGTACGCTTCGCCGAAGACCTCATCCCCATCCCATCGGTCCTGGTGTCGGGGCTGGACCTGGGGATCTCACTCCTCATGGCCATCCTCCTCTTCGCGATGATCTTCAAGGTGCTGCCGGACGTTCGACTCCGCTGGGCCCACGTGGCGCGGGGGGCGGCGGTCACCGGGATCCTCTTCGTACTGGGTCAATATCTCATCTCCATCTACCTGACCCAGGCCGGACCCGCCTCCACCTATGGGGCTGCGGGGTCGCTCGTCCTGGTCCTGATGTGGGTCTACTACTCGGCCCTGATCATCTTCTTCGGGGCCGCGTTCACCCGGGCCAGCGTGCAGCAGCGGGGCGAGATCATTCCTCCCTCGCGGGGAGCGGTGAAGACGAGGACCGAGATCGTCGAGGACGTGGATGAGATGGCTCCGGCATAGTCGAGGCGTCACGACGGTAACAGGACATTCCGACCTTGATCGGGGCGAACCGGCTGCGGGATCGAACCAATCGAGTCTTACGCTCAGAGGCTCCTCCACCCCATATTGAAGGTTCACACGGTCTCACCTGGAGTCGCCCGGGACGACCTCTCGTCCGTGCGCTCCGCCCGGAACAGGAGGTTCCCCATGAAGATCCGACAGATTCTGGACAAGAAGGGAAGGGGCGTCGTCACGATCTCGCCAGGCGCCACGGTGATGGACGCCCTTCAACTTCTGGTGGCCAATGGGATCGGCTCCCTGGTCGTCCTGCAGGGTGAGGAGGTGGTGGGGATCCTGACGGAGCGGGACATCCTGCGGCTGGCGAGCCGGGATCCGGGGAAGCTCCGCTCCGAGTCGGTCGAGAGTCAGATGACCCAGGACCTCATGGTCAGCCTGCCGAGCCACGACGTCCAGTACGTGATGGAGATCATGACTCGGAATCGGGTCCGCCACCTCCCTGTGATGGACGAAGGCACCCTCGCGGGCATCATCTCCATCGGCGACGTGGTCAACGCCGTCCGTCAGGAGGTGGAAGCCGAGAACCACCGTCTGAGGGACTACGTGCAGGGGGTCGTGCGCTGAATCGAGCTGCGGGGACGGCGCGACCGCCCCCACTCCCCGACCCGCACATCAGCTGAAACGCCCCTCACCTCACGATGTGAAACTCCTCCTGTCGCTCCAGGACCCAGTGGCGCTCGCCCTCCTCGTCCAGGTAGGCCTCTTCCTCCTGGGCGCTTCGGACGGGCTGGTCGTCCCACTCCGGAACGGGGGTGGTCACCTGGAGTTCGGTGGAGAACCAGGTGTTGGGGCGGATGGGCACCGCATCCATGCCCTGAACTCCCTCCTGACGATCCCAGAGGCCGATGAGGGGGCCGGCGCCGTGGCCATGGTCTCCGATGGGGTGGGTGTACATCGTCCCGTCCAGCCCTTCCTCGTGCATCCGCTCCAGGCTGGCGTGCAGCACCTCGTCGCCGCTCCGTCCCGGGACCATCTCCTCCAGCAGGATGTCCTGGAACCGGTTCGAGTTGCGGAGCGCCACCTTGAGGCCTTCGGGCACGTCGGTCTCGCCCTCGGCCAGCACGTACCCCATGTGCTGGGTGTCGGTGGCCAGCCCCATCACGTAGATCCCGAAGTCGGTGTGAAGGACGTCGCCGCGCTGGATCACCGGGTTGGACCCCTCCACACCTCCTCTCCGCTGGACGCTCACAGAGGGCTGGAACCAGCTCTGCATCCCCGCATCGTTCACCTGCTGTCGCATCCACCAGACCACGTCCTGGGTCCGGGTCTCCCCCGGGACGATGACCTCGTTGGAGAAGGCGGTGGCGATGGTTTCGTGCACCCACCCCATCATCTCCCTGTAGGTGGGCAGCATCTCGGGGAGGCGCTCTTCGATGTACTGGAGGGGGAGGAGCTCTTCGTGGACGACCCGATGCCGGTAGATCGGCCCCAGCGCCACCTGCATCTGCTCCCACTCCCCGGCGTTGAGACCATCGGAGAAGGCGTAGTTGTATGAGATGTTCACCTGGATCCGCTGGGGGTCGCACTCCTCCACCACCGGGGTGAGCAGGCGCCACTGGTCGAACCCGTAGGGCTCCTGGGCGCGGCCCCGGGCGTCCACGGCGGCGTCGGGCTCCCGGATCACCTCCCATAGGCCCCCCTGGTCCGTGCCCCCGATCGCAAGGCGCTGCACGCCCAGCTCTTCGCCCCGGTCGCAGAAGATGTAGATCGAGCGGCGACGGGCCGCGAAAGTCGTGGGTGATACCAGGGCCTGAAACACCGGATCTTCGTTGTATTCCCTGGAGGGGATGATCCACATGTCCACGCCGTGCTCCCGCATCAGGCGAGGTGCCACCCGCTCCAGTCGCAGCCGAAGCCACTCCTGCTGGACCTCGGCTTGCTCCCGCAGGGTGCCGAAGGGTCGCTCCTGGGCATCGAGGGCAGCGAGGGGAGAGAACCATGCGGACGCCACCTCCAGATCGACCGGCGCCGAACCGATCCCCGCATCGCCGGCTGTCCGATCCGCCGTCTGGGGAGACCCCGCGAGGAGGGGAAGAAGTGCGAGTCCTCCGAGAGCGGAGAGGAGGAAGCGGAGTGGAACGCGAGGGGACCGAGACATCGAGAGCTCCTGTGGGAGGGGGCGCAGGCGTCCGCGAACGATGCCGCCGCCGCGCCGTTTTCGCCACCCCTGGTGCCGCACGCCCCGCAGGCTACCGCGCGGTCCTGAGAGCTTCGGCGAAGGCGTCGGGCAGCGGACTCTCCTCCACGGCCTGGGCCGCCCGCTCCACATCATACCTGACCCGGACGAACTCCACCTCGACGGGGACTTCCCTGGCCGGATCCAGCTCCAGGACCGCATAGCACGACCGGGGGTCGCCGTCCTTCGGCTTCCCCACTGAACCGATGTTCACCGCGTGCCGCTTTCCCCAGCGGCTCTCCGGGTCGGGGAGGACCCGGTGGTAGGGCTTGTGCGTGTGGCCGAAGCAGAGGAGGTCCGCATCTGCGGCCCTCACAATGCGGAGGAGGCTCGCATCGCTGCGGTCCTCGAAGAGATACTCGTTGATCTTCCGGGGGCTGCCGTGGACCAGGAGGACCTCGAAGGGCTCAGCGCCCTCGGTTCGTCCGGCCCGAAGGGTAAACCGGAGATGGCGGGGAAGGGTGCGAAGGTAGTGCCGGTTCCGATCCGAGATCCTCCGATTCGTGAAGGCGATGCTCTCTTCGCCTCGGGCCTGGTCCTCGTCCGTCTGGTAGGCGCAGCCGCAGTCGTCGGAGTTGAGGCCCACGCCCTCGTCATAGTTGCCGGCGATGGTCACGATGCCCCGGCTCCGGATGGCGGAGATCACCTCATCGGGCCAGGGTGCGTATCCGACCAGATCGCCAAGGCAGACCACCTGATCCGGTGCGCGTTCCTCCAGGTCGGCCAGGACGGCTTCCAGCGCCGGGAGGTTGGCGTGGATGTCACTCATGAGGGCCAGCTTCATCGGATCCTCCTGGTATGGGTTGCGGGAAGCTTTGCGTGCTCATGGAGAAGACGTGCGTCTCTCAGGGTACGACCAGGACGGAACACCCCACCTGCTGCGCGAGATGCTCGGCGGTGGAGCCCAGGAGTCGGTCGACGATGCCCCCGCGGCCCGTCCGGCCCATCAGGATCAGGGTGGCCTCTTCCTCCTCGGCCACGCGCCCGATCTCCTCCGATGCCCGTCGGCCGCGCTCCACACGTACCTCCACTTCACCTTCGAACCCCTGTGCCAACGTCTGCAGGTCGGAGTGACCCTCCTGCTGGTCCGTCCCCTCATGTACGGTCACCAGGATGGTGTGGTGGGCTCGGGCTGAGAGCTGACGGGCGAGGGCCTCGGCGCCTCTGGCCGACTCGGAGCCATCCGTGGCCAGGAGGGGCTGGCTGTATGTGGTCCGAACTCGAAAGGGAGAACCTCCGGGCGGTTCTCCCCCAGTGCGAGGGAACCGCGCCAGGAGGACTGGCACGGTGGCGTGCTGCAGCGTTTCGGAGGCGACCGAGCCCAGGAGTCCGCGAAGGACGCGCCCATGTTCGTGGGCCGCGAGCAGGATCAGGTGAGCCCCCAACTCGCTCGCGACGGCCGCGATCTCGGAGCCGGGAGGCCCCGCCCGGACCATGGGCTCCACCTCGAACCCACTCGACTCCAGTCCGGCGCCCAGTTCCTGGAGCCGCTCGACGTACCGGGGCTGGTGGGTCACCTGGGGAGCCCCCGGATACCCGACGGGCTGAACGTGAAGGAGGGTCACCCGTTCCACCCCCAGCTCCCTCAGCTCCCTCAGCTCGTGGGCGGAGCGGAGGAGGGACTCCGTGGTCTCGGAGAAGTCAATCGCGATGAGGACGTGCTTGAAGACGTTCATGATTGGCGGTTCCCTTGAAGTGTTCTGCCGGCGGCCTGGCGTCTCCAACGATGATCGCTCCGGTTCTTCAACAGCCGCTCGGAACACTACATGCGGCTGGTAGTCCCCGACACGTAGAGCGATCGAAGCCCCAGGAGCCGGTCCACGCCGACCTCCACCACCTGACCCAGCTCCGCCAGGAGCCCCTTCTCCACGAACAGGACGACCTCCTCCTCAAGGGGAAGCTTGCGAAAGCCGGTACCGGACCGGGGCCGGCCCAGCTCCGCCTTCACCAGTTCCACGCGCCCGCCACAGCAGCCGTGCCTCAGGGTGGACCGCAGCATGAACGACCCTCCCTTCTCCCGGATGTACTCCCGGGCCTCGGCGGTGAGCTGCACGGGCGGGCTCGGTGTTCCGGGCTCGCTGGATGCGCTGGGCATGGGGAATCGATTCCTCCTCGCGGCGGCCATCACGCACCCCCGGCCCCGGCCGCGCGCAGTGCGAACTTGTCGCGGGAGGAATTGGCGAACCGCACAAGCGCCAGCATGACGGGAACCTCGACCAGCACCCCCACCACCGTGGCCAGCGCCGCCCCCGATGTCACGCCGAACAGGACGATGGCCGCAGCCACGGCCAGCTCGAAGAAGTTGCTGGCTCCGATGAGCCCCGCCGGTGCCGCCACCTCGTGGGGGATGCGCCACGCGTAGGCCCACCCATAGGCCACGGCGAAGACGAAGAACGTCTGGATGATCAGGGGCACCGCGATGAGCGCGATGTGCAGGGGATTGTTGAGAATCACCTCCCCCTGGAAGGAGAAGAGGAGCACCAGGGTGGCCAGGAGCCCCAGAATGGTGAAAGGCCCCAGTCGGCGCAGAAAGACCGTATCAAACCAGACCGCGCCCTTCTTCCGGATCAGGGTGATCCGCGTCAGGTACCCAGCCACCAGGGGTATCACGATGTACAGAACCACCGAGAGGAGGAGGGTGTCCCAGGGCACGAAGATGTCCGAGACCCCCAGGAGGAGGGCCACGATGGGGGCGAACGCGAAGAGCATGATCAGGTCGTTCACCGCCACCTGGACCAGGGTGTAGGCCGGGTCGCCGCGGGTCAGGTGACTCCAGACGAACACCATGGCGGTGCACGGCGCCGCCCCTAACAGGATGGCTCCGGCCACGTACTCCCGCGCCAGCCCGGCTTCAATGAGGGGCGCGAAGAGCACCTGCAGGAAGAGCCAGGCGAAGAAGAACATGGTGAAGGGCTTGATGAGCCAGTTCGTGACCAGGGTCACGGTGAGCCCCTTGGGCTGGCGCCTCACCCCCAGGATGCTGGCGAAGTCGATCTGGAGCATCATGGGGAAGATCATGGCCCAGATGAGGACCGCCACCGGCAGGTTCACCTGGGCCACCGTCATCCCTCCCAGCACCTCGGGCACCATGGGGATGAGCTGTCCGATGGCCACCCCGGCCACGATGCAGAGGGCCACCCAGACGCTCAGGTACCGCTCGAAGATCCCCATCCCTCCCCCCGTGGACCCATCGGCATCGGATTCAGGCGGACTGGACGCGCTCTTGGGAGGCACATCTGGAACGTCTACGGGGGATTTTGCGGACATCTGGGGCGCCTGTCAGGTCGGGATTGTAGGGGGTGCCGAACGCGATGGGGACTTCAGGGGTCAGGCGATCAGGAGGGGGAGCTGTGGGCGGGCTCCGCGTTCGCCATCTCCAGAACGGCCCTCCCCCCGACCAGAGCCTGCAGCGCCTCGGCGCCCACGGGTTCGTATGCGGCCCAGGGCACGAGGTGGGTGCGGGCGGCGTGGCGGTCCGCCACCGCCTGAATCTGTGGGCCCTCGGCGCTGGCTCGCTCCACCAGGAGGGGGTCGGCGGGACCACTGGCGGCAAGGCTCTGATTCACGATCCAGGCGTAGGGCTCGATCTCGGCTCTCCGCAGGTCATTCTGAAGCTTGACGGCCTCCAACACCGGTGTCGTTTCCGGAAGGGTGACGATCAGAAGCTTCGTGTACTCCGGATCCTGGAGCCGCATGAGGGGGGTGGTCGCCCTCCCGGGCAGGTCCCTGGCGTGGCGCTGCACCTCGCGATGGTAGGCACCCGTCTGGTCCAGGAGGAGCAGGGTGTGGCCCGTGGGTGCGGTATCCAGGATCACGAACCCGCGGGCCGCCTCCCGGACGAGGCGGGAGAAGGCGTGGAAGACCGCCACTTCCTCGGTGCAGGGAGACCGGAGATCCTCTTCCAGGAGCCGCCTGCCCTCTTCATCCAGACCCTTTCCCCGGGTGGCCAGGACCTTTTCGCTGTACCGGCGCGTCTCGGTCTCCGGATCGATCCGGCTCACCGTGAGGTGTTCGATTGCTTCATGGAGGGCGTGTTCGATGTGGGCAGCGGGGTCGGTGGTCGAGAGGTGCACGTGGTGACCTCGACAGGCCAGCTCGACCGCGATCGCCGCCGCCATCGTCGTCTTCCCCACTCCGCCCTTCCCCATGGTCATGACCAGGCCCCGACCGTCGGCCTCCACATCGTCGACCAGCGCCGTCAGGTCGAGAAGGGAGGGCTCGGGGGGCGACTCCCGGGGCGGATGGTCCGGAGCCTCCTGGTGGACATTGCGGTCGGGAGTGTCGCGGAGTGCGAGCCGGCGCAGGGCCTCGAGCCCCACGAGATTCTGCCCGCGAAGGAGGACGCTCTCCCGGGAAAGGGTCTCGAGCGACTCCGGCATCCCGGCCAGGGCCTCACGACCCCGGTCTTCCATCGCCCTTGCGAAGGGGTCCGACGGGTCGGAAGCCCGGAACACGCCGTTGACCACCAGGTGCTGGTTCCGCACTCCCAACCGCTCGAGCTCCCGACTGGACCGACCCGCCTCCTTCAGCGCCGACACTTCGGGCCGGGTCACCAGGACGAGGAGGGTCCGGGCCGGATCGTTCAGGGCCGAGACGGCCGCCAGGTACTGGGCCCGCTGCGACTCGAGCCCCGAGAGCGGCCCGAGGCACGACGCCCCGTCCGGGTTCTCGACCATGAAGGAACTCCAGGCCGAGGGAAGCTCCAGGAGTCGAAGCGTATGGCCGGTGGGGGCGGTGTCGAAGATCACATGGTCGAACCGGGCCCCATGGCCCGGGTGGGTCAGGAGCTGGGTGAATTCGTCGAAGGAGGCGATCTCGGTGGTGCACGCCCCGGAGAGCTGCTCCTCGAGCTTCCGGACCTCGGACTCGGGTAGCTCCCCCCTCACCGGCCCCAGGACCCGGTCCCGGTAGGCCTCGGCCGCCCCTTCGGGATCGATGTTGAGGGAGGAGAGTCCGGGCACGAGGCGGACCGGAAGGATCTCAGGGCCGACCTCGGTCTCCAGGACCTGGCCCAGATTCGAAGCCGGATCGGTACTCACCAGGAGCACCCGGCGACCGGCATCGGCTAGAGACACCGCCCCGGCCGTGGCCAGAGACGTCTTCCCCACCCCTCCCTTTCCGGTGAAGAAGAGGTATCGAGGCGGCTCGTTCAGGAACTGAAGCATGGATGGATGCCGGATGGAGGGAGCAGGCCCGGAAGCGCAACGGTCAACACTGGACGCCGACGCCCCCGTCCTCCACAGATGCGAAGAAGGCGTCGAAGCGTTCCCGGAGCGCGGCCACCGCAGGGGCGTCGATACAGTAGCAGGAACTCAAACCCCGCTGGGTCACGCTGATGAGACCGGCCTCCCGCAGCACCTTCAGGTGCCGGGACACCGTGGCCTGAGCCAGGGGAAGTTCCTCGACGATCTCCCCGCACACGCAGGTGTCCTGAGAGGCGAGAAGCTCCAGAATGGCCAGGCGAGCCGGGTGCGAGAGCACCTTGGCCAGTGCGGCCAGTTCGGCCAGATCCGTTTCGAACGCATGGGTCTTGGTTCGCATGGACACTCCGAGTTTATCCTATATCGTAAATGTACGATACAGCGACACCTTTCAAAGTCAACCTCCGGGCCCTGCGTGGCCCCTTTCCGAGCCTGCTTGACATCTAATGAGCCGAACTCTACTCTGGCAGTCAGGATAGATGAGAGTGACTTTCATTCTCAACATGCGGCGATCCGTTACCCCCCACTCCCTTGATCCTCGAGGTTCCGATGACTTCCGTCGCTCGCCCGCGCCTGCTGGCGACAGCGTTCGCGCTTCTGGGAATTATGTGCTTCGGGCTCCCTGCTGCCGTCTCCCCCATCCTCCCTGATGCCGATTCGACCATGATCACCTCTCCCGTCCCTCGCACCCCCAGTCCTCCCGCAGCCGACCGCGACGCCGTCCTCGCCATGGTGGGCGAATTCAGCGTCTCATTCAGCTTCAGGGAGACCGTGCCCCTCGCGCCGGGCTACGCTCGGACCGAGCCTCACGAGAGTGGCGCTCAGGAGGTCGTCCTCCTGGTGGAGGACCGAGGCGACCTGATCGTCCTGCAGCACCTTCTGGTGTCTCCTGGTGGCCATGTGACCAAACACTGGCGTCAGGACTGGATCTACGATGCCGACGAGCGCTTCGAGTTCGTGGATGAACAGAGGTGGGAGCTCCGGCCGATTCCACCCCACCTCCGGGACGGGAGTTGGACGCAGTGTGTCTACGAGGTGAGCGACGCCCCGAGATATTGCGGAACCGGCCGATGGATCCATCGCTACGGGGTCGCCACCTGGACCTCGGACCGGAGCTGGCGACCCCTTCCCCGCAGGGAATACACGCAGCGCGACGACTACAACGCCCTGAACGTGGAGAACCGTCACACGATCACCCCCCACGGTTGGACGCACGAGCAGGACAACACCAAGGTCCGGAGGGAGCTCACCTCGAACGGAGACGTGACCCTGGAGACGCTGGTCCGGGAATTCGGTTTCAACGAATACCGGGAGACCGACACCTTCGATTTCACACCGGCCTACGAATACTGGGAGGCCACCGCGGAGTTCTGGGCCGAGGTGCGTGCGAGGTGGAACGAACTCCTGGAGGGCGGGGGACTCGAGATGCGAACGGAGGTCGACGGGATGCCGGTCATCGCGGATCTTTTCCGTCTGGCCGACGACGTTCGTCAGGGGGAGCCTCTGAACGGAACATCCATCGAGGCGGTCTTCACTGAATACATCCAGCCGGTGGCCGTCCCCTCATGCGCCCCCTTTCCGCACGGACCGAGCGGCCGGTACCTTCCCGAGGCTGGAGAAAAGACTTAGCAGTCTGTTGAAGAAGTAGAGGGGCCACCATCCCGCTGACATCAAACCGCTTCCGGTTTCGGAGCGGATCCTTGCCACACCGACGGGCAAGCCGTTCCCATGCCTCAAGGCCCTTCCAGCGACGTCCTTCGCCGCAACAGCGTTGGGCTCACCGGCGTCACCGATGCTCGCCCGATCATGTTCGCGCATGGCTTCGGGTGCGATCCGAACATGTGGCGGTTCGTAGCTCCGGAATTCGAGAGTGACCACCGCGTGATCCTCTTCGACCATGTGGGAGCCGGGGGGTCCGACCTCTCGGCGTATTCCACGGAGAGGTACGCAACGCTCGACGGGGATGCCCGAGACATGGTGGAGATCGGTGAGACTCTCGGAGTCATGGACGGCGTCTTCGTGGGCCACTCCGACGCGGCCATGATCGGGGTCCTGGCGCATCGCATGCGAGCCGGCATGTTCAGCCATCTCGTACTGGTGGACCCCTCGCCATATTACCTCAACGACGGCGACTATCAGGGCGGGTTCACCCGAGCCGACATCAAAGGGCTCCTCGACGCCATGGCCAACAACTACCTCGGATGGTCCAGCGACATGGCCCCGGCCATCGTGGGACGCCCCGATCGACCGGAGCTGGGTGAGGAACTCACCATAAGCCTCTGCCGCACGGATCCGGCCATCGCCGAGGAGTTACCTCTCGACCCTTCTCGACGGCCACATCATCAGGGTCAACGAGACCTTCCTGGAGTGGACCGGATACGACCGGGACGCCCTCCTCTCCGGACATCGGCTCCAGGATCTCCTGACGCCCGGGGGACGAATCTTCCACCAGACTCATGTGGAACTGATTCTCGGTGTGGAAGGGTCGGTCCGGGAGATCGCCGCTGAGATTCGCCGAGCGGATGGAAGCCTCCTGCCGGTCCTCCTGAATGCCACCCGACGCGACGTGCCCTCGCCCTCCGGACCGGTCCCCCTCGTCCGATTCACCCTCCTGGACGCCACGAGCGACGCCGCTACGAGAAGGACCTTCTCGAGGCACGGCGACGGGCGGAAGTGGCGCTTCAAAAGGTTCGGACCCTGGAAGGACTCCTCCCGATTTGTGCCTGGTGCCGGCGGGTGCGCTCGGACCGGGGCTACTGGCAGAAGCTGGAGGAGTACCTCGCCAAGGGTGGAGCCGAGATCACCCACTCGATCTGCGGTGAGTGCGCCGAGGAATACATCGAAGAGCTCCAGTGTGGTGGGTCAGAGATTCGGTGATCCACCGAGGGGCCCGGCGCACCGGGGTGGCAAGGCGCGATGGTGAGCGATAGCAACGCTATCGTGATCCGGAGCAACGTAGCCACCTCGGATGCGCCGGGTCACGAATGCCGCCGAATCTCTGACTCACCACACTAGCAGCCTTGGAGGTCCAATGCTGATCGTCCGGTTTCCACTTCTTCCGCTGGGGCTCGCCGCACTTCTGGTTGGCACGGCTCATGGAGCCGCAGGCCAGACAGTGAGTCCGGAGGAGCCTCAAAGGGAGAGCCCCGTTCGGGTCGTTCTCCTGGGGGTCAGTCACTTCGCCGGTAGCCCCTCGGACGACTTCACGTTCGCCATCGAGGACATCCTCGAGCCGCATCGGCAGGTCCAGCTGACGGAGGTGGCAAGACGCCTCTCTTCTTTCGATCCGGAACGGGTCTTCCTGGAGTGCCTTCCGACCTCCGAGGATGCGCTCAACGACCGCTATGAGAGGTATCGGTCGGGGGCTTGGGATCCGACGGAGGCCCAGATTGGGAACGAGATCCATCAACTGGGCTTCAGGGTCGCAGCCCAATCCAGCCGACGCCGGGTCGAATGCGTCGATGCCGAGGGGCTGTGGCTCGGTGATCAGGCCCGACAAGTCGGCGCCCGGCACCAGCCGGAGGTGGTGGAGGATCTCGCCCGGGCAGGGCGCACGGCGGTGGAGCGGGGCACGACCGTCGTTTCGGAACACAGCCTGGTGGACTACCTGAGCTGGTTGAACCGCCAAGAGGAGCTCTATCGAAACCACGCCCAGTACCTGGAACGCTACGTCCGGATCGGGACTTTCGAGGGCGGTGAGCTGAGGATCCGGATGGAGAGCGAGCTCGAAGGCAGGGAGGTCGTGCTGTCTGGAGACTTCGAGGGGTTTCCGGTGGAGCGGGTGAGAACGGCTTTGGCCTCCGCCGGTGTCGTGGTGGCGGATTCCCTCTCGTCCCGAACGGATTACCTGGTGTCGGGCCCGGGGGGCGAACGAATGGAGGAAGCTGCCCGACAGGCGGAGATTCCGATCATGGAGATGGAGGATTTCGTGGGGTACGCGGTCGCCCGTTCCGAACTATGGGTGGGATTTCCCGACGACCACATCGGTGCGGACCTGGTGGGAGAGTGGTACAAGCGAAACCTGCGGATTTTCGCTAACATCCTCCGGCGAATCGAGCCTGACACGCAGCGAATCTTCGTAATGTTCGGGGCCGGGCATCTCTGGACCCTTCGGCAGTTCTTCGAGGACCATCCGGAATTCGAAGTCCTTTCGGTGGACCGGCTTCTCGGGGGCTGAGCTGCGCACCATCGATTGATTACGCTCCGTCTCACATCCCCTTCCTGACCCCGTCGATGATCCCGAACCACCGTTCCCGCTGGTCCCTCCTCCTGGTCGCAGCCGCTGTCCTCCTTCCTCCAGTGCAGGCGGAAGCCCAATCCTCCGATGGAAGAGCCGCCGTGGACACCCTCCAGGTGGACCTCTCCCACATCGCCTCCGCCCCGCGGGCAGAGGCCGTGCGGACAGAAGAGTCGATCCAGGTGGATGGGCGCCTCGATGAAGGGGGCTGGTCCAGCGCGCCGATCATCTCCGAGTTCACCCAGCTCCAGCCGGAGGAAGGCGCACCGGTGAGCCAGCGGACGGAGGTGCGGATCCTCTACGACGAGGACGCGGTCTACGTGGGCGCCACCCTCTTCGACACGGGACGGATCTCGACACTTCTGGCACGCCGGGATGCCTCGATGTCGGAATCCGACGTCTTCGCCATCCTCCTCGACAGCCGTCACGACCACCAGACGGCCTACCGTTTCGCGACCAATCCCTCGGGCATGAAGTACGACGAGATCATTTCGAGCGGAGGGCGGGACACCTCCTGGGATCCGGTCTGGGACGTGGCGGCGGCCATCACCGACGAAGGGTGGACGGTGGAGATGCGAATCCCTTTCAGTCAACTCCGCTTCAGCCCCCAGGAAGAACAGCTCTGGGGACTTCAGCTGGAACGGGTCATCCATCGCAACCAGGAGGAGGCTGTCTTCGCCTTCACCCCCCTCCTGGAGCGCAGCGGAGTGCACCGATTCGGCCACCTCGAGGGGATCCGGGGAATCCGATCGGACCAGAGGTTGGAACTGCTCCCCTATCTCACCGGCCGGGCCCAGTACCTGCGCCCAGCGGAGGATTCCGCCGTGGAGTTCCCGAGTCCCTATCGCGGCCGGGGGGACCTGGATGCGGGGGCGGGACTTGATCTCAAATACCGGGTGGGCCCGAACCTGACCCTGGATGCCACCATCAATCCGGACTTCGGTCAGGTGGAGGTGGATCCGGCGGTGATCAACCTCACAGCCTTCGAGACACGCTTCCAGGAGCGCCGCCCCTTCTTCGTGGAGGGAGCTGAGATCTTCCGTTTCGGCGAGGGCGCCCCCCGGGGGTCGGTGGGGTCCGCACCCGAGGTGCTGTATCCTCGGAGAATCGGCCGATCGCCGCAGGGACCGGTGCCTGCGGAGGCGGTCTTCGCCGAGGCGACCTCCTCCACCGCCATCCTGGGAGCCGCGAAGCTGACCGGACGAACGGGCGACGGGTGGTCGGTGGGGCTCCTGGACGCCGTGACGGCCCGGGAGACGACTCGGTTCATGGATTCGGAGGGTGCCGAAGAGAGGGCCGTGGTGGAGCCCGCCTCGAACTACCTGGTGGGACGACTCCGTCGCGATCTGCGGGGGGGCGACACCCGGGTCGGAGCGATCCTGACCTCGGTCTATCGGGATCTGTCGGATCCGGTTCTCGCCGATCTCCTCCACTCGTCGGCCACCACGGTGGGGCTGGACCTGGTCCACCAGTGGGCCGACCGGAGCTGGGCCTTCAACGCCTCGGTCAGCCCCAGCTATGTCACGGGCGAGCCCGCAGCCCTCCTCCGAACCCAACGGGCCTCACGCCGCTACTTCCAGCGCCCCGACGCCGGCCACGTCGGAGTGGACCGCGAGGCCACCTCCCTCGCCGGCTACTACGCCATGGGCATGGTGGAGAAGTTCGCAGGCTCGTGGACCGGCCGCCTGGGCCTGGGGCTCACGAGCCCAGGCTACGAGGTGAACGATCTCGGCTTCCAGACGTCCGCCGACCGGATCGCCCTCGACACCCACCTCCAGTACAACCAGACCACGCCGGGAAGGCACTTCCGGAGCTGGACCCTCTTTGGAGGCCCGAACGGCTACTGGAACTACGACGGCGACTACCTCCTGGACAACACGAACCTGAACGGCCGCTGGCAGTGGACCAACTACTGGGGGGGCTCCGGGCGAATCTCCTATTCCATGGAGACCTTCGACGACCGTCTGACCCGGGGGGGGCCGCTGGCCCGGGAGCCCGCGAGCTGGCAAGGGAACCTGAGCCTGCATACGGACAGTCGAAGCGCGCACTCCCTGCGGGGCACCGCACGGTGGTCCACCGACGAGGCCGGAGCCTGGGACCGAGCCGTGAGCCTGGACGTGACCTACAAACCAAGGGAGAACTGGGAATTCCAGGTCGGACCGGAATTCTCCCGCAGCCACGTGATCGCCCAGTACCTGAGGACGGTGGTCGACGAGCGGGCTGAGGACACCTACGGCCACAGGTACGTTTTCGCCGGACTCGACCAGACCACCCTCGGGGTGGAGACCCGGATGAACGTGACCTTCACCCCGGCCCTCTCCCTGCAGGTGTATGCACAGCCCTTCTTCTCTTCCGGACGCTACGAAGGCCCCATGGAGCTGGCCGCGTCCCGAAGCTTCGAGTTCGTCCGGTACGGAGAGGACGGCAACGGAAGCGTGAGCCGGGAGGAGGACGGGGGGTACCGCATCGATCCCGACGGAAGCGGTGACACCACCTTCTTCCTTGCAGATCCGGATTTCAACCTCCGGAGTCTGCGCGGAAACGCGGTGTTGCGATGGGAGTGGCGGGCCGGATCCACCCTCTACCTGGTCTGGCAGCAGCATCGCGCTGAAACGCTGACCGGGATGGAGCGGGGCCTCGAAGGGCAGCGAGCCAGCGAGTTCGAACTCGGACGGGAGGTCCGCGAACTCAGGGGGATCCGCCCGGACAACATCTTCGCCCTCAAGCTCACCTACTGGCTGAATCCCTGAGCCGCTCCCCGGGATCCCGGTCCTCGCGCCACGCCTCGCCGAAGCGACGCACGATCTCGGCGGCCGGTTCCACCTCATGGATTCCCGCCACACTCTTTCCTGCCTGCCAGTACTCCTTCGAGCCCGACTCGTCCAGGGAGGAGCGCTTCAGCTTCCAGAGGGACCTCACGGCGTACCAGCTCCGCATCCAGTGCTTCGTGCGGGGATGCTTCAGGAGGCGGCGGGCCAGAGGACCCACCTTCTCTCCCATCGCACGGGTGTACGGCGTGGCGATGACGGCCACCGGAGTCCCCGTGATCCGCTCGGTCCAGAGGATGTCGTCCTCGTCCGCCTCGAGGATGGCCTCCTTGTAGGGCTCCGAGGCCCGACACTCGGGCGTGGCGATGAACCGCGTGCCCATCTGGACTCCGTCGTAGCCCATCCGAAGGGCTTCGGCGAATTCCCGAGCGGTCCCCACCCCGCCCGCGCAGACCACTGGCAGGCCCAGATCACCCACCTCCTCCAGGAGGGCCTCGGGGGTGCGCTCGCCGGGATGTCCTCCCGCTCGACGATTTACCGCGATGAGCCCATGCACCCCCGACTCCACGCCCTTGAGAGCCCACTTTCGTTCGGTCACATCATGGTAGACCCTGGCTCCGTGAGGCTCCACCATCCGCACCACCCAGTCGGGCTTGCCCAGGGAGGTGACGAAGAACCGCACGCCCTCCTCCAGCGCCACCTCGATCCACCCATTCATCCGACGCTCGTAGGTCCGTGACGAGCTTTCGATGAGGGCGTTCATCCCGATGGGCCGGGAGGTGAGCGAGCGGATCTTCCGGATCCCCTCCCGAAACTCGTACCCGTGGACGTACGTCAGGGAGATGGGCTGGAGGATCCCGATGCCTCCGGCCTCCGAGACGGCGGCCACCAGCTCCGGATTGGAACAGGGATACATGGCGCCGCAGATGAGGGGGAGCTCGATTCCCGCATCTCGGGTGAGGGGCGTCTCGCTCATGTGCTCCGTCCCAGCCGCCAAAGCGCACGCACCCTGGCCACCTCGTCGCCCTCCTCGTCGCGGATCACCGCCTCGGCCCACTCATCCGAAATCCCTCCGACCTCCACGGGGAAGGGAGGAGGGCCGGCCGTGGTGGGCCACCTCGCCTCGGCCCTGAGGGTTCCCCTTCCCTTCTTGAGATACTCGGACTCCAGGCGAAGCACGATTCCCCTCACTCGTGGTGGAAGCTGAGTCAGGACGGCCAAGCCGGTGGCGAGCTCACCCAGATTCGTGAGGGCCACGGCATGGGCCGATCCCAGGTGATTGCGAACCCCTCGTCGAACCCGGAGGATGACCACGGCCCGCCCCGGCTCCAACGCCTGGACCCGGGACCCCAGGGCCCCGGTGTAGGGGACCTTCCAGCCCAGGAGTCTCGAGAAGAGCATCCGTCCGCCTGGAAGCTTCGAAAGCCTGCTCCACTGCCGAAGCAGCGCAGCGCCGGGCGCGGCGGGATCGGGAGACGGTGAGGGGTGGTCCATGAGGTATCCTGATGAAGGAGATGGAAGCTACCCGGAGATCCCCATCCTGGGCAACGGACTCGGCAACTCCATGGCCCTGCGGCGAGTGGGGCCGGCAGAGAGCCCACCTCCCCTTGCGCGGGTCTCACGCGCCTGTTTGACTTCTCCCTCCCATCGAATATCAGTCCCCCTTCCTCAGAACGATTGGGGGAAGGAAGGGGCGGAGGAACGTATGCTCCCCGTCGTGGATAAAAAAAGCACGGTCCGCAGTCTCGGGTCCGTCGTCGCACTCCACCCTTTCCACCTCGCTGGAAACCCGTTGAGGTCGATGACACCGCTCCACAGCTCCGTTGGATTCGCCCTGGGCCTCCTCCTGCTCATTCCGCTACTGTTCCAGCCCGATCAGATGACGTCCTGGCGCGGCGGCGCGCTCCCACTCCCGCACTTCATCACGGATGGGACGACGCTGGCCGCCCAGCAAGCCTTCCCCGATTCCCGCCAACGCACGGTCCGAGCCACGCGGGCCTCAGGCCCCATCGAGATCGACGGTCTCCTGCACGAAGCCGACTGGGAGCGGGCTGAGCCCACCTCGGGCTTCATCCAGTCCGAGCCCTTTGAAGGCCAACCCGCGATGGAAGGAACCGAGGTCCGGGTCCTCTACGATGAGGAAAACCTCTATATCGGGGCCCGGATGTACGATTCCGACCCGGACCGGATCGCCCGTCAGCTCACGCCGAGGGGGGTCACGGGCCGCGCGGCCGGGTACTTCGAGTTCTCCCTCGACCCCAACTTCGACAGGAGCACCGGCTATACGTTCAGGGTCACCGCGGCCGGGGTGCAGAGGGACCAGTACGACTACGGGGACACCCGCTCCGAGGGCTCCTGGGACGGGATCTGGGAGTCTGCGGTCACCATCGACGACGAGGGGTGGATCGCCGAGATCCGGATGCCCCTCTCCCAGCTCCGCTTCGACCCGGCCGACGGGGAGCAGGTCTGGGGCGTGAACTTCGCCCGCCGGCGGATCGCCGACAATGAGCGAACCGAATGGGCCTTCGTGCCGGAGGGGGTGCACGGCAACGTGAGCCGCTGGGGCCGATTGGAGGGGCTTCTGCTCACTGAACCCCGGAGATACGCAGAGGTGGTGCCCTACGTACTGGCCAGCGGCGAGATGGCGCCCTCGACTCCGGGCAACCCCTTCTTCGATGGTTCGGACACCAGTGGCCGGGTGGGCGCCGACATTCGATACGGCCTCGGCTCCACCTTCGTCCTGGACGTGGCCCTCAACCCGGACTTCGGGCAGGTGCAGGTAGACCCCCGGGTGATCAACCTCACGGCCTTCGAGACCTTCTTTCCCGAGCGTCGTCCCTTCTTCACCCGCGACGACGCCCTCTTCGACTTCGGGCTCTCCGGGCCCCAGAACAACCTCTTCTACTCGAGGAGGATCGGGCGAAGCCCGCAGGGCGGGGCCCCGGACGGCATGGACTTCGCCAGCCTGCCCGGTGAAACCTCGATCCTGGGTGCGGGCAAGGTCACCGGACGCACCCCTGGAGGACTCTCCATGGGCGGCCTGGTGGCCGTCACCGACCGGGAACGGGGACGGGGGTACGTCACCGAGACCGACGAGATCTTCCGTTTCGAAGTGGAGCCTCGCACCATCTACGGCACAGTGCGGGCCGAGCAGGAGATCCGAGAGGGTCAGAGCCGGATCGGGGCGATCCTGACGGCCACGGAACGGGACCTTCCGGGGAACGGAGATCTCGACTTCCTGCCTCGGCGAGCCTCCACCGGGGGAATGGACTTCGAGCACACCTGGCACGACCGGGAGTGGGCCCTCGAGGGATTCCTGGCCGGAACTCTCGTCAGCGGCAGCAACGAGGCCATCCTTCGACTCCAGCGCTCACCCAACCACTACTTCCAGCGTCCGGATCAGGACTTCATGCCGCTGGACCCCGAGGCCACTGAATTGACCGGGGCCGAGTGGCGACTCCAGTTCGCTCGCCAGGGTGGCCGCCACTGGACCGGCGCCGTCTGGGCCGGACAGCAGACACCGGGGTTCGAGGTGAACGACCTGGGGTTCTCGACCTCCACCGAGCGGCTGCACTCCGGAATGCGTCTGGCGTATCGGCAGCCGCAGCCCGGAGACATCTTCCAGGACTACCGGTTCTCCTTCTTTACCTTCCATCGGTGGAGCAACGAGGTACGCGAGGACCTCTTCTCGGTCTCGAGCTGGCAGGATACCCACAAGGCCGGGCGCTACACTCTGGGCTCGAACTTCACCTTCCGGAACTGGTGGAGCCTGGGGTTGGACGTGGGCCATTCCGCCGAGGCGCTCAACGACGTGATGACCCGCGGCGGTCCGGTCATGCTGGAGCCGGCGGCCTGGGATGTCGGGTTCAGCCTCAACACCGATCGGCGGGACGACGTGAGCTACGGGGTCGGGTTGGACTACGAACGGGGAAGCCGGGGGGCACATACCTTCGAGGCCGATCTCTCCATCGACGCCAGACCCTCGGACGCCCTGAGCCTCAGCATCGGGCCCTCCTACCGCCGTTCGTTCGATCCGGCCCAGTATGTCACCCAGTTCATCACCGCGGACTTCGAGCCCACCTTTGGCAACCGCTACCTGTTTGGTGAACTGTCTCGCGAGCAACTTTCGATGGACACAAGCATCGATTACGTCTTCTCGCCCAGCCTTTCCCTCCAGGTCTTTGCCCAGCCCCTGATCTCTTCCGGGAGATTCGATGGATTCAGGCAGCTGGCGGCGGCCCGAACCTTCGACTTCATCACCTTCTCAGAGGGGGAGTCGACCTCCACCACCCAGGGCACGAATTGCGTGGGAGGGGAGTTCTGTCGAGACGAGGGGCGAATCCACCTGGACTACACCGGCGACGGGAAGGTCGACACGTCGTTCAGGGAGCAGAACTTCAACGTTCGCTCCCTGCGGGGTACCGCGGCGCTCCGGTGGGAGTATCGTCCGGGCTCCCGGATCTACCTGGTGTGGCAACAGCGGAGGCAAAGCCAGGAACTGGTCGGAAGCTTCGACTTCAGCCGGGACGCCCGGGCCATCTTCGATGCGCCCGGAGAGCACGTGTTCATGCTGAAGGTGGACTACTGGCTGGATCTCTAGAAGGCCGTTGAGGGGGAAAGCGCCACAGCCCAAGGATGGTCGCACCTTGCGCCCGTGAAAGCTCTCTCACACTCTCTTCCGGGATCTTCGGCACTCTGTCGAAAGCCCCGGGTGAAAGATACTCTCCGATCCGTCCGTTCCGTCCCACAGGGGGCGGGATCCGACCCTCCCTGCCCTTGTCCCATGCCCTCATCACCTGAATCCAGACCGGAGCCCACCGGGCCGGATTCGAGCATCCCGGGGCCGGACGGCGACGAGGGGGTTCCGTACCGGGAGCTTTTCGAAGCCCATCCCCATCCCATGTTCGTTTTCGACGTGGAGACCCGGGCCTTCCTGATGGTGAATGAGGCGGCCATCCTCCAGTACGGCTATTCCCGGGAGGAGTTCAGCCGAATGACCCTCAGGGACATCCGGCCACCGGAGGAGGTGGCGGGGATGGAGCAGATCGTCGAGGAGGGAGGGGAGGGATTGCGGAAGGTGGAAGGAACCTGGCACCACCGCGCTCGAGACGGCCGAGTCTTCCCGGTGGCGGTTACCAGCCAGCCGTTCGTGTACCGGGATGGGGCGGCCCGCCTCGTTCAGGCGCAGGACATCTCCGACCGGGTAGTGATCCAGAAGGAGCAGGAACGGCTCCTCGAGAGGGAGCGCCAGGCTCGAAGCTCGGCCCAGCAGACGGAGGCTCGGTTCCGACAGGCGTTCGATGGCGCCGCCATGGGAATCGTGCTGGCCGACGCCCACGGGGAGATTCGCTACGCGAACCCCACCATCCTGCGGATCCTCGGCTACACCCTGGATGAGTTTCTGGAGATGAACCCTCGGGACCTCACTCATCCGGACGACCGAGATGGAAACCTGGCCGGAATCCTGGAGATCCGGGAAGGGCTTCGAGACAGCTTCGTGGTCGAGAAGCGGTACCTCCGCAAGGACGGGACCCCGATCTGGGTGCGCAGCAGTGTTTCGGCCCTCCGGAACCCCCAGGGCGAGATCACGGACTATCTCGGGGTGATCCAGGATCTTTCCAGCGAGATGGAGGCGCTGGAGCGACTGGATTTCAGCCGCCGACTGGTGGCTATGGCCGGTCGGCTTGCGAAGCTGGGGGGATGGACGGTCGATTTTCGGGCGAACACCGTGTACTGGTCCGACGAGGTGGCGGCCATCCATGAGGAGCCACCCGGAACGGTCGTCAGCGTCGACGAGGGGATCGACTACTACGCCCCCGAGTGGCGACCCGTGCTCCGGGAGCATTTCACGGCCTGCGCGCAGGAGGGGACTCCCTATGACCTGGAGCTGGAGATCATCACTCGGACGGGACGGCGCGTGTGGGTGCGCACTACAGGAGAGGCGGTCCGAAGCCCTGATGGTGAGATCGTGGCGGTACAGGGTGCCTTCCGGGATATCAGCCGTGAGCGGGCGATCCGTGCCGCCCTGGAGGCCGGAGAGGAGAGATTTCGGGCCGTGGCCAGAGCCACGGTGGATGCAGCCTTCGACTACGACCTGGAGGCCGACACCATATGGTGGAGTGAGGGGGTCGAGTCGGTCTTCGGATATACGCCTTCGGAGATGGGTTCGGACCGCGCTGCATGGGAAGCACGCATCCACCCCGACGACCGCGCCCGGGTGAACCGGGCCGCCCGGCGAGCCGAGGGGGAAGATGAAGACATCTCCGAGTTCGAATACCGATTCCGACGCAAGGACGGCACGTATGTCCTGGTGTCGGACCGGGCGTGGGTCCTCCGCGACGACAAGGGTCGCCCGATCCGCAAGGTGGGCGGCATCCGGGATATCACCGAGCAGCGCCGGATGGAGCGGCACTACCTCCGCGCCCAGCGAATGGAAAGCCTGGGCACCCTTGCCAGCGGCATTGCCCACGACCTGAACAATGTGCTGACCCCCATCCTCATGACCCTCGGTCTCCTCGAAACCCAGGTGGTCGGTGCGGAGGGTCAGGAACTTCTCGACACGGTGCGAACCAGTGCCGAGCGAGGGGCCGACCTGGTGAAGCAGGTGCTCGGGTTCGCTCGGGGAGTGGAGGGGGCCCGCTCCGCCGTGGATCCAGGCCAGATGGTCACGGAAGTGTCGAAGATCATCCGCGAAACCTTCCCGAAGAAGGTGGAGCTCACGGTGAGTCTCGATCCGGACCTTCCCTCCGTGATCGGCGATGCCACCCAGATCCAGCAGATCCTTCTGAACCTCTGCCTGAACGCCAGAGACGCGCTTCCCGAAGGAGGGCACCTGGAGATCCGCGCCCAGCCCCTCTCCATCGATTCCTCCACCGCTGGGACGCTTCCCGACGCCCGCTCCGGTGACTATGTGGAGATCGCCGTCCGCGATGACGGGACCGGCATGTCGAAGGAGATCCAGGAGCGGGCGTTCGAGCCCTTTTTCACCACGAAGGAGGTGGGCGAGGGCACCGGCCTGGGGCTCTCCACCGCCGCGGCCATCGTGCGGAGCCACGACGGATTCCTCACCCTGGAGAGCTCGGAGGGAGTCGGGACCACGGTACGGGTCCACCTGCCGGTGGGGGAAGCTCCGGCAGGTCCCGCCGCCAAGAAAGCCGTTTGGTCGACCGGGCTCCGAGGAGCCGGGGAGGTCATTCTGGTGGTGGACGATGAGTCCGCGATACGGAAGGTGACCCGACGGATCCTCGAACTCCACGGATACCGGGTGGTGACGGCGTCGCACGGGGCGGAGGCGCTGTCCCTGTATCAACTCCGTGGCCAGGAGATCGATCTGGTCCTCACGGACATGACCATGCCCGTCATGGATGGAATGGCCCTGGTTCGCACCCTGAGACGAGCAGGCTCCACTGTGCCGATCGTCGCCGTCAGTGGGAGGGAGGGGACCGCCGCACAATTCGGGGACCGAGACGCGGTCCGGTTTCTGCCCAAGCCGTACACTCCGGATCAACTGCTCACGATTCTTCGCCAGGCGCTGGACACGACCCCTCCCTGAGCCCCGGATAATCGTCCCGTAAGCGACCTGCGGGAGGTTGGGACGGATAGTTCGCCCCTGCGAGTCCGTGTCTCCCGGCCCACGGGAACCGGATCCATCGCTTCCTCCTACCGGAGTAGGGTCATGTCAATGAAGCAGCCACATCGCCCCCGAGGGTGCCTGGGCCAGGTCGGGATCGGGGTTGTCCTCTGCCTCGGGTTCCTTCTCCCAGGAGCCGTTCGGGCCCAGGAGACCGGAGCGATCGTCGTGTCCATGGGCGGAGGCATGACCCTGTACAGCATCGATACCCGCTTCGACGACGGGACCGTACTTCGGGGAAGCGTCGGGTACAGCCCCCTTCCCTACCTCATGGTCGAGGGAGGCGGGCGGTGGCACCGATGCTTCGACTGCGACCGGTTTCTGGTAGGCGAGGCCGGCGTTCAACTCCGCTATCCCGGCCCGCGCTGGAGCCCCTTCGTCTCCGTCGGTGGCGGCCGAAGCTCAGACCCGGGATTCATGGGCCCGGAGTGGGGCCTGCACGCTGCAGTGGGAAGCTGGCTCTGGCTCTCCGAGGAATGGGGCCTTCAGCTGGAAGCGCGCGGTCGCCAGGTGGGACACAGCAACTACATGGGAGAGTTCTCGCTCGGTGGCGCGCGGCGGTTCCTCGGAGCGGAGAGGTAGTCCGCGATGACACCGTTCCGGGACCTCAGGGCCGCAGTGCTGGAGACACGCGAAGGCACGATCCCGTATCTGAGGATGGGGCGCGGATCTCCTGTGCTTCTCCTCCGGGTCAGGCCTTCCGTCGAACCGGCGGCAAGCGATTCCGTCTTGCGGCGACTGGCGGAGTCGCACCGGGTCTTCAGCGCCTTCGTACCCTGGCCCGAGAGCACCGCAGGTGTGGGCACGGAGGGGCTGGAGCCGGCACGTCTGGAGCGATGGGTCGTGAGCTTGATCGAAGGACTCGGGCTCCACGAGCCGGACGTCTACCTGGACCCGTCGCTGGCGTCGACGTGGGACTGGATTGCAGAACGTCTGGATGGTATAGTTGGCCAGATGCTGGTCCTCGAACCCGTTCCGGTGGCCGATCCTTCTCCGGACTCCACGGGTCTTCGACCGTAGGTTCGGGGATTGTAGTCGGGTCTTTCCACGCGCTCACCGCGCTCGCCCCTTGACTCCTGGCACTCCACCGACCCCGCACTTCCCCACCTCCATCGCCCGACTGGTGGGACGGTCCCGGGAGTTGGAAGAGCTCACTCACCTCCTCGACGAGAACCGCCTGCTGACCCTCACCGGCGCCGGGGGCAGCGGAAAGACCCGCCTCGCCCTGGAGCTCCTGCAGCGATGGCCGGTGGACTCCCCACCTTCCGGGAGGGACCCGCGCGCCTGGATCGACCTGGCTTCCCTGGACGATCCCACCCTCCTCCCACAGCACGTCCTCCGCGGAATGGGAGGGCGAGAGGAGCTTCTCCCGGGAAGCCCCGAGGCCATCGTGCCCTTCCTGGATCCGGAGCCCTTTCTGGTGGTCCTCGACAACTGCGAGCATCTGGTGGAGGCGTGCGCCGAGCTGGTCGAAGTCTGCCTTCACGCGCGACCGCATCTGAAGGTCGTGGCAACCAGCCGGGAGGCCCTCGGCCTCTCCGGCGAGTGTGCGTGGTTGGTTCCACCGCTGAGCCTTCCCGAAGCCGGTGACTCCCTGACCGATCCCCGTTCTTTCGAGGCCGTCCGACTCTTTGAGGAGAGGGCCAGGGAGAACTCCGCGGACTTCCACATCACGGAGCAGAACGTGGCGGTGGTGGCCGAGATCTGCCGGCGCCTGGACGGACTCCCCCTGGCCATCGAGCTCGCCGCAGCCCGGGTCAAGGTCCTCTCGGTGGAGCAGATCCGCGACCGACTCGACGACCTCTTCCGACTCCTGAGCTCAGAAGGGCGGCGTACCATCGCCCGCCACCGAACCCTTCGGGCCGCCATCGACTGGAGTTACGAACTCCTGACCGAGCCGGCCCGGATCCTCCTGCGCCGCCTCAGCGTGTTCCGGGGTGGGTTCGGCCTGGACGGGGCAGCGGCCGTGGGTGCGCTGGGCGATGGCTTCGATGAACTCGAGACGCTGGACCAGGTGGCTCGCCTCGTGGACCGTTCGCTCGTTCGGGTGCGAGAATCCCGGGGCATGGCTCGCTACTCCCTCCTCGAAACGATCCGTCAGTACGCGGAGTCTCGACTTCGCGAGTCGAACGAGGAGGAGGAGACACGGGCCCGCCACGCCCGATTCATGGCGGGGCGGATCGAAGAGGTCGCGCCCCACCTCACGGGTCCAGAGCGTCAGGCCCACGTGAAGGACCTCATGGTCGAGCTGGACAACCTCAGGGCGGCGCTCATCTGGAGCCGCGGGGGAGCACCCGAACTCCATGTGGAGATGGTGGGACAGCTCTGGTGGTTCTGGTATTCGAACCAGCAGTGGAAGGAGGGAGGTACCTGGATCGAGGACACCCTAGGCCTCGAGGCCGCGAGTTCCCCCGCGCTCCCCCGTCTTCGGCTACTCTTCGCCGCCGGGGCCCTGGCGACCCTTCAGGGGCGGACCGAGGTGGGCCGAGAGCGGCTTTCGGAGGCCGCGGAGCTGGCCCGTTCCCTGGGTGACCTCCGCATGGAGGCCTGGTGCCACAACTACCTGGCCCTCGGGTTCGGTCAGCAGAGTGACCCTCGGCTTCACGACTTCGCCCAACGTGCGCTGGAATGGTTCCAGGCCGGTGAGGACCCCTACGGCCTCCGTCTCGCCCTTCTGATGGCCGCACTCAGCGCCGAATTCTCCAGTGACCGGGAGCAGGCGGATCGCCACAGCCAGGCCGCCATCGATGTGGCTCGCACCCTCGGCCGGGACCGGGACCTGGCCATCGCGCTCCAGAACTGGTCGTTGATCTGGGTGATCCGGGGAGAGCCCACCCGGGCCGAGCCGCTCGTCCTGGAGTCCATGGCGGCGCTGCGGGATGACCCCTCCTACCTCTTCCTGGCCCGAGGCCTCGATTTCCTGGCCGAGGTGGCCGGAGACCGAGGAAATCCTCTCCGCGCCGCCCGGCTCATGGGCCTCGCCGAAGACCTTCGGGAGAGCGTGGGAACCCGGGGCTTCGCCGTGGACGTGAGGCGAAAGGAGACCCTGGTCCCCAGGCTGCGAGACGCTGCAGGCCATGAGGCCTTCTCGGCCGCGTGGAGCGAGGGCCGTCACCTGAAGTGGGAAGAGGAGCTGGATGCAATTCTCGAATCGTGGCGGGGCGAGGCTGCGGAGGTCGCTCCGCCGGCTCCGGACCCGGAGCCAGCCTCCCGTTCGGTCGATTCGGTATCGCAGCCTCCCTCCTCGTCCCCTTCCCCAACGCAGGGCCTCAGGATCCGCACCCTCGGTCCCTTCGAGCTGGAGGGCGAGACGGTGGAGGCCGGAAGCTGGAGCTATGCCCGCCCCCGGGAGCTTCTCCTGTTTCTCCTCCTGCATCCCAAGGGCTCGAGTCGGGCGGAAATCGGAGGGAATATCTGGCCAGAAGCCACACCTTCCCAGCTCAAGAATTCGTTCCATGTCACCCTCCACCACCTGAGAAAGCAGCTCGGTGACCCAGGGTGGATCGTCCTGGAGGGAGATCGGTACCGCCTGACCCGGGAACGAGGACTCGACTGGGACGCCGAGCGTTTCGAGAGCGGGATTCGGGGGGCCATGGCATCGGAGCGGAAAGGAGAGGGCGATCCGGCGGAGCTCCGCTCGATCCTCGAACTATACCGGGGCGAACTCCTCGAGGGGGACGGACCCAGCCGATGGATCGAGGAGGCCCGCGACCACTACCGGCGGCTGCAGGTCGACGGCTGGGTGACGCTGGCACGACTCCTCGAACGGGCTGGGCGAGACGACGAGGCCCTCGACGTCTGGCACCGGGTCACCACCCTGGAGGAACTGAACGAGGAGGCCCACCGGAACCTCATGCGGGGTTGGTCCCAAGCGGGAGCACGGGACCGGGCGATCCGGCACTTCAGCCACCTCTCGACCCTGCTCCGGGAGGCCTTCGACGCCGAGCCCGAAGAGGAGACGCTCGCCCTGTACCAGTCGCTCCTGTCCTCGAAGGGGCCTCCAGAAGGCGATTGAAGGACTCCGGGCAGACCGGGACCTGAGTCCCTGCATTCTTCTCCAGGAGCCTTTTAATCCGTCCGTAATCCCCCTGGCTCATCGTTCGGTTGGGTGCCACGGAGATGGCGACCGCCACACTCCCGCCCCGGCCGGCCGCTGCCGGCCATCACCCTGCAGACGATGGAGCGCGAGATGAACATTCTTCGATCGGGTCTGGCCACCCTCCTCTTCGGCACGATTCTCTTCGGTCCGCTGCCCGCCCAGGCCCAGAGTTACCTGCTTCCAGGAACCCCGGAGAAGGGTCTCTGGCTGGAGGTCAGCCATCCGGAAGTGGAAGCCTTTGAAGTCACCGTGCCCTCCACGGCCTGGTACGCGTCCGGCCGGTATCCCGTGGCGCAGAGGCTCTGGGGTGTGGCCGAGATCCCATTCGCCTACGGGAAGGTGGATGGACCCGCGATTCCGGAGCTCGAGGGTGGCGCCGTGCTTGGAAATCCCTACATCGGGATGGAGTACTCGGCCAGCGATCGGGTCCGGGTCGAGGCGGGTGCCCGGCTGCCCCTGACCACCGCAGACGAGTTCAGCTTCGGCGATGTGGTGGGCTTCCTCGCCGACCCCCTCAGGGGCGAGGCCTTCATGCAGGACGTGGTGCCCCTCTCGAGTGCCGTCACCTTCAGCCATTCGCTGGATTCCGGTGTGAAGCTCCAGGCTCGGACCGGGGTGACCTCGATGATCTGGCGAGGGGACGACGAGCTGGGTGAGACGATGACGGCGCTGGACTACGGGATCCTGGCCCACTATCCGAGGGGACTGGCCCGGTTCGGAGGGGGGCTGACGGGGCGCTGGGACGTCTCGGCCGAGGAGGACGGATTCTCCGAGAACAGCCTTCACCAGGTGGGCCTGAACGGCGACTACCAGTTCGGTCGCTTCCGGCCCGGGTTGAACCTCCGGGTTCCGCTGGACAAGGAGTACCGGGACCTGGTGAGCGCTTCCGTGGGGGTCTACCTGCAGGTCTCGCTTCCGTAAGGTGGTCGAGGCCGGGCGGAGGCGGACGTCTCTGGAGGGTGGGATCGGCCGTCGTCGGGTGTGGCTCCCCGGCGACGGCCACTTTCGTTCCCACTGGAGGTGGAGAGCAACGGGCAGCCGTCTATCGGGGCCGATGGCGAGCCTCCTGCGCAGCACGTTCACCAGCGAGCAGGGCCGTGCGCATGTCTGGGGGGCCGGCGAACCGTCCTTCGATGAGATCCTTCTGCGCGGGGGTGAGAAGGGGCGAACGGGTGAGGCGCAATGCCTTGAGGGACAGATGGGTCGCCGCCGACTGGTCCTTCAGCTCCATCGCGATCCAGGCCGCTCGCACCAGCGCGTCCGCGCTGGCCATCACATCTCCCTGGTCCTGGGCACGCTCGCTGATCTCTTCCAGGATCCGTCGGGCCCGTCTGCGGTCACCCCCGGCGTAGGCAAGGGACGCCGCCATATTCAGGTGACCGATGACCTCCGGATCTTCCTCCCCGCGCAGCGCCGCGGCTCGTTCGATCTTCCTTCCCATGGCTCGCCACTCCCGAGCCGAGGCCGAGGCCATCTCCAGCTTCTCCCACACATCCTGGATGAGCCTCTCCGAGCGATCCACCGCCTGAGGCGTGCCCGGCACCAGGGTAGGGGGAGTCTGCTGGCCGCTCAACTCGGCGGACACAGACAGTCCGAAGAGGACCACCACTCCACTGATGATCAAACCCATTGAGCTACGTACATTCTGCATGGTCGCTTCCTATGGGGAGTCGGTGGGGACTGCGCCGAAGGACCCCCTACGCAGTCGATGGTGACGGGGGGTCATGGACGCTATATTACAAGGTGCGGGTGACAGAAAAGTCATCTGAGGGTCACTTGGCTGAGAGATCCCGACGGTGTTGCAACTGAGCGTGTTCGGCGGACTCACCCTGGCCGAGGACGACAGGGTGCTCGGGCCGGTCATGGAGCATCGGAAGGCAATGTTGCTCCTCGCCATCCTGGCTGCCGGGAGCGAAGCGGGAGTGGCTCGTGTGAAGCTCCTGGCGCTCCTCTGGGGAGAGAGCGACGAGGTGCGAGGCCGGGGAGCGCTCAAACAGATGCTCCACACCCTTCGCCGGATGCTCGGCACCCCTTCCCTGATTCTGGGCGTGGCTCAACTCCGATTGAACCCGGCGGTCATCTCGAGCGACCTGGGAGGATTCCTGGACGCACTCGGGCGCAGGGATCAAGCTGGAGCGATCCCCCTCTACACGGGGCTCTTCCTGGACGGAGTCCACCTCGCGGGCGCCAACGAACTCGAGCACTGGGTGGACTCGAAACGTGCCCGCTTTCAGGCCCTTTACATAGAAGCGCTGGAGACGCTGGTCAGGGTGGCGGAAACGTCGGAAGATCTCCTCGAGGCCCTGCGCTTCTGGCGTTTGCTCCGGGATGCCGACCCACTCAACGGGCGGATCCGAGTGGGGCTCATGCACGCCCTCGTCCGAACGGGGGACCGCTCTGGAGCTCTGCGCGAGGCCGACCTCCACACGGAACAGCTTCGGAGGGAGTTGGAGGTGGGACCGGACCCCGAAGTCATGTCGTTGCGCAACCGACTGCAATGGTGAGAACCTCGGTCAGGATCTGACGACGCCTCGTTCCTCCGTCTCGGCTCAGATGTCCGCCTCCCCGTCGGTGGTCGATTCACCCGCGCTCGAAGCCCGTTCTGTCGAGAAGTGGTATGGCGAGGTGTGTGCGCTGGCCGGCGTGTCGCTCGGGGTGGCCAAGGGGGAGTGCGTAGCTCTGGTGGGGGAGAGCGGGTCCGGGAAGACCACGCTCTTGCGCACCTTCAACCGCATGGTGGAGCCCGACGGAGGGGAGGTGTGGGTCGGAGGCCGCGCCGCACGAGAGCTGGACCCGATCCAGCTCCGTCGCGACACCGGGTACGTGCCCCAGGACGGCGGCCTCATGCCGCACTGGGACGTGCTTCGGAACGCCGCCATGGTCCCCTGGCTCCTGGGCCTCCCCGAGGCCGAGGAGCTGGCCCGGGAGGCGCTGGATCAGGTGGGCCTGCCTGCGGATCGCTTCGGTCAGCGCTGGCCCCGTGAGCTGTCAGGAGGTCAGAGGCAGCGGGTCGCCATCGCCCGAGCCATCGCGGCCCGGCCCCGGATCATTCTCCTGGACGAGCCCTTCGGGGCCCTGGATGCGATTACCCGGGCGGAGGTCCGTGCCCACTTCGCGGAACTCCGGGCCGAGTTGGGCGTCACCTCGGTCCTGGTGACCCATGACCTCCATGAAGCGCTCGAGCTCTCCGATCGGATGGCGGTGCTGCAGCATGGACAGATCGAACAGGTGGCGCCTCCTCGGGAGTTGATCCAGCATCCTGCAACCCCCTATGTCGCAGAGCTCCTCGCCAGGGCAGGCCTCGGAAACACCACCGGAGGAGGGTCATCGTGAGGTGGCGCCACCTCGCCGTCTGGCTCATCCTGTTCGTTCTTGACCCGGCCGTGTGCGCGGCCGAGGCCCACAGCGGCACATCGGCCCCGGATCCCGCCGGCACTCGGGCCCTGTCCGGAGTCCTGCTGCCGGGGCCTCCCAATCAGGCTGGCGACACCGCCGGGGTCGAAGCCGCTCCGGGCAGGCAGCGTCCCCTCGTCGTGGCCTCCAAGCCCTTCGGCGAGTCGTACCTTCTGGCCGAGGCCTTCGCGCAGCTCCTGGAGGCCCGAGGTCACACCGTGAGTCGGCGACTGGGGCTGGGCTCCACCGAGGTGGCCTTCGGAGCGCTCAGGTCCGGGGAGGTGGACGTGTATCCCGAGTACACGGGCACAGGGCTCCTGGCGATCCTTGGAGAGGAGCCCACCGGAAGCGGACCGGAGGTGTTCCGGCGGGTCTCCCGGGAGTTCCGGGAGCGCTGGGGGATCCGCTGGCTTCCCCCCCTGGGCTTCCAGAACACCTACGCGGTCTCGGTGCGCACGGAGACGGCCGAGGACCTCCGCCTGCGCACTCTCTCCGACCTCGCCCGAGAGGGAGGAGGACTGGTGGGAGGCTTCTCGCCCGATTTCCTCGGCCGGGACGATGGACTTCCAGGCCTCGCCGGGGCCTACGGGCTGGAGCTGCGGGAGACGCGGTCCCTCCTGCAGGCGGTGAAATACGAGGCGCTCCGGGCCGGGCGGGTCGACGTGATCGACGGCTACTCCACCGACGGATTCCTGTCCCGAGCCGAGGTCGTGGTGCTGGAGGACGACCTGGGGTTCTTCCCTCCCTACGAGGCCGCCCCCCTTGTGGGTCCGCGCATGGCCCTGGAGAACCCGGCCGCCGTGGCCGCCCTGACCGAGCTGGCCGGCCTGTTGAGCGAGGAGCTCATGCGTGACTTGAACCGACGTCTGGAGGTGGAGGGCGAGTCGGTGAGGCAGGTGGCCGGCGACCTCCTCGCTGAAGTCGGGCTTCTGGAGCGAGTGGAGGGGGAAGGAGTCCGGGCGCGAGGGCGAGCCGGCTCCCTCCCCGCCTATCTATGGGAGCGGCGCGGGGAGACCGTGGAGCAGACCCTCCGCCACCTGCTTCTCGTAGGGCTCTCCCTGCTGGGTGCGATCCTGGTGGCCATTCCGGCCGGTCTGGCGCTGGAGCGGAGTCGCGGGGGCGCCGAAGGGGTGATCCGGAGCGTGGGCGTCATCCAGACCCTCCCCTCCATCGCTCTCCTCGCCTTCATGATCCCCCTCCTCGGGATCGGTGTGGTTCCGGCGGTGGTGGCCCTCTTCCTCTACTCCCTATTCCCCATCCTCCGGAATACCTACAGTGGGGTCCGGGACGCCGACCCCGCCGCCGTGGGGGCCGCCCGGGCGCTGGGCATGACCCCCATCCAGATCCTTCGTCATGTGCGACTTCCCCTGGCCGCCCCTGTCATCATGGCGGGCGTCCGGACCGCGGCGGTGATCAATGTGGGAACCGCCACCCTGGCCGCCTTCATCGGCGCGGGGGGTCTCGGAGACCCCATCGTCTCGGGCCTCGCCCTCTCGGATCCCTGGATGATCCTCTCCGGAGCCATCCCTGCGGCGATCCTGGCAGTGTTGGTGGATGCCGGGCTCGGAGGCGCGGAGGCGGCCGTGCGGCCCCGAGGGGTGGAAGGGTAGCCCACTTCCGAAGACCAGCCCGCTGGAAGGCTGTTCACGAGCCCGTGCCTTGCCGGGGTAAGGTCAGGGCGCATAGGATGGATCGAAATCGCCTTCATGCGGAATCGGCAGGGTGTCGCCCCATCTCTCAACCCCACCCTCGCTGCGGTGAGCGATCCGAGTCGTTCCCGATGCCTCATGTGTCCCGGGTCACCCGGGAAGTCCATCCCTTTCCCGGTAGGCCTCCATGCGGTCGAATCGATCCCACGCCTCTTCCTCGCCCTCATCGACCTGCTACGGACGTGCGGGCCTGAGCTCCCTTGTGTTGCCCGGGCTCCTTCTCGTCGGTTTGATGATGGGAGGCTTCGCTCCCGCTTCGGCTCAGACCAGCATCCCCAACGCCTCCCCGCAGGAAGCCCGTGTGGGAGGGGAAGGCTCGGCCAACTATCGACTGGCCGCGCGCTTTGCCCCCTACCGAATCCGGGACATGGTCCACTCGCTCAGCGTGAGCCCCAACTGGATTCCCGGTGAGGACCGGTTCTGGTACGAGTGGGAGACCTCGGACGGGAAATTCTTCTACCTGGTCGATCCCGATCGCGGCAGCAAGGAGCTCATATTCGACCGAGACCGGATCGCTGCCGAGCTGACACGGATCACTCGCGATCCCTACAAGGCGCAGCATCTCCCCATCCGGAACATCCGCTTCATCAGCCAGAACCTCCTCCAGTTCGAGGTGGAATCCTCGCTGGAGAAGGAGAGGGAGGAGGAGCAGAGGGAGGAGGAGGAGCAGAGGGAGGAGGAGGAACTCCAGGACGAGGACCAGGAGGAGCGGACCAGCGACCGATCGGACAGGAAGGTCCACTACTTCGAGTACGATGTGTCCACCCGGGAACTGAGAGAGCTCGAGGACTACGAGCATCCCGACGACCATCCCGACTGGGCGTCGGTATCTCCTGACGAACGGTGGGTCGTCTTCACCCGGAGTTTCAATCTCTGGATGATGAGCTACGAAGACTACCGGAAAATCCTGGACGCGAGGCGCGGCAAGAGCGGCGACGATGCGGAGGAGGCCGAGGAAGACGTCGAGGTGGAGGAGATCCAGCTCACCTTCGATGGAGAGAAGGACTACGCCTACGGCAACCAGGGACGGGGCGACCATGACGAGGAGACGGAGGAGGAGTTCGAGAAACGACAGAACTCGAACATCACCTGGTCACACGACTCCGACTACTTCGCCCTGACCCGGCGGGACCGGAGACACGTGGGGGATCTCTGGGTGGTCCACGTGGTCGGAAACGACCGCCCGAAGCTGGAGAGCTACAAGTACGACATGCCGGGCGAAGAAGACGTGAGCCAGGACGAGCTCCTCGTCTTCGACATGGCGACCCGCGAGATGACGCGGGTCGATGACGACCCATGGAAGGACCAGCGCATGGGACTCTTCAGCGCGCCCGACCCGGTGGACCAGCAACCGGAGGACTCACCCCGGGCGGTCTGGCTTTCAGACCAGTCCAGCGAGCTCTACTTCTGGCGGCGCAGCCGGAACCAGCACCGAGTGGACCTTCTGGTCTTCGACCCCGCCACCGAGGAGGTGCGGACCGTGGTGGAGGAGAGGCTGAACACCTACGTGGAGCACCAGACTCCCCGCCGACTCGCCAATGGAGACCTGATCTGGTGGTCCGAGCGGGACGGTTGGGCTCACCTCTACCGGCACGCTCCCGACGGCTCCGAGGTTGCACGGCTCACCGAGGGTCCGTGGCATGTGGGTGGGATCATGGGGATCGATGACGATCAGGGGTTCGTTTATTTCCGCGCCAACGCCCGTGAGGAGGGAGAGGACCCCTACTACCAGCACATGTACAGGGTCCGCACGGATGGCAGCGATCTTCGGCTCCTGAACCCCGGCGACTACGACCACCGCATGTCGGTCTCCCCATCCAGCCGATACTTCGTCAGCAACCGGTCGCGGGTCGATACCACTCCGGAGTCCGCACTCTACGACGGCAGCGGGGCTCGGATCCTCGAACTGGAGGAAGCCGACCTCTCCGGCCTCCACGCGGCGGGGTACGAGTTTCCCGAACCGTTCCATGTGAAGGCGGCCGACGGGATCACGGACCTCTACGGCGTCATGTACAGGCCCTACGACTTCGATGAGGACCGGGTCTACCCCATCGTCGCCTACGTCTACCCCGGGCCGCAGACCGAGTCGGTCTCCAAGTTCTTCTCGCTCAACCCCAATGAGCAGGCGTTGGCTCAGTTCGGGATGATCGTGATCAGCGTGGGGAACCGGGGAGGGCATCCGGATCGCTCGAAGTGGTACCACAACTACGGGTACGGAAATCTCCGAGACTACGGGCTCGCCGACAAGAAGGTCGCCATCGAGCAGCTCGCCGACCGCCACTCCTTCATCGACGTGGACCGTGTGGGAATCTACGGACACTCGGGAGGCGGATTCATGTCCACGGCCGCCATGCTCGTCTACCCGGACTTCTTCAAGGTCGCGGTGGCTTCGGCCGGGAATCACGACAACGATGTCTACAACCAGAACTGGTCTGAGAAACACCACGGAGTGCAGGAGATCCAGGGAGCCGACGGTGAGATCACCTTCGAGTATTCCATCGACAGGAATTCGGAGCTGGCGCAGAACCTGAAGGGGCGCCTTCTGCTGACGACGGGAGATGTGGACAACAACGTGCATCATGCCGGGACCTTCCGCATGGCCGAGGCGCTGATCAAGGCCAACAAGCGCTTCGACTTCTTCATGTATCCCGGTCAGCGGCACGGCTACGGCGACATGAGTGATTACTGGTTCTGGCAACGCGCCGAATACTTCGTGCGTCACCTGCTGGGCGACCACCGCTGGAGCGTGGACATCAATGAACTGAACAACGAGGTGGAGCAGAGCCGTCCCCGACGCTAGTGTGGTGAGTCAGAGATTCGGCGGCATTCGTGACCCGGCGAGCCGAGCTCCTTGGACTTCACCCGAGAGCACGTCACCCCATGGCGCATTCAGCAGACTCGACAGAGGCCGAATTCCTTCCACTGAAGGGCTACCAGCGATTGCCCGAGCCGGAGATGAAGGCTCGCGCGGCGAGCTTCCTGGCCGATGTCCGGAGGCGAAGGACCGTTCGCGACTTCTCTCCCGAGCCGGTGCCCCGGGAGGTAGTCGAAGACTGCATTCGAGCGGCCGGGACCGCCCCCAACGGAGCGAACCATCAACCCTGGCACTTCGTGATGGTGGGCGATCTGGAGATCAAGACCCGCATCCGGCAGGCTGCGGAAGAGGAGGAACGGGAATTCTACGGGGGACGGGCTCCCGACGAATGGCTGGACGCCCTGGCCCCCCTCGGAACCGATGCGCGAAAGCCCTTCCTGGAAGTGGCGCCCTGGCTCATCGCCGTCTTTGCCGAAAGCTACGGAGTGGATGAGGACGGGAACCGGCGGAAGAACTACTACGTGACGGAGTCCGTGGGACTCGCCTCCGGGATCCTGATCACGGCCCTCCACCAGGCGGGACTGGCCATCCTGACCCACACGCCCAGCCCCATGCGCTTCCTCAACCGGATCCTGGATCGTCCGGAGCGGGAGCGCCCCTTCCTCCTCCTGGTAGCCGGATTCCCTGCGCCCGATGCCCGGATCCCGAAGAAGGCCCTCGACAAGAAGCCGTTTCCCGAGATCTGCACGGTGCTGGACTGAGCAGGAGGGGGCGAGGCAGGATCTTCGGGGGCTCAAGGCCACTCCGCCCAGGCCACCCATCTTCGGCACGGTGAGTGGCCTATCTCGCCACAATTCGATCGCGCTCGGGTATGTGCAGAGCCCCGTCGAGCCGGATCCGCATCCACCCCGACCCGCCCCGCTCACATGACCCCAGAGACCGCGTATCGGATTCAGCTCTCGGGCGATCTGGCGATCCAGGCCGGTCGATCCCGACTCGACCTGGTGTTCGATGGGAGCACGGATGGATTGGCCGCGAGCGAGCTCAAGGCCCGGGTGTCGGATGAACTCCCCGAGTTGGCTCCCCTGGTTCGACGGTCGCTCGTCGTGGCCGGTGACCGGATCGTCGGTTCGGCGGAGGTGATTCCGGCAGGCAGTCAGCTCTCCCTGGTCCCCCCCGTGTCGGGAGGCTGATCCCTTCGGCCCCGGAGCGGCCCTCGCCGGGGCCGTGCTCGCGAACCCTTCACCTTCTCCACAGGAGAGACACCCATGAATTCAGCCAAACGGAACGTACTCGTCTCGTCGTTCACCAACGGTGTGCTGGATCCGAAGAAGCCCATGCTCGGACCGGTCCAGGACGGGGGTGTCATCATCGCGAACACGGCTCCCGGCTGCTGGGGTCCCATGATCACCCCTCGGCTGCACGGGGGTCACGAGGTGACCCAGCCGGTGGCGGTGGAGGGAGCCGAACCCGGAGACGCGGTGGTGATCCGGATCCGGGACATCACGGTCACCTCCCTGGCGACCGCCTCGGGCCACGACGAGTTCGTAGAGGGCCACTTCCTGGGAGACCCCTATGTGGCCGCCAGGAACCCGAAGACCGACAAACTCCGTCCCGAAACCCGGGTGGAGGGGGTGGGACAGGAGGCCGTCCGGGATGTCGACACGGGGGATCCCATCACCCCGTTCCGGATGGTGAACGGGTACACGGTGCTCTTCGATGAGACCCGGCGAGTCGGGGTCACCGTCGACAAGGAGACTGCCGAGGCCATGGGCCGGGACGCGGACCGGTGGGCCGCCCTGCCCGACGATTCGGTGCAGCACTCCATTCTCGTCTGGGCTCCCCATGACCTGGTGGGGATTCCGGTGCGGCTCCGTCCCTTCCTGGGGCAACTGGGGACCACACCCTCCATTCCCTTCCCCGACTCCCACAACGCGGGTGACTTCGGATCCGCCCTCATCGACGCACCCCATGAATATGGAATCCAGGCCGAGGACCTGGCCCACCGGACCGATGGCCACATGGACATCGATGCCGTCCGCGAAGGCGCCATCGTCGTGGCCCCGGTCCGGGTGCCCGGTGCGGGAATCTACGTCGGCGACATGCACGCCATGCAGGGCGACGGGGAGATCGCCGGCCACACCGCCGATGTCTCGGGATCGGTGACCCTCCAGGTCGATCTCCTGAAGGGTGCGGGTGCCCAGGGGAAGGGTCTCGAGGGTCCCGTCCTCTTTCCTCTGGCTGAAGACCTTCCGCCCCTGGCCAGGCCCCTGACTCCCGACGAAGAAGCCCGGGCCCGGCAGGTGGCCGAGAGCCGAGGGATCACCATGGAGACGCTGGCTCCCATTTCCGTCGTGGGCACCGGCCCGGATCTGAACGCGGCCACCGAGAACGGCCTCCGGAGAGCCGCCGAGCTCCTGGGCATGAGCGTACCGGAGGTCCGAAACCGGGCCACCATCACGGGTGGAATCGAGATCGGACGGCATCCAGGGGTGATCCAGGTGACCTTCCTGGCGCCCCTCACCCGCCTGGATTCGGCCGGGCTGGGGGATCTGGCCCGGGAGCAGTACGGCCTGGACGGCTAGCCGTCTGATCGGAAGGGGTGGAGAGGCGGCAGGGGGCGCGGCGGAGGGCCAGGAGACCGACCGCGACCCCGAACCCCTCCGCCACGGTGAGGGCCGTCATGAGAGGTCCGATTGCGCCGGGATCCAGCGCCATGCCCACCAGACGCCCCGATGCGAGGCCACCGAACATGGCGATCTGAGCGAAGAGGCCGACTCGGTGCCATCCGCCTCGGAAGGCGCACAAGCCCAGGAAGGCTGCGATCCCCAACTCCAGCCCACCATGGAAGGCACGGATCTCGACGGCCCCGGCCGGCCCGGAGAACTCCACACCCGCGTGAGCGAGGAAGCCGGGATTCACCAGGAAGACCAGCCCCGCTCCTCCGAACACGAGAGCCGACAGCCCCAAGGACAGCACCGGAAGCGTCGGGGACGGGGCACTCACGAGTTCAACCCTCCTCGCCCCGCGATGGGCGCGGCCGATCCCCGGCGGTCCGGCGATAGATCTCCACCCTCCAGATGAAGGTGTGAGCCCGCTCCTCGAGCTCGAATCCGCCCTCACGGAGGAGGGCGCCCACCCGATCGGGTGAATGCAGGTAGAGCCGAAAGGCGCTCCCTCGGACGCGGAACCAGAAGTTGCCCACCTTCATGGCCATACGGGTGCCCCAACGCTCCCGAGGATAGACCAGCCCCACGACCCGGCGAGCCCGGTCCATGGAGGCCTCGAGCAGGGCTTCCAGGTACGGATAGCAACAGATCACACGGTCCAGCGTGACCAGGTCGGCCCTGGAGAACTCGCCCGACATCTCCACGAAGTCCCCGTGGACGAACGCGGCCCGTTCGCCGTGTCCCGACCGCTCCGCCTCCTTGCGGGCTACAGCCAGGTAGGGCGACGAAGCATCCACCTGGACGGCCTCGGCGAGCCCTTCCCCGAAGAGCTCGTGCTGGATGGCTCCGATCCCCCCACCCACATCCAGGAGGGTGGCGCCGCCCGCGTCGGGCCGGAGGGGTCCGAGGAGGAGCTGGGTGGACTTCGTCGGGCCCTTTCGGCGGTACCGCCGAAGCTCCCGGCGTGCGGTCCAATCGTTGAAGAAGCCCTCCGCGTCCTGGCAGTGACCGCAGCAGGTCATGTCGGGATGAGGGCTGCGGGTGCGGGATGCTGGGAAGCGGGTCGCGGACCGCGGCGAGGGAAGGGAGCCGTCCCCGCCCTCAACCGCGCTCGATCTTTTCGACGGCGATATGGAGTTCCTCGACCAGAGTGTCCGAGGACCTGGCGTCGAAGGTGAAGCCCTTCCATTTGCACGGCCACCCCTCGAAGAAGTTGTACCGGTGGACCTCATCGCCGGCGTCGTTGCACAGGATCACCGAGCCGGCCTTCCGCTCCACCTTGCCATCCAGAACGGCCTTGAACCAGGCCCAGAGCTCATCCGAATCCACGTAGCCTCGCTTCAGCACCAGGTTTCCGTAGTGAATCCGGCCGGGCCGCTTCCGCATGATCCGGTCGTCTCCGTCCGCGTACTGGGCCACATCCACCTCGACCTCAAGCCCCTCCATGGCAGTGAAGGCGCCCTGGGTCACACCTTCGATCTCGACCTTGAAGAGGGAGGCCACGAAGTGGTCGTGGGGTCGTCGGTTCGGCATGGCGGGTCTCCAGGGGGGATCGGGGCGGGAACGGAGCGCAACTTCAGTGGCTCAGGGCGGACGGGCCACGCAACCACCAAGATTCCTCTTCACCTCGATGAGGGGCAAGAAAAATCGTCCGAGCCCCCGCTTCCCGATGAGACTGCCGTCCCGGCCGTCTTCAGTCCGGCTGGACGGTGATATGGATGGTCTCGCAGAGGCCTTCCAGGGTCCTGTGCTCGTCGTCGCCGGCCTGCACCGTGAGGCGGTATTCACCAGGTGGAAGGGGCATCTCGATCTCATTGCTCCCATCTCCGAAGTGGATCCAGGGATCCGCTTCCGGAATCACAGTTCCCGGTGGCAGGCAATCGGTGTTGTAGCCCAGGTGGTAGTGGACCACTCCCTCCCGCGGCTGGTCGAACTCATCGGGGATGGCGCGGATCTCGACGTTCTGGCTCCCGAAGACGACCTCCACCGTGCCGGTGAGCACCTCTCCGTCCCGAGGCTGTTCAAAAAAGACCCGGGGCTCTCCATCGTCGGCCGGGGCTCCATTGCCGCAGGCCCCAACGAAAACAATGAGGAACAGGGTCAGGGCGGGGGTGTGAACTCGAGTCGGCTCCCAGGGGATACGGATCATACACATGACCTCCGACGGCTGAGGGGTGGGCTCCCGGCGAACGTGGCGGGCGAGGGGATCTCATAGCCCTTTCATACCGGAGTCGAAGGTAGTCCCGGGCCTTTGCAGAGAGCAAGTGAAAAGCAGGGCCCTTCCTCGGTACGCAGGGGTTCACTCCACACCTGGTCGTTTCCCCTCTGTCCGCTTTAAGCCCCAGAATCTCGCAGTCTCTCTCGGAACACGTCACGTGAACGGGTGGCCGGTACACCGGGAGGGAGCGATGCGCGCTGAAGCTGCGATACCCGAAGAGACCGGCCCGGGGACGGTCGGAAGCGCTCCCCCGAGCGCGCATTCGCTCTTTGCGAGATTCGGGGGGTTTGCGCGGGTCCGGCTCCTGGTCTCGGCGTTCTACGAGAAGGTCCTCGAGTCGGACCGGCTGTCACGACACTTCGCAGGGGTCGACACCCGGAGACTGATCGACCACCAGACCCGATTCATCTCGGCGATCATGGGGGGCCCCGCATCGTACTCCGACGACCACATCGAGCGGGCCCATCGGGGTCTCGGAATCACCCCCTCGGACTTCGACGAGATGCTCCTTCTCCTCCGGGAGACCCTGGAGGACCATGCGATCTCCCCAATCGACATCGCCAGGATCGAGTCCCACGTCCTCGGTCTTCGAGCACGGGTGGTGGAGTCGGCACATGATTCGAGCAGTTGAGCGCTCCGTGGTGGACAGCCTTCATACGGCTGTCGCTGTGGCCCGTGCCGACACCCTGCAACTGATCTTCGAGAACCCACGCTTTCACCAGTGGTTTCCACCGGGAGGGTGCATCGTCGGGCATGCCGAGGACACTGGGGACGGTCTCCTGCCCGATCCCACCGAGGCCCCGGGACCTCCTGGCGAGTCCGTGCCGGGAGCCACCAACGGACTGAACCCGAGCGACACCCTTCCCCGTCGGCTTTCCCACCTGGACTCTGCGCGTCTTGCCGACCGGATCTCCCGGGGTCGGCCCTACCGACTCGAAGCCGAGGCCAGTTCGGGTCCTCGTCCTATCCCCATCGCCCTCGAGTTCCGCGGTGCCGAGATCGATGCTCGGCCCGTGGTGCTTGTCGAGGGAACCAGCATCGTCCGACAGAAGGAAGCGGAGTACATGCTCGACTCGTACAGCCGGATGATGGAACGCCAGGCCCGGGACCTGGAACAGGAGAAGGTCCGGGCCGAGAAGCTCCTCCTCAACATCATGCCGCGTTCCGTCTACGACGAACTCCTCGACTCCGGCACGACCACACCCCGGTCATATTCGTCCGCCTCGGTCCTCATGCTCGACTTCGTCGGGTTTACCGAGATGGCCATCTCCCGCGATCCCAGCGCCCTGATCGCCGAATTGAACGACATCTTCTCGTCGTTCGACCGCATCGTCGAACACTTTCGGTGTGAGCGGATCAAGACCATCGGCGATGCCTACATGGCTGTCGCTGGGGTCCCCGAGCCGGATCCGGATCACGCGCGAAATCTCGCCCATGCAGCCCTTCGCATGCGGCGCTTTCTCGAGAAGCGGAACCGAGCCTCCCATCATCGGTGGCTCTGCCGGATCGGAATGGGGACCGGGCCGGTGATCGGCTCCATCGTAGGAGTCCAGAAATACGTCTACGACATCTTCGGGCCCGCTGTGAATCTGGCCGCACGCCTCGAACAGCAGTGCGAGCCCATGCAGATCCTGATCGGGCCCGAGACGGCGGAACGGATTCGCGACGACTTCGTGGTCCGCCCGATGGGCGAACTTGACATCAAGGGGTTCGGCTCTCGCGAAATCTTTCACGTCGAGGACGAAGCCCGAAGCGGCCGTTGACGTCACCGGTCCTGGAATGCTCGAGGTGTGAAGCCACACTCCTCGAGGATGCGAGTGAACCGGGGGAGCCCCCTGAGCGGATCGAAGATGGGTTCGACCCCGAGGTAGGCTCGCTGGGGTGCTCCCTCCGCCACGGCCTCCTCCAGTGCCGCCAACGCTTGCTCCCGCTCTCCGAACCCGAGGTGGACCACGGCACGGTAATAGGGGGAGAAGGAAGCGAAACCTCCCTCACTCGCAGGGGCATCGACCCGCTCCAGCGCGTCCGCAACGCGGCCCGATCGGGCCAGGGCATGACTCAGGAGGGCGGTCTGCGCACTGGAGGGAGCCCCGCCCTCAGGCGCCCGCTGGAGCACCTCCACCGCCTGCGCCGGATCCCCGCGGGAGAGGTGAACCAGCCCGAGCCCGCATCGGGCGCTTTCCAGCCACGGATACTCCTCCACCGCTTCCCCGAGCCGCCGCTGAGCGAGATCCAGGTCTCGGGCGTAGTACTCGATCCATCCCTCCGACACGGCCACCGCAGGGGATAGGGGGTCGATGGCGAGAGCGTCCCTGATGACCTCCCGGGCTTCGTCGGGTCGACCTGTCCAGGCCAGAAGCAGCGCCAGACGCTGGCGTGCCGGCGCCAACGCTGGGTTCAGTGCGATGGCGGCTCGAAACTCCCCCGCCGCTCCCGCCCAGTCGCCCTCGAGCTGGCGGACGAGGGCCTCGGCCATGCGCGCTTCCGACAGATCGGGAGCGAGGCGGATCGCCTCGGCCGCTGCCAGGCGTGCCCTGGCAAGGCCCTCGGATGGAGGAACGATACCGTGTTCGGTGAGGATGGAGTTTGCGTCAGCGATTCCGGCGTGAGCCTGCGCAAAAAGGGGGTCCAGGGCCAGAGCCCGCTCGAAGTATCGGATCGCCTGCCGCAAGGCGTGAGGAGTCCGTTCATTCCAGCGCGCACGACCGCGGAGGTAGAGTTTGTGCGCCGTCGGATTATCGGAGCCTCCTCCGGACCGACCCGGGAGGTCGTTCGGGGGGCAGAAGGACTGTCCCAGATGTTGACAGAGTGCACCTACCACCTCTCGTGCCAGCCCTTGCTGAACCTCGATGAGGTCCACCAGAGTCCGCTCACAGCTCCCGGCCCACACCACCGTCCCAGCCCTCGCCTCGATGAGCTGGGCCGTCATTCGCATGCGGTCCCCAACCACGCGAACACTTCCCTCCAGCAGGAAGTCCACCCCCAGCCGGTGGGCGATCTCGCGAACATCTGCGACTCCGTCGCGGAACCCGAAGGAGGAGGTACGGGCGACCACTCGCAGCCCCGGCATGCGAGCCAGTACTCCGATCAGTTCGTCAGCCACCCCATCGCCAAGGAACTGATGGCTCCCGTCGGGACTCCGGTCCAGGAAGGGAAGCGCGGCGATGGCCGGTGCGGCGGGCGAACGCTTCGTGCTGGACCCAGGAGCGTCGCTCGCGCGAACGGTCCCGTGACCGGACCCCCATGGCGCGCGGGGTGAGAAGGAAGGATCCCCCCCGCCCCCATGATCGAGCGTGGCCATTCCGAGCCAGTCTCTGGTTTGCGGAGGGACCCCGAAGCTCCACGCCACCCCGACCGCCACCGGGAACCCCAGGGCCAGAAACAGGATCTCCAGGCTGAGGACCCAGGTCGGGATCGTGAGGGCTGGAAAGGTGGCGGCGGATACCTGGACGATCACCCCGGAGGCAACAAGATAGGCAAGGCCCGCCCTGAAGACCCCTCGGCTCCGGAGTTGACCCGGGATCCTCCTCGCAGAAGCAGCGAGCGTGGGCCAGGAGAACCCGTTCATGCGAAAACCCTCTCCAACGGACTCACCCACGAGTCCAGGACACCGGCGAGTGCGCGGCGAAAGAGCTGGGCCACCATGGCTCATTCTCCCGCAGAGGCCGCCACGCCCTTGATCGACCCGAGTCCGGGCACCCTCCTTTCCGGCCTCACGAGGCCCGACCATTCGAAAGAAACCAGGCTTCGAGCCAGAAGATCCCGAATCCGGTGACCTTGCGGTGACCAGGGTCCGCCGAAGATCCTTGGGCGCCCGTGAGGAACCTGCCATATCTCCTCTCCCACCATGCTCATGACCCCACTCCTCTCTCGTACTTCGAGGTAAACAGGTCGTCCCTGCTGCGCCCTTCGACCCGGCGGCCACCGATCCCGGCGCCACCCTTCGGGCTGGCTGTATACCGCTCTGCGGAAGAGCAGTCGCGAAGCGGACATCCGGGGCTCGACGAATGCTTCGGATGGATGCATACTTTCGGAGGCAGGTGATCTCCCTTTCCGGTGCCGTTCCATGGACCCTTCCGTCGCCGGGGAAGTGACCCGACTCCTTCGTTCCGCCGGGGACGGAGACGCCGACGCGCTCGCCCGGGTCTTCCCACTGGTCTACCAACACCTTCGGAGGCTGGCCGACGCACAACTCCGCCGGGAAGCGCAGGGCCACACCCTGACGCCCACCGATCTCGTCCACGAGGCCTACCTGAAGCTCGCCCCGAGCCAACGCCTCGATGCCCGAGATCGGGCCCACTTCCTGGCCATCGCGGCCCGGGCCATGCGGCAGGTCCTGGTGGACCATGCCCGCGCCCGGGCGGCTCACAAGCGCGAAGGAGGGTGGATCCGTGCCACCCTCCACGATGAGCTCATGGGTGTCCCCGGCGATGAGACGCACGAGATCCTCGCCCTCCACGAGGCCCTGGAGTCGCTGGAGCCCCGGCAGCGCATGGTGGTGGAGTGTCGGGTGTTCGGTGGGATGGTGGAGGCCGATATCGCGATGGCGCTCGGCCTCTCCGAGCGCACTGTGCGGCGGGACTGGGTCAAGGCCCGGGCCTGGCTGCTCCTCTACATTTCAGGGGAGGGGACGTCTGGATCCGACAACCCCGGATCACACGCGGCCCCCCCGTGATCCCTTCCCATGGACAGAGCACGCAGAGCACGGGTCGAAGCGCTCTTCGAAGGGGCGCTCCAGATCGAACCCCCGGAGCGTGAGGCATGGCTCCGACGAGAGGTGAAGGGAGACGCCACGCTCGCAGCGCAGGTCCGCAACCTGCTCGCGGCCCATGACGCCACCGGAGGGCTTCTTGATCACGGGGTTGCAGAGTTCGCCTCCCGTCTTGCGGAACGCAGCCGTCCCCCCGTCCCCATCGGGCCCTATCGAATCCTGGAGGAGGTCGGTCGCGGCGGGATGAGCGTGGTCTTCCGGGCCGAGCGCTCCGATGGGGCCTTCCGACGGAAGGTGGCGATCAAGGTGCTCCGCGCGGAGCTCGATGCCGACGATCTGCACACCCGACTCTCCGCGGAGCGCCAGATCCTCGCCTCTCTGGACCACCCCGGCATCGCTCACCTCCTGGATGGCGGGCGCACGGAGGACGGACGCCCCTACCTCGTCATGGAATTTGTGGAGGGCCGTCCCCTCACCCATCACTGCGACGAGGCCCGCCTGGGGGTCCAGGATCGGCTCCGCCTCTTCCTCGAAGTGACGGATGCCGTGCAGCACGCCCACGCCCGCCTGGTGGTCCACCGCGATCTGAAGCCGTCCAACATTCTCGTTACCGAAGAGGGGCGGGTGCGCCTCCTGGACTTCGGCATCGCCAAGGTCCTGGACCTCGAGCAACTGCAGATCGAAGCCTCGGAGATGCCGGTCACGCGGGCGGGGTCCCGACTCCTCACGCCTGAGTATGCGAGTCCCGAACAACTTCAAGGGAAGGCGGCCACCACGGCGAACGATGTGTGGGCCCTCGGCGTTCTCCTCCACGAACTCCTCACCGGCCGACGCCCCTTCGATCCGGAGAAGGGTTCCCAGGCTGAACTCGAAGATCGAATCCTTCATCACGAACCCATCGCACCCAGCGCCGTGGCCCTGCGGATCGGGGAGTCGGAGGCCGCCCGGCGGGCGAGTACCCCTGGGGTCCTTTCGCGGAGGCTGAGTGGGGATCTGGACCGGATCGTGGCGATGGCCCTCGGGAAGGATCCGCAGGATCGATATCCATCGGTGGAGAAACTGGCGGAGGACATCAGAAATCATCTGGCGGGTCGTCCCGTCCACGCTCAGCCCAACCGGCTTGGGTACCGGATGCGAAAGTTTCTCGTTCGCCACCGCATCGAGGCCGCCGTGGCCGCACTCCTGCTGGCCGGAATTCTCGTGGGTGCCGGCGGATCGCTTTGGATGGCGCGCGAAGCCCACCTTGAGCGAGATCGGGCCGACCTCGCAGCGCAGCGAGCCGAGCAGGCCGCTGAATACCTCATCGACCTCTTTCGAGTGGCCGATCCGTGGGAGGTCCCTGTGGACCGCCTGACCGCCCGCGAGCTCCTCAATCGAGGACTCGAGAGGCTGGAGGGCCTCCCGGATGACCCGGTCCTTCGCTCCAGAATCGCCCTGGCCATGGGTGAAATCTACCTGAGCCTTGGAGACGGTGTGTCGGCCCGACCCCTCCTGGATGACGCGCTCGAGTTCCGGGAGAGAACCTTGGGTCCCCTCCACCCCGAGACGGGGCTCGCCCGACTCCGTCTGGCCGAACTGCTCCGTCGCGAGGGCCGGTTCGAGGAGGCGGAACGGCTGGCCCTGGATGCCCTCGCCGCAGGACGGGGACCTGCGGGGAGCGACGTCACTCCCCAGGACATCCTCCTCACGGCGAGCGCGCTCGACCTCCTGGGCTTCGTCCACACGGGAATGAGTCGCCTGGCCGATGCGGAAGCCGACTTCCGGGACGAACTCGAGCTCCTTCGCGCCCATCAACTCGAGGATCGTGCGGAACTTGGGAGCGTTCTGGTCAACCTGGCCGCAGTCCACCGCCGTCAGGGGCGGCCAGGCGACGCGGAGACCCTCCTGCGTGAGGCCCTGGAACATCGGCGCCGGACCCTGGGGGAGTCCCATCCCCTCACGGCCGTGGCTCTCGCTCGCCTCGGGGGCCTGCTTCTGGATCATCTGGGTCGCCCGGATGAAGCCGAGGCCGCCTTCGCGGAGGCGCTAGCGATCCAGTCCGAGGCCTTCGGGCTCGATCACCCGGCCCGCGCCGAGGCGCTGGGGGGACTCGCTGCCGTCTTCGAGGGGCGGGGGGAGACGGAGCAAGCCGAGGCGCTCCTCCGAGAGGCGACCCGGATCCTCCTCGCGGGGCTGGGGGAAGATCACCCGCTTGCGCTGGCCGGAGTCGAGGCGCTGGCCGGACACCTCAGGCGAGGAGGGCGCCTGGATGAAGCCGAGCCCCTTCTCGGCCAGGCGATTCTGACCCGACGGGCGACCCTGGGAGATCGGCACCCCACGCTGGCGGGTGCCCTGGGCGGATGGGGAGCGGTGCTCCTTGCCCTCGGCCGAGATCACGAGGCCGAGGAGGCGTTCAGAGAGGCCCTGAGGATCCGGGAAGACCTCTTCGGCGCCGACCATCCCCTTGTAGCCCTCTCCCTCATGGAGTTGGCGTCGGTCTACGAATTTCGCCAGGAGGAATCCGCCTGGCGGGAGGCTCTGGAGTCCGCCCTCACGATCCTGGAGCGTGCGCATCCCGCCGACCATCCCGAGGTTCTCAGGGCCCGGGCGCTTCTGGGACGAACCCAATCAGGGGGGTGAGAGACCGGGGGATTGGCCGGTCGCTGCTCCTCGATGTCCGGTTGGACGGCATTCTCCCGCAATCGCTGAGGAAGGCCACCCTCACGACTTCACCCGGAGATGCTCTCATGTCCCCCTTCCGACCGGACCCGACGTTCTATCCCTCCCCGCGGCTCGCCGCCTCCGCGCCTCGCGAGACCCTGGCCTACGTGGCTCTCCTCAACGCCGCGAACGACGGCCGCCCCGACGCGCTGGGGGTCGTTGATGTCGACCCTGGCTCAGACGCCTATGGGACCATGGTCGGCAGGGTCGAGATGCCCTTCCCCGGCGACGAACTGCACCACTTCGGCTGGAACGCCTGCAGCTCCCACCTCTGCCCCTGGGCCCCCCATGCCCATGTGGAGCGGCGCTACCTGATCCTTCCGGGGATCCATTCCTCCCGCATTCATGTCCTTGATACCCGGCCGGATCCCAGGTCCCCCCGTCTCGTGAAGATGATCGAGCCGGAGGAGCTGATGGAGCGCACCGGGTACTCGGCTCCCCATTCCGTACACTGCGGGCCGGATGGAGTCTACCTGAACGGATTGGGCGCGCCTGACGGCGATGGGCCCGGCGGCATCTTCGTACTGGACCACGAGACCTTCGAACCCCGAGGAGCGTGGGAGCTGGATCGGGGGCCCCAGTTCCTCAGCTATGACTTTGCGTGGCATCTCGGTCAGGACACCGTGGTGACCAGTGAATGGGGGACCCCGAAGATGGTCCGGAACGGTCTGGATCCCGAACTCCTGCTCGGCGGCAAGTATGGCAATGCCCTCCATGTCTGGGACCTCCGGCGCCGCCGCCACGTCCAGACGCTGGAGCTGGGTGCCCAGTACCAGATGACCCTCGAACTCCGTCCAGCTCGCAATCCGGGAAAGGCCTATGGGTTCGCCGGAGTGGTGATCTCGCTGGAGGACCTTTCGGCCTCCGTCTGGCTCTGGTATCGCGAGGGGAGGAACGGCAGGAGCCGATGGGCGGTGCGCAAGGTGATCGAGATCCCTGCGGAGCCGGCCGATCCGGGTCTCCTCCCTCCCCTGCTGAAGGGATTCGGCGCGGTCCCGCCCCTCATCACGGACCTGAACCTCTCACTCGACGACCGGACGCTCTACGTCTCCTGCTGGGGCACGGGGGAGCTCCTCCGCTTCGATGTCTCCGATCCCTTTCACCCGAAAAAGACCGGCTCCCTCCGGCTCGGGGGGATCGTGCGCAGGACGGGTCACCCCAACGATGAGTCACGGGAATTGAACGGCGGTCCCCAGATGGTGGAGGTAAGCCGCGACGGACAGCGGGTCTACGTGACGAACTCCCTCTATTCGCCGTGGGATGCCCAGTTCTATCCGGAGGGAATCCGCGGCTGGATGGCCCTGGCCACCAACGGAACGGACGGCACCTTTTCGCTGGACCAGCGCTTCTTTCTGGAGACCGAAACGGGGATCCGGCCTCACCAGGTTCGGCTCCAGGGTGGAGACGCCTCCTCCGACTCCTTCTGCTTTCCATGAGCGGCCCCGAACTATGGCCGTGGGTGGGGCTGGCGCTTCTCGGTGCGCTCCACGGCCTCAATCCCGGGATGGGATGGCTCTTCGCTGCGGCCCTCGGAATGCAGGAGGGCCGCAGTTCAGCAGCGTGGGGGGCCCTGGCCCCTCTCGCCCTGGGTCACGCCCTGGCGGTGGGCCTCGTTGTCCTGCTCGTTCTGGGACTCGGACTGGCCGTCCCGTCGAGAATGCTCAAGTTCGGGATCGGCGCATTCCTGGTGGGATATGGGCTCGTGAGACTCTTCCGCGGAGGCCACCCGAGGTGGGGAGGCATGCGGGTAGGGTCCCGCGACCTGACCATCTGGTCGTTCCTGATGGCGTCGGCTCACGGAGCGGGTCTCATGGTTCTCCCCCTCTTCATGGCCGGGGCATCGATGGGGACGGCGCAAGGACGTCCCCACTCCCCACACGCTCATGTGGCCGTGGCTTCGAGCGTGAATACGGAGCTGATGCAGGCCGGAATGACCGTGCTGATCCACACCGTCAGCTACATGGTCGTCACCGGAGCCATTGCAGTCCTGGTAGTACACTGGCTGGGACTCCGGCTTCTCCGGCCCCTCTGGATCGACCTGGATCGAATCTGGGCCGTGGCGCTGATCCTCACCGGGGCCCTGACGCTCTTCGTCTAGCCATCCGATCGAAGGCTGTGGTGAGTCAGAGAGCGTCCCAGAACCGCTCAATCTCCCGACGCAGGGCCGCGTCGGGGAGGCGACCCCGGCCGGCCCCCTGGTTGTCGATCATGTGGCGCGCCTGGGTCGTGCCGGGGATGGCCGCGGTGACGGCCGGGTGGGAGACCACGTACTTGAGGAAGACCTGGGCCCAGCTCTCCGCGTCGATCTCCGCAGCCCAGCCCGGGAGCTCCTGGTCGGCCACTCGACCGAAGGTGGCGGCGGCCCCCTCGCCCCGCCCACCGAAGGGCACGTTCACGAGCACCGCGATCCCCAGATCCTCGGCCAGGGGGAGGATCTCGTCGGCAGCCCCCCGATTCGCGATGGAGTAGTCCACCTGGATGAAGTCCAGCGGATACCGCCTCATCCCCTCCATCTGGGCCGCGTACTGGGACTCCACCGAGGTGCTCATCCCGATGTACCGGATCCGCCCGTCCTCCTTCCACCGGATGAAGCCGGGCATGAGCTCGTTGGTCCCGTGGAGGTTGTGGATGAGCATGAGGTCGAGCACCTCGATCCCGAGCTGGTCGAAGGAGGTCTGGAGTTCTTCGTCGGGAGAGCGCAGTTCGCCACGGATGGGCGTCTTGGTGGCAATGAAATACTGCTCCCTGTTGCCCATCCGGTTCAGCAACTCGCCGATCACCTCTTCCGCGCGCCCATAGACCCGGGCCGTATCGATCACCGAGCCCCCCAGCTCCGCCATGGTCTCCAGGACCTCCTGGAGCTGAGCCATCTCCGCCGACGTGTCGACACTGTACTGGTTCGTACCCAGTCCGATCACCGGAATCCTCTCCCCTGTCGAAGGGATGGGTTTGGTGATGGGGTCGAGTCGGGGTCGGTCCTGCCCGATCCACGGGAGAAGGGGGCGGAGGGCCAGGCCAGCGGTGGCCAGGGTTCCCAGACGAACAGCGTCCCTGCGGGACATCGAGGAGAAGCTCACCGAGGACCTCCGAGCGATAGGATGGGCGATGCAGGAGCGGACAGGGCGCGTCCTGTCCATGGGATCAAGCCCCCGTTCCGACTCATGGGACAATATAGGAGGGGAGGTCCTGACGCGCCCCTGGAAGGGTGATCTCCGGGATTGACGACCTGAGCCGGCGGCCATATAGTTGTCACGTGCATCTATTACGCCGGGGCAGCGACTCGCCATGCCCGTGACCGGGAGATCCCGTCCCGGTGGTCCCTGTGCTTCTTCAACCGTTTTCTGGTGGGGTGCTCATGAAGAACCAGACCTCCGCCTGGCACGACCCGGTCCTCGAGCAGGACCCGGCGCTCCGGGACGACACTGCCGCCGTCCACGATGCCCTCCGGCAACTCCTCCGGGTGTACCAGTTCCGGGACCGCGACCGGATCTGCTGCCACGACGTCTCCGTGACCCAGTGCTACGCGCTGGAGCAGTTGGTGGACGTGGGCCCCATGAGCCAGACGACCTTGGCGGCGACCCTCTACCTCGACAAGAGTACGACCAGCCGGGTGGTCTCCGCGCTCGAGAGGAAGGGCTACGTGCGTCGGACGCAGGACCCGGACGACGGCCGGGCCCTGCGCCTGGAGGTCACCCCGGCCGGAGAGGCGCTGGTGGACACCATCGAAGCGGATATCCTCGCCCGGGAGGCTCGACTGCTCTCCGACTTTCCTCCCGAGGTGAGACAGGCCATGGCCCGTCTCATCGGCGAGTTGGCCCACACACAGGCGGCCGGTATCGAGACGACTGGCGGCACCTGCTGCACGATCGGCTGACCCCGAACCATTCCTCCGACGACTCACTACGCGACCATGTCCACGAACTCCCATCGCCCGAGACCTCCCGCTTCCACCTCCTCCCTCCCGGTGGCGGTGATCGGGGCCGGGCCCATCGGCCTCGTCGCCGCAGCCCACCTGCTGGAAGCCGGAGAGACTCCGCTCCTCTTCGAGGCGGGTCCCACGGTGGGGACCAGCGTCCGGGAGTGGAGCCACGTCCGACTCTTCTCTCCCTGGAAGTATCTGATCGATCCGGTGGCCGCAGGCCTCCTGCAGAGACAGGGATGGGCACGACCCGATCCGGAGCACCTGCCCACTGGAAGGGAGTTGGTGGAAGTGCTTCTCGAGCCCCTCGGCGACCACCCCGCCCTCCGACCCCACATCCGGTTTCGACGCACCGTCGTGGGCGTCTCCCGGCAGGGAATGGACAAGGTGAAGAACTCGGGTCGGAGCGACACCCCCTTCCAGGTGATCACCCGCGGGGCGGACGGAATCACAGAACGGTGCCTGGTCCGGGCGGTGATCGACGCCTCGGGAACCTGGACGACCCCCAACCCCATCGGCGCCGGCGGACTCCCCGTGCCCGGCGAACAGGAGCACGACGACCGGATCGACTACGGGATCCCCGATGTCCTCGCCCGGGACCGCGAGGAGTATGCCGGACGTCGGATTCTCGTGATCGGCAGTGGGCATTCCGCCTTCAACGTGATTCTGGACCTGGTTCGGCTTCGCGAGGCTGAGCCGACGACCGAGGTCCTGTGGGCCGTCCGGCGCGACGAGCCCGGGCTCATGTTCGGTGGAGGCACGCGGGATGCCCTTCCCGCAAGGGGAAAGCTGGGGGCCCGGCTCAAGGGCCTCGTCGACTCAGGTCAGGTGGCGTTCGTAACGAGCTTCCGGACCCAGTCCGTGCACACCGACGGAGACGGACGGCTAGAGATCCAGGGAGAAGGAGATCGGCTCATCCGATCGGTGGACCGGATTGTGGCCACCACCGGCTTCAGGCCCGACCTCTCTCTCCTTCGGGAGCTGCGCATCGAGCTCGACCCCTCGCTGGAGGCTCCCGTTCGCTTGGCCCCCATGATCGATCCGAACCTGCACAGCTGCGGGACCGTCCGCCCCCACGGCTATGAGGAGCTGAAGCACCCCGAGCCAGACGCGTATGTCGTGGGGATGAAGAGTTACGGTCGAGCGCCCACCTTTCTCATGCTCACGGGCTACGAGCAGGTCCGCTCCGTGGTGGCGGGCCTCACAGGAGACATGGCGTCGGCCCGGGAGGTCCGACTCACCCTTCCCGAAACCGGGGTCTGCTCCTCGGACCTGCCGGAGGCGGGGTGCTGCGGAGGGACGGCGTCCGCTTCTCGGGAACTCCTCCGGACCTGAGCGGTTCCAGACGGCGCTCCCGGGCAGGGGAACGGACTCAGGAACGGCGTCCGAGGCGCAACCCCGTGTCGGGAGACATTGACATGAAGGGCCGGAAATTGAATGGTGGACACCCCCGGTCGGACAGCGGGGGTGCATGGGGCGGGAGGTGAATCGGCCACAGACGTCGATTCGGGATCGAGTACCACCGACCCTTCGCTCCGGTTCAGGATTCCAGACGACGGACCGTCGGTCCGTTCGGGCTCCCGGCGAAGGCTGGCATTCAACCTCCAACCCCGCGCCCGACCCAGGCCTCGACTCCGGCCCCAGCCCCGGTCTCGATCCGTGACCGCAGCCTCCGGCCCTCCCACACCCGGTCTCCATGCGCCGACTCCTCCACCGCTTCTTCAGTTCGATCACGGTCCGCATCCCAGGCCTTCTTCCCGACTCGGAGGACCTCCCTGGGGGACCGGTTCGCGGAGAGCTCCTGGGCCTCGAACACCTGGTGGATCGAGCTCGGACGCTGGGGCAGGAGCAGGAGTGGGATCTCCCGGCCCGACGAATGTTCCCACCGGGGGCTCGACTCCTGCGGCGTCTTCGGAGCACCGCTGACATCCTCTGGAAGGCCCATTCCCGGGTCTCGGAGGCTGTGGGTCGGCAGGCCGATGTCGGGCCCGCCGGTGCATGGCTCCTGGACAACATGGAGATCCTGCGAGAGCACCTCAGGGAGGCGTCCGAAAGTCTTCCACTCCGCCTCTTTGACGAGCTCCCAGAGACGCGAAGTGGAGATCTGACGGGATACCCCCGGGTCTATGAGCTCTGCGTCGTGCTCGTCTCCCACACCGAGGGACGGGTGGACCCGGAGACCCTGGAACTCTTCATCGCAGCTTTCCAGGAACAGGCCGCTCTGCGGATTGGAGAGCTATGGGCCCTGCCGGCCATGCTCCGACTCGCGCTCCTGGAGAGCGTCCGGCGGATGGCCCTTCGTACGGTGTCCCGACTGGACGAAGGGGTCGGCGCAGAGGCGGGAGAGGCTCTGGGTCCCGAGCAGATGGAGCGTACCACCGTCATCATGGCCAACAGCATCATCAGCCTCCGGAAGGTGGGCCGACTCGACTGGGAGAGCTTCGTGGAGGGACAGAGCCGGACGGAGTCCGAACTCCGCCTGGATCCCTCGGGAACCCATGTCGAGATGACCTTCGAGACCCGGGACCGGTACCGGCAGGTGGTGGACCGGATCGCCAGGCGGACCCGCACCCCTGAACCGGAGGTGGCGGGTCGTGCGGTGGAGCTGGCCCGGGAGGCCCTCGAAGAGGGGAAGCCGTCGCGACAGGGCCACGTGGGATTCTGGCTCATCGACGACGGCCGGAGTCGGCTGGAGGCCGAGTTCGGGTATCGACCTGCGTTTCTGGAACGAGTCCACCGCTGGGTCCTGCGGCATCCCGACATCGCGCTGGGCAGCGGCCTGGTGGGGGGAACCGCCCTCGCGCTGGCACTCATTCCCTGGTTGTCGGGCTCGGGGGAGTGGGGCATCCTGATCTTCCTCCTGGCGCTGATCCCAGCCAGCGACATCGCCGTCCGCACGATGGGCCAACTCGCCCCCCACTTCCTTCCGGCTCGCCCCCTTCCCTCTCTGGAATTTCCAGGCGAGGATGGAATTCCCACGGAATTCAGGACCGCAGTGGTGGTCCCTGCCCTCCTGGAAAGCCCTGACGGTGTCCGCCAGGCCCTGGAACACCTGGAGATCCAGTTCCTGACGAACCGGGATCCAGCCCTCCACTTCGGGATCCTCTCCGACTTCGTGGACGCCCCCTCGGAGCACATGCCCGAGGACGCCTCTATCCTGGATGCCGCCCGGGAGGGGATCGAGCACCTCAACACCCTCCATGGCGATGGCGACACCGGCCCCTTCTTCCTCCTCCACCGTCCCCGACGGTGGAATACTTCAGAATCGGTGTGGATGGGCTGGGAGCGGAGGCGGGGTGCACTACTCGAGTTCAACCGCTTCCTCCGAGGCGAGACGGCCGATTTCACTCTGACGCTGGGGGACGCCCAGCTCCTGGAGGAGGTCCGTTACGTCATCACACTCGACGCCGACACCGCTCTGCCCAGGGAAGCTGCGGCGCAATTCATAGGAGCCCTGTCCCATCCCCTCAACCGACCCGTCTACGACCCCGAGGCGGGGAGAGTGGTCCGAGGCTATGGCGCGCTCCAGCCCCGCGTGGAAATCACCCTGCCCAGTGCCCTCCGCTCGACGTTTGCGATGGTGCGGACGACGGATCCAGGTGTGGACCCCTATACCACCGCGGTCTCCGACCTCTACCGGGGCCTCTATGGTGAGGGGAGCTTCACAGGGAAGGGGATCTACGATGTGGACGCCTTCCGCGCGGCCACCGAGAGACGCTTCCGCGAGAACACACTCCTCTCCCACGATCTGATCGAAGGGAATCACGCCCGTGTCGGACTCCTTACCGGAGTGACGATCTACGACGCCTACCCTGGCGAGTACCTGAGCTTCACCCGGAGGAAACACCGCTGGATTCGCGGGGACTGGCAGCTCCTTCCGCACCTGGCCCCCCGGGCACCGGGAGCGGAGGGCGTGGAAAAGACTTCCCTGACTCGCATCTCACGATGGAAGATGGTCGACAATCTCCGCCGGAGCCTGGTGGAGATCGCTCTGGTCGTCTTTCTCGTGGCAGGCTGGACCGTGCTCCCGGGGTCCGCGGCCCTCTGGACGCTCCTCGGGCTCGGGGTGCTGGTCGCTCCCTGGATCTTCGGGCTTCTTCCCGAGTTCATTCGTCCACCGCCGAAGGGGGCCAAGCGAGCCCATTACGCGGCCCTGGCCCGAGACATCTGGGCGGGATGCAGGCAGCTCGTGCTCACCGTGGCCTTCCTGCCCCACCAGGCCTGGGTTTCCGCCGATGCCGTCCTCCGCACACTCTGGCGGCTCGGGATCTCCCGGCGAAATCTCCTGGAGTGGACATCCTTCTCCCGGTCGGAGCGCAACTCCGCCGACGACCTGCCATCCATCATCCGGCCGATGCTTCCTGCCATCGCCCTGGCCGCCGGGGTCATGATCCTGCTCGTGGGCCTGGCGGTGGTGGAAGGAAGCTCGGAGCGGATCGTGGCACTGCTCTCCGCGGCCCCCATCCTCATCCTCTGGATCGCGGCCCCGGTGGTGGCACACCAGGTGGGGGTCCAGCCCGTGGGTCCGGATCGGCGGCTTCCGCGAGGTCGGCGAGCGCAGGCAATGCAGTACGCGATCCTCCACTGGAACTACTTCGAGCGCTTCGCCTGCGAGGAGACGCACTGGCTGGCGCCGGCCCAATTCCAGGAGGATCCGCACCCCGTGGTGGCGCACCGCACCTCTCCCACGAACATCGGCCTGCAACTCCTCTCCACCATGAGTGCCCGGGACCTGGGCCTCCTGGCGTTGGATCCCATGCTGGAGCGCCTGGAGCGAGCCTTTGAAACGCTGGACCGACTTTCCCGGTACCGAGGCCACTTCTACAACTGGTACGATCTGACGTCCCTGCGCGTGCTGGAGCCTGCCTACGTCTCCACCGTGGACAGCGGGAACCTGGTCGGGCACCTGATGGCGCTGCGGCAAGGGCTGCTCACGCTGGTCGATGAGCCGGAGCGCTCGCCATTGGAGTGGGAGGCCACCATGGCGGAGGTGGAGTTGGCGCAGGGACGGGTCCAACTGCACCTGGAGGCCGGCTCGAAGGGAGAGCGGAATGCGGGACGCGAGGTCGAGGCCCTCCTGGACGAGGCCCTCACCACACTCTCCAAGGCGGTGGAGGACGGCCTCACGCCCGCCGCCCGGATCGGAGTGGCCCCTTGTCTCGAGGAGGCCCTTCGCCTGCTGAATCAGTCCGATGTGGGCGAGGGGCTTCAGAGCGAGGTCGAGCCCTGGCTCCGGCGAAGCCTGGATCGGACTCGAGTCGCCACGAGGGGGACCTCCCCTGGGTGGGACGATGCGGGCGAAGAGGAAGAAGCGAGGAGAAAACGAAAGGACGGGGTGCCACTCCGCGTGGCGGCAGCCACCTGCCCGAAGGCAGCGGCGCGGGTCCGACGTCTGGAGGCCCTGGCGGCCAGGGCCGAGGCCATCATAGTGGAGACCGACTTCACCTTCCTCTTCGACCTCGACCGGAAGCGCTTCTCCACAGGTTGGAACCAGGACGAGTTCAGCCTCGATCCCTCCTCCTGCGATCTGCTGGCCTCAGAGGCGAGACTGGCCTCATTCGTAGCCGCTTCGCTGAACGACGCTCCCGTCGAACACTGGTTCCGCCTGGGACGCACTCTGACCCGCACCGGAGGAGGGAAGGGTGCCCTGGTGTCCTGGAGCGGAGGCATCCTCGAGTATCTCCTGCCGAGCCTCCTCATGCACTCCTACCCCGACACCGTGCTTCGTCGGGGGGAGGAGACCGCGGTGCAGCGACAGATCTCCTACGGGAAGGACCGCGGGGTGCCGTGGGGAATGAGCGAAAGTGCCTACAACCTCCGGGACCGGGAGCTCACGTACCAGTACCGGGCCTTCGGGGTGCCCGACCTGGCCCTGAAACGGGGCATGGGCCAGGATCTGGTCATCGCCCCCTACGCATCGCTATTGGCGCTGGCCGTGGATCCCGACACCTCCATGGAGAACCTGGCGGAACTGGAGGACCTGAACGCGCTGGGCCCCTACGGCTTCCGCGACGCCCTGGACTTCACCCGTCGCGATGGGGATGGGTCCCATGGCCTGGTGCGGACCTACATGGCGCACCACATCGGCATGGGCATGGTGGCGCTGGCCAATGCCCTGACGGGGGGCGTGTGGCGCAGCCGCTTCCACTCCGACCCGAGGGTGAAGTCCGCCGAGCCCCTGCTTCAGGACCGGCTCCCGCGGGGTTAGCGGTACATCATCCCCCCAGGACCTGTTTCAGGGTGTCCGCAAGCGCGGCGGCGAGTGGGTCGGGGAATCGTCCCTCCGACTCGATCAGCGCCTGATTCAATTCGAGTTCGATTCCGGCATACTCCAGCCCTCCCTCCGCGTCGAAGGTCGTACGCAGTGCAGAGGTGAGGCCGTCGGAACGGCCATCATACGGCTCGTTGAAGCACACCCTGAGTTCAGGGCACCTCGTCCTGATCGCGGCTCGCCACACGTGGGCGATCCTGCTTTCGAACTCCCTCGTCGGATCGAAGAGGATTCCCACGTCCACCTCGCGCTCGACACCGTCCAGCACGGGTGTGAAGGTATGCACCGCGAGATGCACCACCGGCCGCCGTCCCTCATTCGACGCCGCCTCGACCGCCCTGCGAACCCGAAGCCGATGACTCCGATGGTAGTGAGTCACCAGCCGGCGACGCTCGGGAAGGGGGAGCGTTTGAGACCACTGCGAGAAGAGCTCTTCATGTCCCTCGGACCGGTTCGGGTCGACCACGAGCCGCGACATGGAGGAGAATCGAAGTGGAGCCCGGAGCCGAGAGGCCAGGAGACGTGCGAGTGGAAGGGCGCCTGGATCCCACCCCCGATGGGTGGCCAGCGCTCGAAGGAGTTCCACAGGCCTCGGGAATCCTGCAGGGAGGTGGTTCCCCCCGTGCTCGCAGCTCACCACCAGCGCCGAGGTCATGGAGCGCGCATCACGGTGCGAACGGCCGGTTCTCCCTCAGCGCTTCGCCCACGCCTCTCCACGTGCTCCTGAGGACGGCCTCCCCCGGTGCATCGCCGGGCCGAAGCTCACGCCCCCCTTTCGTTCCCAGCGCCCTCACAATCCGGCGAGCCAGCGGTCCCTGGTCGAGAAGTGTCCGGAGTTCAGTGGAGTCTTCGCCGGTCACCTCGGCTCCCGCAGCCCAGAACGCGCCGGCGTCCCGAGGATGCAGATCAGCCATCTGTAGAACGTCGAGAAGGGGGGCCATCGCCTCGCGCCTGCGAACCCCATTCAGCGAAGCCCGCTCGGCGTCGCGAACCGTGTCCGCGAGCACCTCCCTCAGCACCTCCGTGGACACCCGATCGAGTGGCGAGCGGCCAGTTGGGTCGGAAGAGGCGAATCCCGCGGCCGTAATCCGCCGGATCAACGCCACCACCAACTTCAGGATGGCCAGATCCATGACCGGCGACTCCTGCGCATCGATGACCCGGATCTCGATGGCACCCCGCTCGAAGCGTGGGATGGCCCCCCGCGCGTTCACCCACTCATGGCGAAGGGTGCCCTCGGGATCGTGGGGCGCCAGGTCTCGGTAGAGGCCGGCCAGGACCTCCGTCTCGTAGGCACGCCGGGAGAGGCTCCGGTCCGGAATCACGCCTCCGGACACCGAGGGAACCCGCGCCGCGTTGGTGCGGTAGCGATCCATCCGCTCGTCCAGGTTCGGTTGAACCACACCATCCAACACGGGTGAAGCCGCAGAAAGCGCGGGTACGAGTGGGAGGATGAGCCGGATGGCCTGGTGGAGGGCAGCGAACTCCTCATCTCCCGAGAAGGGAAGGTTGAGATGGGTGGACTGGAGGTTCGACCATCCATGGCCCTGCACCCCGAAGATGCGGTCGAAGGCTCGATAGACCTCGGTGTACTCGTGAGGCCAGATTCGCGTGTCCCGCGCCGGCTCCATCCAGGGGTGCGCCCCCCCTGACAGGAGCCGACAACCGAGGGGCTCCAGCCGGCGCTCCGCCTCCATGACCTCTGCGTGGAAGACCTCGGCGAGTCCGTAGAGGGTCGGCGCGGGGCCGTTCGTCTTCGCCTCGATCACATGGAGGACGAGCTCGTTGGACCAGGCCATGGGACCCCTCTCCACCTCTCCATCCTCGCCAAGGAGGAGATCGCCCGAGGGCCGGATGTCGAGGGACTCCGAATCGACGATCATCCATTCGATCTCGACCCCGAAACCCTCGAAGAGGCCGAGGGGACCGGGGTCCCCCACCTCCGGCTTCGTATTCGGCGTGGGATCCGTCACAGCGTCACGAGGCGGTGGAGGAAATGGCGCATCACGGCCAGATAGAGCTCGTCACCCAGGACCTTGTCCTCGTATCCGGATTCAATGTTGGGGTTGTCGTTCACTTCGATGACCAGCGCACGACCCTCCACCTCCTTCAGGTCGACCCCGTAGAGCCCCAGCCCCATCAGTCGAGTGGCCCGCACGGCTGTGCGCACCACGGCCTCCGGGGCCTCCTCGATGGGTATCGTCTCCACCCTGCCGTAGCTGCGTTCACCGCCTGAGGCGTCGGACGCCGGCACGGCTTCGCCCGACGTGTCCGAACTCGCCGTCTCGCCTTCCGGAGTGGAGTCCACGGGCGCGCGGATGATCTGCCAGTGCCCCTTCGCCATGTGGTATCGGCATGCGTAGAGCGGCTCACCGCCCAGGACGCCGATGCGCCAGTCGAAGGTGGAGGGCGTCCACGCCTGTGCCACCAGCAGCTCGGACTGGGTGAAAAGCGCAGGGAGCTCCCGTTCGAGCCCGGCCGCGTCCTCGGCCTTCACCACCCCCTGGGAGAACGCTCCGTCAGGGCGCTTCAGCACGCAGGGAAATCCCACCTCCCCTTCGATCCGATCGACATTGCCCCGATGGACGACCAGTGTGCGGGGTGCCGGAATCCGGTGGCGCTGGAACGCTTCGGCCTGGAACACCTTGTTCGAGCACCGGACGATGGACTCGGGGTCGTCGACCACCACGAGCCCCTCGTGCTCCGCGCGGCGCGCGAGCCGGTAGGTGCGGTGGTTCACCCCCGTCGTCTCTCGAAGAAAGAGGGCATCGTATTCGACGATTCGCCCGGTCTCCTCGGGAGCCAGGATCTCGGCATGGATCCCCAGCTCGGAGGCGGCGCGGATGAACTTCCGGATCGCTCGTTCATCCGAGGGAGGCGACGGGTCCTCCGGATCCCAGAGGATCGCCAGGCTCCACTTCGCCTCCCGGGCCACCACCGGCGCACGCCGGCGGAAGAACCGACCCGCCTGCTCCAGCACGAAGGGCACATGGGAGTCGGGTACGTCGGAGCCGGCGACGAGACGAAGCGTCTGAACCCGCCAGGGTCCGAAACCGCTCTCCGCCTCGGGATCCGGATCGCGCCGGAATCGGGCTCGGAGCATCGGGGCCGGAAATTCGTTGAACAGGGCCCGGGCCAGGGGATCGTAGCGCCGGGTGAGATTCCTGCCGAAATAGATCGAAAGGTCGAAGTGAGCCGAGCGAAGGGGACGGAGGGCGTTCTGAATCATCTCGTCCAGCTCGTCGGACACGCTCCGCATGACCGGAGAGAGGTGGAGGGCCTGAAGGGTGGCCACCGAAGGGAGAGGCCGGTGTCCCCGGGCCTCGGCCAGGAGCGACACATAGTATCCGAGGGTCTGATAGCCGTACCGACGACAGAGGTTGTAGACCGCCGCGCCCCGCAGCTCCTGGTACGTCCGCTCGGTCAGGTACTCCCGCGCCGATACCACCTCGACGCCTTCGAGCTCGAAGGGCCAACGCTCGAGAGCCTCCACGACGACGATGGGAATCATCAGGACCGCCGCCCCATGCCCGGAGCCGGAAGTAGCCCGCTCATTCTCGGGGCTCGATCACCAGGAAGTTCGCGTCGTAGGTGAGAACTCCCAGAAGGATCGCCCCGAGCACCCGCTGGATCGGAAGTCGGTAACGCTGGGACCCGGTCAGCGGGTTATCGCGGAGAGGGTCGGCCAGGAGTACCTCTCGCTCATCGGGATCATAGCCGGCCAGCAGCACGAAATGACCGGTTGGCTCCCCTCGAAGATCGTCGTAGTGCAGTTTTTCTGTACCCGTTTCTCGCGGACAGCCATAGAGATACGTGGCCGAGAGCCCGGTCAGGATCGGTCGCCCCTTCCGCAGATAGCCTCGAAGCAATTCGGGCGTCAACTCCTCGTAGGTGATCTTTCCCCCGAGCTGGAGGAACTCCAGATAGGCCTTCGTGGCCACCTGCAGCTTGGGATCGCTCTTCTCGAGCGCCTGAGCCCGGAGCCGAGCCGACAGGTCAACCACGGGAGGATCGAACCACGAAGGATCGAAGACCGTGAGATTGTATGTGTAGATCGTGGCTGCGAAGCCGCGGCGGAGCGCATCCTGCGCCAGGTACACGGCCAGCGTTCCGGCCGACTCCAGAACCGCCACCTCGTCGATCAGCGCCGGGAGGGAGACATCGAGCCCGTAGTATCCATAGAGCGCCTGGAGGCAGGTCGGCCCGCAGGTGCTGTCGTCGGGCTGCGGGAGGATCTCAACCACGAGATCCGAGGCGGAGAGCGGCGGAGACATTGACATGAGGGCCTGGGGATCGGAAGGTGAAGGTGCCGTCTCAGACGGATCACACCCCAAGCCGGTCCGCAGCGGTAGGAGGTACCGAAAGATCGCGTCCCGGAGATCTCGAGGGCAAGCTAGGAGGCTGTTGAAGAACAGGAGCGACCGCCGCGTCGGGGTGGCAAGGCGCGATGGTGAGCGATAGCAACGCTCTTGCGATCCGGAGCAACGTAGCCACCTCGGATGCGCCGGGTCACGAATGCCGCCGAATCTCTGACTCACCACACTAGGCCCTCGTTCCACCCGGGGTCATCCGACGACCGAGACCGCACGCTCGCCATGAGCCGAACGGTTCCAGAAGGAGTCCGAGCGAGAGCTGCGGGGGGTATGGGGAGCGGAAGGTGGACAGACCCCAGGGGACGATCCAGAGCCGAGCGCCCTGACCCTTCTCTCCCGTTCAGGGTTTCAATTGGTTGGCCGTCGGTCCGGTCGGCCTCCCGGCGGAAGTCGGCGCACTCCGTCCGACACAGCCCGCTGCCCCGGTGCCGATTCCAGACTGCGGCATCGGGGTCCTCCCATACCCGGTTTTCATGCGCCGATTCATCCACCGTCTCCTCGGTTCGATCACGGCCCGCATCCCTGGGCTTCCCTCTCGTTCGGGAGACCTCCTGGGGGGACCCATCCGTGGAGAGCTCCTGGGCCTCGAGCACCTGGTGGAGCGGGGTCGGACGCTGGGGCAGGAGCAGGAGTGGGGTCTCCCCTCCCGACGACGATTCTGGCAGGAGGCCCGCCTCCTGCGACGTCTCCGGAACAACGAGGAGATCCTGCGGCAGGCCCATGCCCGGGTCTCCAAGGCTGCAGATCGGCAGATCGACGTGGGTCCCGCCGCGGAATGGCTCCTGGACAACATGTATCTCCTTCGAGAGCACATCCGGGAGGCGTTCGAAGGGCTCCCGCCCAGCTTCTATGACGAGCTCCCCGAGGCGCGCAGTGGGAATCTGACGGGATATCCCCGGGTCTACGAACTCTGCATCGTACTCATCTCGCACACCGAGGGACGGGTGGACCAGGAGAACCTGGAACTCCTCACGGCAGCTTTCCAGGAGCACGCCACCCTCCGCATCGGAGAGCTCTGGGCCCTGCCGGCCATGCTCCGACTCACGCTCCTGGAGAGCGTCCGGCGGATGGCACTTCGCACGATGTCCCGCCTGGACGAGATGGACCGGGCTGACGGGTGGGTGGATCGGATCGAGACCGTCATGGAAGGGAACGACGACCGGCTGGCCCGGACTCTCGAGGAGTTCATGCTCGATCCTCCAGCCCTGAACCCGACCTTCGTGTCGCGGTTCCTCCGGCAACTCCGGCTTCGTTGCGGCGCCAACCCTGCCATCCAACGGCTGGAGCGTTGGGTGGTCGATGAAGGGTTCGGCGCGGAAGAGGCGGCGGTGCTGGCCACGCAGCAGATGGCGCTCACCCAGGTCATCATGGCCAACAGCATCACCAGCCTCCGCACAGTGGGGCAGATGGACTGGGAGAGTTTCGTGGAGGGACAGAGCAGGATGGAGGCCGAGCTCCGCCTGGATCCCTCGGGAACCCACCACCAGATGACCTTCAAGACCCGGGACCGGTACCGGCACGTAGTGGAGCGAATCGCCCGGCGGAGTCGCGCCCCCGAGCCAGAGGTAGCGGCTCGGGCCGTGGGACTGGCCCGCGAGGCCCTCGAGGACGGGGAGCCGCCCCTGCAGAGCCACGTGGGATACTGGCTCCTCGACGACGGCCGTGGTCGGCTGGAGGCCGAATTCGGGTACCGTCCTTCGCTTCCGGAACGAATCCATCGCTGGGTCCTGCGGCACCCCGACATCGTGCTGGGCAGCGGCCTGCTGGGTGGGACCGCCCTCGCCCTGGCGCTCATACCCTGGCTAGCGGGGTCGGGTGGGTGGGGGATTCTGATCTTCCTCCTGGCCCTGATCCCGGCCAACGACATTGCCGTCCGGGCGATGAGCCAACTCGTCACGACCTTTCTCCCGCCTCGCTCTCTTCCCTCGCTGGATCTCCTTGGCGGGGGCGAGATCCCCGCAGAATTCAGGACCGCAGTGGTGGTCCCGACGCTCCTTGAAAGCCCGGACGATGTGCACCAGGCCCTGGAGCACCTGGAGATCCAGTTCCTGGCGAACCGGGATCCAGCCCTTCACTTCGGGATGCTCTCCGACTTCGTGGATGCCGGCTCGGAGCACCTGCCCGATGACGCCTCCATCCTGGACGCCGCCCGGGAGGGGATCGAGCGCCTCAATACCCTCTATGGCGATGGCGACACCGGACCCTTCTTCCTCCTCCACCGTCCCCGCCTCTGGAACCCTTCGGAAGGGGTGTGGATGGGCTGGGAGCGGAAGCGGGGTAAGCTGGTGGAGTTCAACCGCTTCATCCGGGACGAGCCGGCCAATTTCTCTCTCAAGGTGGGAGACACACGCCCCCTCACGCAGGTCCGCTACGTCATCACCCTGGACGCAGACACCGTCCTGCCCCGGGAGGCGGCGCCGCGCTTGATAGGGGCCCTGTCCCACCCCCTGAACCGACCGGTCTACGACCCCGAGGCCGAGAGGGTGGTGCGAGGGTACGGGGTTCTCCAGCCCCGCGTGGGAATCACCCTGCCCAGTGCCATTCGCTCGAGATTCGCGATGGTGCAGGCGGCGGATCCAGGGGTGGATCCCTACACCACCGCGGTCTCCGACCTCTACCAGGACCTCTATGGTGAGGGGAGCTTCACAGGCAAGGGGATCTACGACGTGGATAGCTTCCGCGCCGCCACCGAGGGGCGCTTCCCTGAGAACACGCTCCTCTCCCACGACCTGATTGAAGGGAACTACGCCCGTGCCGGGCTCCTCACCGACGTGACCGTCTACGACGACTATCCTGGCGGGTACCTGAGCTTCACCCGAAGGAAACACCGCTGGATTCGTGGGGACTGGCAGCTCCTTCCCCGCCTCGCCTCCCGGGTCCGGGGAGCCGAGGGCATGGAAAGGAATCCCCTGACCCGCATCTCCCGGTGGAAGATCGTCGACAACCTCCGCCGGAGCCTCGTGGAGATCGCCCTGGTCGTCTTTCTCGTGGCAGGCTGGACCGTGCTCCCGGGGTCCCCGGCCCGGTGGACGCTCCTCGGCCTTGGGGCCCTTGCAGCTCCCTGGATCCTCGGCCTACTCCCGGGCCTCCTGCGTCGTCCCCCGGAGAAGAGGTCCAAGCGGGCCTATTACGCGGCCCTGCTCAGGGACGCCTGGGCGGGGTGCAAGCAGTTCGCGCTGATCCTGACCTTTCTGCCCCACCAGGCATGGATCTCAGCCGATGCCGTCCTCCGCACGCTCTGGCGGCTCTGGGTCTCTCGGAAAAAACTCCTGGAGTGGACACCCTCCTCCCGGTCGGAGCGCACCTCCGCCGGCGACCTGCCGTCCATTGCCGGGCAGATGCTTCCCGCCATCGCCCTGGCTGCGGGGGTCATGGTGCTGCTCGTGGGGCTGGCGCTGGAGGAAGGGAGCGGAGAGAGGGTCGTGGCGCTGCTGTCGGCGGTGCCCATCCTCATCCTCTGGATCGCCGCTCCGGTGGTCGCGCACCAGGCCGGGATCCGGCCCGTCGGTCCGGATCGGCGGCTTCCGCGGCATCGACGGCCGCAGGCCATGCGGTACGCACTCCTCCACTGGAATTTCTTCGAGCGCTTCGCCTGCGAGGACACCCACTGGCTGGCGCCGGACAACTTCCAGGAGGATCCTCGCCCCGTGGTGGCGCGCCGAACCTCTCCTACGAACATCGGCCTGCAACTGCTCTCCACCATGAGTGCCCGAGACCTGGGTTTCCTGGCGTTGGATCCCATGCTGGAGCGCCTGGAGCGAGCCTTTGACACGCTGGACCGACTTTCCCGGTACCGAGGCCACTTCTACAACTGGTACGATCTGACGTCCCTGCGCGTGCTGGAGCCTGCCTACGTCTCCACCGTAGACAGCGGGAACCTGGTCGGGCACCTGATGGCGCTGCGACAAGGCCTCCTGGCTTTGGTGGATCAACCGGAGCGCTCGCCTCTGGAATGGGAGGCCACGATGGCGGAGGTGGAGCTGGTGAGCGAACAGGTGCGACTGCACCTGGAGACCGGCTCGCAGGAGGAGCGGAGGGTGGGACGCGAAGTGGAGACCCGTCTGGAGGAGGCCCGCACCGCCCTTTCCGCGACCGTGGAGGCCGGCGTCACGCCGGCCACTCGGCTCTGGGTGGCCACTCCTCTTGAGGAGGCCCTTCATGTGTTGCGTGGCTCCGATGTGGCCGAGGAGTTCCGGAGCGAGATGGAGCCCTGGCTCCGGCGAAGCCTGGACCGGGCTCTGGCCGTCCCGAAGTGGGCATCCCCTGCACTGGCTGGTGAGGGCGTACCGGACGATGCGGGAACAGGGGAGCGGGATGGGGAGCAGCAGGACGGGGTGCCACTGCGAGTGGCGGCGAGCACCTGCCCTGACGCAGCGGCGCGGGTCCGACGCCTCGAGGAGCTGGCAGCCCGGGCCGAGGCCATCATCGTGGAGACCGACTTCACCTTCCTGTTCGACACCGACCGGAAGCTCTTCTCCATTGGGTGGAACCAGGACCAGTTCAGCCTCGATCCCTCGTACTACGACCTGCTGGCCTCGGAGGCGCGACTGGCCGGGTTCGTGGCCATCGCACTGGACCACGCACCCGTGGAACATTGGTTCCGCCTGGGGCGCACCCTGACTCGCACCGGCGGGGGCGGAGGTGCCCTGGTGTCCTGGAGTGGAAGCATCTTCGAGTATCTGATGCCCAGCCTCGTCATGCGCTCCTACCGCGGCACCGTGCTTCGCCGGGGTGAGGAGGCCGCGGTGCAGCGACAGATCTCCTACGGCGAGGAGCGCCGGGTGCCCTGGGGGATGAGCGAAAGCGCCTACAACCTCCGGGACCGGGAGTTCACCTACCAGTACCGGGCCTTCGGCGTGCCCGAGCTGGCCCTGAAGCGGGGCATGGGGCGCGACCTGGTCATCGCCCCCTACGCATCGCTCCTGGCCCTTGCCGTGGATCCTGAGACCTCCATGGAAAACCTCACCGAGCTGGAAGGCCTGGACGCGCTGGGTCCCTATGGCTTCCGTGACGCCCTGGACTTCACCCGTCCGGATGGGGATGGGTCCCATGCCCTGGTTCAGACCTACATGGCGCATCACATCGGCATGAGCATGGTGGCGCTGTCCAATGCCCTGGCGAGGGGCGTCTGGCGCGGCCGCTTTCACTCCGATCCGAGGGTGAAGGCCGCCGAACTTCTTCTCCAGGAGCGGCTCCCGCGGGCCCAGGCATTCCAGGAGACCCAGCGGGCCGAGCCCGAAGATGCCCTGCCGGAGCCTGAGCTGGCCCAGCCCATGGTGAGAACCTTCACCGACCCCGACTCCACACGTCCTCACGTAGCGCTCCTGGGACGGGGGCCGTTCACGGCCATGGTCACCCACGGGGGGGGAGGATACACCCGACACGGTGCGACGGCCGTCACCCGGTGGCGGACCGACGGCACCTCCGACTCCACCGGACAGTTCTGCTACGTGCGGAACGTCGATCAGGAACGGGTCTGGTCGGGGGCACATCAGCCGATTTGCGTGCCCGCCGACAGATATGTGGCGCTTCTGGCCACGGACCGGGTGAGCTTCCACCGCACGGACGGTGACATCCAAACCCGGACAGAGATCGTGGTCGTCCCCGAGGACCGGGCGAAGGTTCGGAACGTCACGGTCACCAACCGCGGACGGAGCCCCGCCGAGGTCGAACTCACAAGTTACGGTGAAATCGTCCTCAATCGTGCCGAAGCCGACCGGGCGCACCGCACCTTTTCCAACCTGTTCGTCACCACCGAATGGCACCCATGGTGCACCGCTCTCACGGCCGTGCGGCGACCCCGCTCGGCGGAGGAGGCTCCCCTCTGGGGGATCCACGTCGTGAGCGCGGGATCCGGTCCCATCGGGCCGGTGAGTTGGGAGACCGATCGGGCCCGGTTCCTTGGGCGGGGAAGGACGACCCGTAATCCCGTCGCCATGGACGCTCCGGGTCCCCTCTCAGGCACCGTGGGGGCCGTGCTCGATCCGGTCTTCGCCCTCCGAACTCAGGTCCGCCTCGAGCCGGGCGAAGCCCGCTCGCTGGCCTTCACCACCCTGGTCGCCGACACCCGGGAACGTACCTTCGAACTGGCCGACCGGTATCATGATCAGTATGCGCCTCAGAGGGCCCTGGACCTGGCGTGGATCACCCAACAGGCCGAGCTGCGTGAGCTGGGGCTCACTCCCGCGGACTCCGCGGCGTTCCAGGAACTGGCAGGGCTCCTCCTCTACCCCCTGCATGGAGGCGGGCGCCTCCGTGCCTCTCCACAGAAGAGGGCGGGAGGAGCAGGGCCTCAACCCCTCCTATGGGCTCAGGGGATCTCCGGGGATCACCCGATTCTCCTGACTACCATCGACTCCACGGAGGGGCTCTCCACCCTGCGCCGTCTCTTCGCGGCACACCATTACCTGAGGCGGCGCGGACTCGACCTCGACCTGGTGGTCCTGAACCTCCAGCCGTCTTCGTATCTCCAGGAACTCCAGGAACGCATCCTCGAGGTCCGACACACGCTGAGCAGCGCCGCGGACACCGATGGGGCCGGAGCGATCTTTCCACTTAGGAAGGACCAGATTAGCCGGGAGCAACTGCTCATGCTCGAGGCCACGGCCCAGGTGAGCATCCACTCCGATGGGCGGGCGCTGTCAACGCTCATGAAGGAGGCGGAGGAGCGAAAGGGGGAGCGAGGGGATGGACGGGTGCGAGTACGGAGCCCGGAACAGGAGAGTCCAGCACGCGAGCGGGCCAACGCCCCGACCGAGGGAGAAGGGGTCACGGGACCGATCCTCCTCCCAGCAGCTGGGCCGGCCCGTTCCTCACCAGCTCGTCGACCAACCCGGGAGATTCGGGGGGATCAGCGGTCCCTTTGGCCCCAGCTCGGCAAGGCCCCGCCGGAGGACCCCCTTCCCACCTCCTCCGACGAGCTTCTTTTGTACAACGGGATCGGTGGATTCACATCGAAGGGCGACTACCTGATCGAGGTCTCGGGAGACACCCTTCCCCCCGCCCCCTGGTCCAACGTGGTGGCGAACCGCCGGGGCGGATTCGTGGTGACCGAGCGCGGTGGCGGCTTCACCTGGGCCGAGAGCAGCTTCTTCCACCGGCTCACCCCGTGGCGGAACGACCCAGTGAGCGACGTGCCCGGCGAGGCCATCTACCTCAGGGACGACGAGACCGGCGAGATCTGGGGCCCCTCCTCTGCTCCCGTCTGCTCCGAAGACCCGTACACCACGATTCACTCTCCGTCGGCCACCGAGTTCCGGCATCAGAGGGGGGACCTCTCGACTTGCCTGGTGATGGGGATGGCCGGCGAGGATCCCGTGAAGGTCTCCCTCCTCCGGATCCGGAATGGCGGGGACCGTCGCAGGCGGCTCTCGGTGACGGCCTACGTGGAATGGGCTCTGGGGGTTTCCCGAGAGGTCACCCAGAACCGTCTTCACGTGGAGTACGATGCCGAGAAAGACGTGGTTCTGGCTCGTAACCCCTTCGACCCCGATTTCGGGAATCGGGTAGCGTTTCTCGCGGCGAGCGGTGATCCGATGGACCACACCCTGGACAGGACCGCCTTCCTGGGTCGAAACGGCACGGTCAAAGCACCGGCCTGGCTGGTCCAGCCCGAATCCCGTGCGGGACACCGGGCCGATGAAGGGGAGCGGACGAAGGGAGCCGCAAGGACGTGGGAGGCGTTGCGGGCGACGCCCGACCCCTGTGCCGCACTCGAACGATCGGTGGACCTCGCCCCCGGGCAGGAGATCGAACTTGTCATCCTGCTCGGATCGGGCCGGGACAGGGACGAAGCCCTGGCGCTCCTGGACCGCTACCGGACGGCTCCAGCGGCCCGCGGCGCTCTGGAGGAAAACCGGGACGACTGGGCCCGGCGTTCGGCCGTGGTGGAGGTGCACACGCCGGAACCCTCCTTCGACGTCATGATGAACCGGTGGCTGCTGCATCAGACGCTGTCCTGCCGACTCTGGGCCCGGTCCGCGCTCTACCAGAGCGGGGGTGCCTACGGATTCCGCGATCAGCTTCAGGACGCGATGGCCCTGGTCCACGCCGAGCCCGCCCTGGTGCGCGAACACCTTCTCCGGGCCGCCGGACGTCAGTTCGTGGAGGGTGATGTTCAGCATTGGTGGCACCCCGAAACCGGAAGGGGCGTGCGCACACGTTTCTCGGACGATCTGGTATGGCTTCCCTTCACTGTGGACCACTATCTGCGCGTCACCGGTGACGACTCCGTCCTGGACGAGGAGATCCCCTTCCTCGACATGCCACCCCTGGGTCCCGACGAACACGAGGTCTACGGCCAACCCTCCCGGAGTTCCGAGACCGGCACCCTCTACGATCACTGCCTTCGTGCCCTCGAGCGGGCGTGCACCACTGGAGTCCATGGCCTTCCCCTCATGGGGATCGGAGACTGGAACGACGGGATGAATCGGGTAGGTGTGGGGGGACAGGGGGAGAGTGTGTGGTTGGCGTGGTTCCTCGCTGCCACCCTGCGAGCCTTCGCCGATCATGCCCGTTCCCGGGGCGACACCGCAGCGGTGGACACTCTTCTGGCGCAGGCGCAGGGATATTCCGACGCCGCAAACGAACATGGATGGGACGGAGACTGGTACCGGCGGGCCTACTTCGATGACGGAACCCCCCTGGGCTCCGCGACCAACGACGAGTGCCGGATCGACTCCATCGCCCAGAGCTGGAGTGTGCTTTCGGGAGCCGGGGAGCCCGACAAGGCGTCCCGGGCCATGGAAGCCTTGGAAGCTCAACTCGTGGATCGGGAGCTGGGACTGATCCGGCTGCTCACGCCACCCTTCGACGACGGCCCTCTGGATCCCGGCTACATCAAGGGATACCTGCCCGGTGTTCGAGAGAACGGGGCCCAGTATACACACGCGGCCCTCTGGGCGGTGCAGGCGGTGGCGGCGCAAGGAAGGGGGGATCGAGCCTTCGAACTCTACCAGATGATCAATCCGCTGCACCACACCGAAACTCCGGAGGGGGTGTCTCGATATCAGGTGGAGCCCTATGTGATCGCAGCCGATGTCTACACCTCTCCCGACCATCCGGGGCGGGGCGGCTGGACTTGGTACACCGGCTCCGCAAGCTGGATGTACCGGGTGGGGCTGGAGTCCATCCTGGGCTTCCGGCGGCGAGGAACGCTACTGTTTCTGGAGCCTGTGGTGCCCTCCGGGTGGGATGCGTTCACCGTGGATTACCGTTACGGTGACACCCTCTACCGCATCCGGGTGGAGCGCCCGGGGCGGATCCGGGAGGACGGGGCCGAAGTCACGATGGCCGGCGGCCGGGAGGACGACTCGGCGCCCTCCGGAGCGATCCCCCTGGTGGACGACGGGATCACCCGTGACGTGGTCGTGAGGCCCCGAGCGAAGTGAGGCCGCCCCGCGGGGGTCAGATCCTTCCATCCCGATCGGTTAGCTGGCCAAATGGACCGAACACGAACGCAATGCTGTTCCGACCGCCCGGGCCCTGTGGTGAGGCCATGGATTCTCCTCCTGAGCCTGGTTGCACCAGGTCTGGTCCTGACCGGCTACGCCGAGGAGCCCGCGGCCGGCACCGCCCTCGCCACCGATCCCGCCTCTGAGCGGACCGGCCGCGTAGTGAGTATCGGGGGCGCCCTCTCCGGAGAGAACGAAGCCGTATACCAGACCGCCCTGGAGGGGCGGGAGGGGACCGGGCCGATCTGCGTAATCCCCACCGCTGGAGCCGATCCCCAGCGCTCCATGGACTCGGCCGTGGAGTCCTTCAGGCGCTGGGGCGGAGGGGAGGCGGCCCGGGGCGTGCTTCTCGGCTCCGAGGAGCCGGAGCGTGCGCTGGATCCGGTCGTGGCCGAGGAACTTCGGGAGTGCGGCGGATTCTTCTTCACCGGTGGGTCCCAGTCCAGGATCGCGGAGACCTTCCGGCCGGAGGGGGAGTCCACCCCCGCCTACGAGGCCGTCATGGAGCGGTTCCGGCAGGGAGCGGTGGTCTCGGGAACCTCGGCCGGCGCCGCCATGATGTCGGATCCCATGATCGCGGGGGGCGATTCGGAGGGGGCGTTCCAGGAGGGAGTCGGATCGGAGGGAGGCGTGCGTCTGGACAGGGGCCTCGAGTTCCTCCCGGAGCTCCTCGTCGACCAGCACTTCCTGGCCCGGGGACGGATCGGCCGCCTCATCGTGGCCACCCTCTCCGATCCGCAGGGCCGACTCGGCGTCGGAGTGGACGAGAACACAGCCCTGGTGGTGGAGGAAGGGAGGGCGTGGGTGGTGGGGGCCTCCGGGGTCCTCCTGGTAGATGCTGCCGGGGCGGTCGCGGGAAGCGGCAGTCCGGCGGATGTCCAGGGGCTTCGGATCGAACTCATGGGTGCCGGTGACACCCTGGATCTGGAAAGCCGGGAGGTGACCGCCGGGTCCGGCAAGGAGCCGGTCTCCGACCTGCAGAGCGCGTCGAGTGCCCATTGGGAGAGGGGCTCTGAAGATCCCGACGACCTCTTCGGCCGCTGGACCCTCCTTCACCTTCTCTACCGGATGGGGGTGGAGGGGAGCGATCCGGTCCGGATCCGCAGCGCGAGCCACACGGTGCACCTCCGCCCCGGGGACGGATTCCGGGCGGTGGCCTCTTCCGAAGAAGGGGTGGAGGGGACCCCCCATGGCCTCTCCATGGGACCGGTCCAGGTCGACATCAGGCCGGAGAACCTGGAGGCCGGCCATCCGGACAAGAGCATCGCCTTCTATGTGGGAAGGAACCTGACCGGCGATGGGAGCGTGCTCCTCGGGGGGTTCGGCCACGAACCGTCCAGCCACTGGCTGGAGATCACCCCCGGACGGGACTTCCCCGAAGGCACCATGGTCGAGGTGGGCGTGACGGAGAGCGCCCGGTATCCGGGGGAGCGAACGCGGATCCCCCAGGTGAGCCGAACGGCCCGCTTCATTACCAGCAACTACTCGGAGTTCGCCGGCTTCCCGCCCCCGCTCACCAACGGTGGGCTGAACGAGCATGGAGTGGCCGCGCGCACGGTCTGGAGTCCTTCCCGGGCAGAACTCAGGGAGATGACCCCGGATCCCCAGCGTGGCCTGAGCTACAGCGACCTGGCCCGGGCCGTCATGGAACGGGCCCGCTCGGCTCGGGAGGCGGTCCGGATCGTGGGTGACCTGGTGGAGGCTCACGGCTATGCCACCTACGGCGGGAACTCCTTCCTCTTCGCCGATGCCGAGGAGGGATGGGTGGTCCTCACCTTCGCCGGGGGGCAGGGGCTTTGGGCGGCGGAGCGTCTGGGGCCGGACCAGGTGCGGGTCCTGTATCCGGGCTTCATCCGCGACTTCCCGGTGGGCTTCGAGGAGGATCCGGACTTCATGGGATCGCCTCATCTCGTTCGATTCGCCCAGGAGCAGGACTGGTTCGAGCCGGACGCCTCCGGCTCCATGGATCTGCAGCAGGTCTACGGGCAGCCCTTTCCGAGCCTGCCCGGAGACGACGACGCCGTGTTTCAGTATCCTCCGGACCGTGAGGAAGAGCTTCTGGGGCTGACCCCGGTGTCCCTGGCGGACATGATGGCGCTGGTGCGGGATCCGCGCTGGTCGGGGGATCGGGCGGGGTACGGGCAGGTCGCGCACCTCACCCGGGAAGATGCCGGCGACCCGGGGGTCCTGTGGACGGCGGTGGCCCCCTCGGCCGCAACCCCCATGACGCCCCTCTTCGTGGAAGTGGATGATGTGCCGCCGGAGTACAAGCAGCACCGGTACATGACGAAGGACGCAGATGCCACCTTTCTGGATCCCGGCTTCGCCTCCCTGGAGGCCACCCGAAGCGCCTACCGAGTGCACCGGAGGCTCCTCTACCACATGTGCGGCCATCCAGAGGAATTCCTGCCTGCGGTTACGGCGGAGCTGGAGGCCCTGGAGGCCCGGCGGATGGCGGAGCTTCCGGCGTTGAGGGCCGAGGCTGAGCGACGCCGTAACTCCCAGGGCCCGTCGGCCGCCCGGGACTATCTGACCGAACAGACGGACCGATGGCTCCACGAAGCTCTCACGCTGACGGAGGCGCTGGTGGAGGTGGTGGAGGCCCAGGTGAAGGATCGATTCGGCATCGCCATGCCCCAGGAACCGGTGCCGGAGGGGGCCACCTGGCGCACTGAAAGCGGACCCTCGTCCCTGCGCGGGGGGTCGGAGCGCATCCATTGCTACCGTCCGGGGCTGGACCGGTATCCCCGGCGCCACGGCTCCTATTCGGACCTCAGAGGAACCCTCCTCCCCTGACCTTCGTCACGGGATGGAAACCAGGGACAAGGTTGGACCTCGCTCCTTACCCCCTTCTCCACTACCAGGACTGAATCAGACGATGAACCCTACCGGATCGGACGACCTCAACGAACAGGGCTTTTCTACCCGAGCAGTGTGGGGAGGAGAGCCCCACGACTCAGCCGAGGGGGCCACCGTGGCACCTCTCTTTCAGGGGGTCACCTTCGCATACGAGGACATGGAGCGCTGGCGCGCCGCAGGCACCGGAGAGGGCCCGGGGTACATCTACTCCCGGAACCGGAACCCCACGGTGGAGCTCTTCGAGGACAAGGTTCGGGTCCTGGAGGGCGCCCCGGCGGCCACCAGCTTCGCCACCGGAATGGCCGCGGTGAGCAACACGCTGCGCACCTTCCTGGCTCCGGGAGACCGGGTGGTGAGCATCCGCGACTCCTACGGGGGGACCACCAAGCTCTTCACGGACTTCCTTCCCCGGGTCGGAGTCGAGGCGACGCTCTGCCCCACCGAGGACCACGAGGCGCTGGAGGCGGAGATCGCCCACGGATGCCGACTGGTCTACCTCGAGAGTCCCACGAACCCCACCCTGAAGATCCTGGATCTGGCCCGGCTGGCCCGAGCGGCGCGGAAGGTGGGTGCGCTCGTCGTCGTGGACAACACGTTCGCCACGCCCATCAACCAGAGACCCCTCGAGTTGGGCGCCGACCTGGTCCTCCACAGCGCCACCAAGTTCCTGGGAGGTCACTCTGACGCCATGGGCGGCGTGCTGGTGGGGGCCCGGGAGCTGGTGGACCAGGTCTTCCACTTCCGGGAGATCAACGGCGCCTCCCTGGACCCCATGTCCGCCTTCCTCCTCGCCCGGGGGCTCCGGACCCTGGAGCTCCGGGTCCAGCGGCACAACAGCAACGCTCAAGCCGTCGCCGAATTCCTCGCCTCCCACCCCCGGGTGGACCGGGTCTTCTATCCGGGCCTCTCCGATCACCCGGGCCACGAGATCGCCTCCCGACAGATGACAGGCTTCGGGGGCGTCCTGAGTTTCTCTCTCCCCGGCGGGATGGACGAGATGAACCGGGTGCTCGGGTCGCTGACCCTGGCTCACCGGGCTGCGTCGCTGGGGTCCGTGGCCACCCTGGTGGGTCCGCCGGCCACGACCAGCCATGTGGAGATGAGCGCGGAAGAGCGGGCTGAGGTGGGGATTCCCGAGACCCTGATCCGCTACTCGGCCGGGATCGAGAACCCCCAGGACCTCGTGGAGGATCTCCGCCGCGCCCTGGGCTGAGGGCGACGGCGCGTCCTCACAGCGCCTGGGTGCCGGGGTGAAGCGCTCACCCGTTCGGCGAACCGGCGCTGAGCAGCAAGGGACATCAGGGGAGTCCCTGGGTAGGGTTGGGCGCATATGCCAGGGGGCCGGAGAGCGTCCCAGACCCGTTGTGTTCCTGTAAGACCTGCACGAACGCGACCATCAAGGTTTGGGACCATGAACCCCGACGTGTGGATGACGGCACCACTCCCCGACCTCCTCATGGTCGCGGCCTCAGCGGTGGCGCTCTATATGACGATCCTCGCCCTCACCCGAATCAATGGGCTCGGAGTTTCTCGAAGATGTCGAGTTTCGACTTCGCCATCACGATCGTGGTGGGCTCGGTCATCGCGTCGACGATGGTGATGGCGAACCCGCCCCTTCTAGAGGGTGTCGTCGCGCTGATGACCCTCTTCGCTCTACAGTTCGTCGTTTCCGTCGGCCGACTCCCGCTTCTGCACGGGTGAGATCCTGGCCATTTCAGGGAGCACGGCTACGCGGTAGCCCGCCGACTGGCCGGGTTAACGAGTGCACCGGGCCCCTTCGTGGCAAGCAGCCCCGGACGTCAGTGGTCCCGGTCCTTCGCGTCCGCACAGTGGCTGCAGCAGAAGATCTTTCCCGAATCGTCCTCCGTGCCATGGCCCAGGACCCGACATCCACAGTGTGCACATTCCGGCGCAAGGGCATGGATGGCGCACTCGAAGCTGTCGAAGGTGTGGGTCACCCCCGCCATTACGACGTCGAAGCTCCGGTCGTATTCGTTTCCGCAGGTTTCGCAGGTGTCCATTGGTGCTCCTGTATGATGGTGCGAGTGCCGGCGACCGGTTTCACGCAGCCCCCGAGAGGTGAGTCGAAGTGCAATCCCCATGCCGGGGAGGGGGTCGATTTTCAATCCATGAAGGCACGGCGATTGCACTCCTGGCCATCGGGTCAGAACCGGGGACCCGACCAGCCTACCGGAGGGCGGGACCCGGCCAGATTTTCCGCCACCCTGCAAGTCTTTCACGGGAGCCTGCCGATGAGCCCGAATCCGTCCGTCAGGCAACCGACGCCCGACCGCGGGAATGCTCTTCCATGAGCGCGTCCCCGACCCCCCAGCAGGTCGCGCGCTCGGCAGGCCTGGTTCATGTTTCCGATGAGGACCCCGGGATTCGGCGCATCCGAAGGGGCCGGGGGTTCAGCTACCACACCCCCTCCGGGAGACTCATCCAGGAACCGGATCAGCGGGAACGACTGGCTGCTCTGGCCATTCCCCCGGCGTGGACCGAGGTCTGGATCAGCCCCGACCCGGATGGCCACATCCAGGCGACCGGCCGGGACTCCGAAGGCCGCAAGCAGTACCGGTATCACCCAAAGTGGATCGAGCAGTCGGCCCGGAACAAGTTCGGTCGGATGAGCGCGTTCGGGCGCGTGCTCCCGCGAATCCGCCGGCGGGTTCGCCGCGACCTCAGGCGCGGAGGTATGCCTCGGGAGAAGGTGTTGGCAGTGCTCGTGCGACTCCTCGACCTGACCGGCATACGGATCGGCGCTGAGAAGTCCCGTCGCACCAGCGGCTCCTACGGTCTCACGACGCTCCGCCGCAAGCACGTGAGCTTCGTGGACGACGGGGCTCTCCTCCGTTTTCGCGGGAAGGGCGGCCAGGCCCAGGAAGTGGGACTCGGTGACACCCGCCTCGCCACGATCCTGCAGTCTTGCCTCGAAGTGCCGGGTTATGAGCTGTTCCAGTACCTGGACGAGGACGGCGACCGGCACCTCATCGACGCGTCCGACGTGAACGAGTACATCCGGGCCGCGGGTCGCGACGACTTCACCGCCCGGGACTTCCGTACCTGGGTGGGAAGCATCCAGGCGCTTGAGGCGCTAGAACGCCTCCCGGCGCCCGACTCGGAGGACGAGCGAAGGGAGGCTCTGCAGCAGGTCCTGGATGTCGTCTCGGGAACGCTGAACAATACCGTCGCCGTGTGCCGAGAATTCTACGTCCACCCCATGCTCGTGGAGGCCTGCCTGGATGGTAGCCACCCGGACCTCCTGGCTCGGGTGGATCCCGAACCGGTGCGCGAGCTGCGGAAGGCCGAGACCGCATTCCTGGCGCTACTCGAAACATGGGAATGAACGCGAAGCTGCGATGCCTCGCGGGGCTCGGTCAGGGGAGTTCTTGAATTCAGAGAGGGGACGGGGGGGCGCCCTGGCCTCGCAGGCCCCTTAAAGATTGCACTATTCAGTGCATACTGAATGTATCAAACATACGGCAAGCATCAGCCATCAGCGACCTTTCCCCCTTCCCGGTCATCATGTACGCCAGCGTAGCGACGTTCATCGAACGGATGGGCTTCCAGTTCGAGGAGGACGGGCTTCCCCGGATTGCGGACCGGGTGATGGGCCTCCTCCTCCTCGAGGAAGACCCGGCCTCTCTGGAGGAACTGGCGACCGAGCTGCAGGTCAGCAAGGCGTCGGCTTCGACCAACTGCCGCCTTCTGGAAGGGGCTGGTCTGGCGGAACGACGGGCCTTCCCGGGCGACCGGCGGGACTACTATCGCGCGGATCCGGACCTGGCCCTGCGAAGTCTCGACTCCGCGAGGGGGCGAATGGAAAGCCTGGTGGAGATCCTGGCTGACGCCCTCGAAGAGCTCCCGCCGGAGATGAAGCTGGCCCGAAGCCGGATCCGACGACTCCACGACTTCCACAGTTTTCTCCTGGTCGAACTGAAGGAGGTCACGGTGCGGTGGGCCCAGCGAGAGCAGGAGGAGGTCGAGAGTCGCGCGGGCGTTCATTCCTCGGAGGACGAACGGTCCGCACGAGGTATGGGGCGGGGCGCGGAGATGGGAGAACAGTCATGAGGAATGGAAGCGCGGACCTTGGGATCCTTGGCTAGAAAGCGAGACTGGACCAGCTTCTCATGGCCTCGGTCGTGGGACTCCTGGCCGTGGCGCTCTACACCGCTCCGGGCGAGTTGGCGGCACAGAGTTCTTCTGAGGGTACGGAGGGCGCCCCTGCCGCCATGCGCGGAGAGTCCACCTCGCTCTCCCTCGACGAGGCGGTCGAGCGGGCCCTCGAGTTCGGCGAAGAGGTGGCTCTGGTCCGGGAGCAGATCGCCCAGGCCGAGGAGGAGATCACGCAGGTGCGCTCGGGAGCCCTCCCACAGGTCTCGGGGAACCTGACCGACACCCGGCAGATCCGCAGCATCCTCGACGCCCTCAGCGATGCTGGGACGCTGCCCCCCGGCAACGGAAACGGGATGGACGAGGGTGAGGACCCCTTTGCCGACCTCCCCTTCGGTCGCCCGAACACGTGGATCGCCACCCTCTCCGTGAGCCAGACGCTCTACGCCGCCGGGCAGGTGAGCATCGGCCTGGACATCGCCGAGCGGGTTCGGGCCCTCCTTCGCAGCGAGCTCGAGCTCACCACGGCCCTGGAGGCCGAGCTGCGGGACGTGGACCGGAGAGCCCTGGAGGCTGCGGTGCTGGACCGTCCCTCCCTCCAGGCCGCCCGGGCACAGATCCGCATCGGGGAGGACCAGGTCCGTCTGGCTCGTTCCGGCTACCGGCCCACGGCCTCGGCCTTCGCCGAGGTCGGATATCAGTCCTTCCCCCGGACCGTCTTCCCAGACAGTGACTGGCGAGAGGATTGGAATGTGGGAGTGCAGATCTCCGTGCCCATCTTCAACGGCTTCCGTACCGGGGCCGAGGTGGAGCAGGCCCGCTCAGAGGTCCGGCAGTCGGAGCTCGAACGGCAGCAGGCGGAGGACGGCCTCCTTCTGGAGTTTGACGGTGCGGTCGGGGACTTTGACGCGGCGCTGAGCCAAGTGACCGCGCGCAGGACTACCGTGGAGCAGGCCGACCGGGGAGACCTGGAGAGCTGGCGCCAGTTCTCGGACACGGTCACAGGCGAGCGGGAGGCGGTTCTCCGGGCCCGGAGCGACGACGAGATCCGGGAAATCCGGGCTGACGTGGGCGACCGCGTCACGATGGGCCAGACCCTCGTCCGCCAGGCCGGCCAGGGCTCCGACGCCAGGATTCGCCAGGCCCAGGCAGGTGTCCAGCAGGCCGACCGGGCCGTGGAGCGCCTCCGGCCACTCTGGGAGGCCGGGGCCCGTTCCGATCAGGACTGGGATGATGCCAACACCCAGCTCGAGCTCGCCGAAGCCGATCTGGAGTCGGCGGCCGAAGTACAGGGAGGAATCGCTCCGATCTCAGGCGTGATCTCCGAGGTCCCAGCCCGAGTGGGGAGCTTTCCCCAACCGGGGGATCCCCTGGTCCGGGTCGTGGACGATTCGGCCTACCGGGTCCCCCTTCGGATCAGCGAGGGACAGGCCCGGGAGCTGGAGCGGGGAATGAGCGCCCGTGTCGCCGCCTATGACGCTACCGGCGAGCTGGACCGGATCGCCATCCAGGCGAGCGCGGTCACCCGACTCGTCGAGGTGGAGGCCCGCTTTCCCGGGTCCTCGTCGCTTCGCCCGGGCGCCCTGGTGACCGTTGGGATTCTGGTGGCCGCGGCAGAGGACGTGGTTCGGGTGCCCCGTCAGGCGCTCCGGGCCGGAGCGGTCTGGGTGGTCTCCGGCGATGAGGCGGAGTTCCGTGAGGTGGAGGTCGGACTGCGAAATGAGGAGATGGTGGAGATCGTGAGTGGGCTCGACGCCGGCGAGGCCGTGGTCGTGGAGGGCGCGTCGCTCCTTTCCGATGGCGCCCGCGTGCAGGTGGTCGACTGATGATCTTCCGATTCCTTCCGCGACTGGCGGTCCAGAGGCCCGTCCTCGCCACGATGCTCGTGGTCATCTTCGTGGTGCTGGGCTTCTTTTCGTTCACCCAGCTCCGAGTCGACCTGTATCCTGACGTCGAATTCCCGGTAGTCAGCGTCACCACCGCGTATCCAGGGGCCGGACCCGAGGAGGTGGAGGTCCAGGTCACCGAGCCCATCGAGGATGCGGTGTCCAACATCGCGAACCTCGATGAACTCACCTCCTTCTCCAGGGAGAACGTCTCCATCGTGGTGATGCAGTTCGATCTGGATGTGGATCCGGATCTGGCCGCCATCGACGTGAAAGACCAGGTGGACGCGATCCGGGGCATGCTCCCCGATGATGCGGAGCCCCCGGTGGTCCAGAAGTTCGACATCGATGCCTTCCCCATCCTGAACGTGGCCCTCTCCGGTCCCCAGGGAGCGGATCTCCTCTTCGACCTCGCCGACGACGAGATCCGGGAACGGCTCTCCAGGGTCGACGGGGTGGCCGACATCAGTGTGGTGGGGGGACGGGTCCGGGAGGTGGAGGTCCAGGTTCACCCGGATCGCCTCGATGCCTACGAGGTGACGCTGGGACAGATCGTGGAGTTCATCCGGGCCGAGAACCTCGTCACCCTCACGGACGATCGGGACCGGACCACGCAGGAGATGATGGCCGAGGTGCGCCCCCTCATGGCCCAGGTCCCGGACGCCGACGTGACCGTGCAGCTGGGGGGCGGGGGGGGGCGGGCCCCAGGCTGGGGCCGACATCCTGGTGCAGGTGACCGGACCCGCCGACGACCTGGAGGAGGTCACCGAGCAGATCACCGACTGGGTTCGGGAGGTGAGTGGACTCACCGATGTCCGGAACACCATCGAGCTCGCCCGCCCCGAGTTCGTGTTTAGACCTGACCGGCCCACCATGGGAGACCTGGGTCTGACCCTGGGCGAGGTGGGCAACCTGGTCCGGGCGGCGGTGGAGGGTGAAGTGGCCGGCGTCTATCGGGAGGCGGGGGATGAAATCGACATCCGGGTGCGGTTCCCCGAGGCAGAGCGACGGCGCACCGACCAGTTCGACAACCTGCAGGTTCCGGTGGAGGGCGGGCGGGTCCCCCTGGCCTCCCTGGGGAGCCTGGAGCTCGAGGAGACGGTGCCCGCCATCCGAAGGGAGAACCGGCAGCGCGCCTACAACGTGGAGGCCGATATCGCCGCCGGAAATCTCACGGAAAGGGTAGCCGATGTGGAGGAGCGCCTCTCGCAGGAGTCGCTGCCTCCGGGGTACGAGTGGCAGATCGGGGGAGAGTTCGAGGACTTCGAAGACGCGCTGGGCGAGATCCTCCGGGCCCTTCTGCTGGTGGGGATCGTGGTGAACAACGCCATCCTGATCCTGGACTACGCGGGACAACTTCGGGCCAAGGGCCAGAGCGCGGTGGAAGCACTTCTGGAGGCCGGCCCGGTCCGCCTTCGTCCCATCGTGATGAGCAACGTAGCCATCGCGGTGGTTCTCCTGCCCCAGGCGTTGGGCACCGGAGCCGGAGCGGCCTTCCGGGTGCCCATGGCGGTGGTGACCATCGGGGGTGCGGCGGTGGCCGCCGTGTTCACCCTCTTCCTGATTCCCGTGATCTATCTGAAGGTCGAGACCCTGACCGAGTGGGCCCGGGCCCGGACGGCCGGTATCCGCGCCCGGATCAGTGGCGAGGAGGAAGACGAACTGGCGAGCGCGTCGTCGCCCTAGGGCGGCGAACGCCGGGCCCACGACCCCCATGGACGGGGGTTCCGGCAATCCAGAGCCGGCGATAGGGCCCTCGGGAGAGGGGCTCGTCGGAGGGCTACTTCCGCGGGAGGCCACAACCGTTGCGGCATAGTGCCGCCTCAACCCGAAGTGCGACGGTCGGTCGCAGCGGCAAAGACTATATCGTTTTCAGTATACCTCTCCTTCTCTTCTATATCGTAAATCATATACACCTCCTGCTCGAAGCGCTTTAGGCCGGGGAGGGGTCCACCGATGGGCTGAGCCGATGGACCCCTCCGGGAGCGAGCTCGGCTTCTTCCGTCAGCAGACGATCCTCGGGGCCCTCGGCGTCGCTTCCGAGGGTTGGCTGGACGCCCAGCGCCTCGACCAGGTCGGACTGAGCGCTTCCGACTTTTTTCCGGTGCTCACCGCCGTGGACCACGGGGCGTGGGTCTACGAAGCCACGGCCGCGAGGACCGGCAGGAGAGCACCGATCCACCCATCTCCTGATCGAGCTTCGGGCACATGGATCTGAACGACGGTCGGCAACCGGACAGAGGTGGCAGGTCTTCCCTCCTGTGAATCATGGGTTCGCTCGACCGAGAACCCATCCCGACCTCACCTACGAAGGAGTCAGTCCATGTTCGCCATGAGCCGCATCGCTCCCGCCTTCCTCGATGCCGTCACACTGGCCGCCACGCCGGCCGTCACCGCGGAAACGTGGAACGTCGACGAGGTGCACAGCGAGATCAATTTCAAGGTGAATCACTTCTTCACCCCCGTCTCCGGCACCTTCTCGGACTTCGACATCGACCTCGAGTACGACGCAGCCAGTCCTGCCAACAGCTCTGTCGATTTTCGAATCCGTCGGCAGGACTTTGGCGTGGGGGTCGGAAGTTGGGCCGCTACCCCGGTCGTCGGTGGCAACGTGGACATCGAGATCGCTGTGGAAGCGAACCAGACGTAGGTTGGCCATCCGGGCCTGGACCGGGACTCGCGGTCCAGGAATCTGCCGGGCCCTCGCGCCCTCACTGGGGAGTCAACCGCGAGGCCTCCGGCGCCCGCTCCATGATCGAAGCTCGTCTCGGGATCGCCGCCTTCACGTCGCGGACCTTGGGGGTGTTCTCAGGTGGAGCTCGTGCGCCGCACATCAGGGCCGTGCCGCTCCGGCCGGGAACCTCCGAGAGGTGTGGGGCGTTCGAAGGACAGCCCGGCTTGCCAGAGCGGGTTCCCCCCACACCCACGGGTTCCCCCCCACACCCAGAGGAGCACCTCCTATGACCCTGTCACCTCGCCAGAAGGCCGACTGCGAGTCCCACGATTGGGATTTCTCCGGCCTGTCCGCCCTCTTTCTCAACTGCACGCTCAAGCGGTCCCCGGAGACCTCCCACACACGGGGGCTCATTGACGTGTCGAGGGCGATCCTGGAGGCGAATGGAGTCACGGTGGAGGTGACCCGACCCGTGGATCTCCACCTGCCTCCCGGCGTCTACCCGGACATGACCGCACACGGGTGGGGGACAGACCCATGGCCCGACCTTTTCGAGAAGGTCATGGCCGCCGACATCCTGGTGCTCGGTACTCCGATCTGGCTCGGCGAGAAGTCCTCGGTCTGCCAGCGGGTCATCGAGCGCCTGTACGGCAACTCGGCGCAGCTCAACGACCGAGGTCAGTACGCCTATTACGGGCGGGTCGGGGGGTGCCTGGTCACCGGCAACGAGGATGGGATCAAGCACTGTGCGATGGGGATCCTCTACGCGCTCCAGCACCTCGGGTACACAGTCCCGCCGCAGGCGGATGCAGGTTGGATCGGCGAGGCCGGACCGGGCCCATCCTACCTGGACGAAGGGTCGGGGGGACCGAAGAACGAGTTCACGCAGCGGAACACCACGTTCATGACATGGAATCTCCTACACGCCGCGAGAATGCTCCGGGACCAGGGCGGGATCCCCGCGCATGGGAATCAGCGCTCCGCCTGGGACGCAGGCTGTCACTTCGATCACCCGAACCCGGAGCACCGCTGAGGGGGGACACGGTTTTCGAGCCTACCCCAAGAATGGAAACCCCTTCGCCACGAGGAGGGGAGCAAACCTTGTCGCTACCTCCAGGGATCGAAACCTCGTCGCCTTTGGCGATGGGAGAACCGGACGTGGAGCGGGTCGGCTTGTGACACAGTCCCTCGGACCACCTGAACACGCCAGCTCCATCCACCTCGTCCGCAAGCGCTGTGGTCCTACGATTTCCGGGGACGGGGCCATCCGGATCCAGGATCCTCCCCACAGCCATCCTGGGTCCGGGGCTGGACCTGCCCTTCCCCATGGAATGCAACCGTCTTCCAGTGAGCGCCCGGGGGGAAGCGGCTGACCACATCACCATCAACGCGCCCCTCCGGAGCCCGGAGAGTGGAGACCGACACGGCGCCGTCTACAATCTCCGCTTCTCCCTCGGGCTCGACTCCACCCTCAGGCGCCAGTAGCCCGTCACAGGCCCCATGAACTTCTTCAACTGGCTCATCCTTCTGGGATTCCTGGGAGGGCTGTTGACCTGGGTGATGACCCGCCCCCGACCCACCTCGCCTGGCCGGCGAGAGGACCACTTCTTCCGAGGGAAGGACACGGCAGGGAGGGAGATCGGGTTTGCCACCCTGGTGGCCACCCTCCTCATCAGCTGGATCTTCGCCAAGAGCGTGCAGAACGCCGCAGACCTGGGCATGGCCTTCGGCCTCCCTGGGGGAGTGGCCTACGCAACCTACTGGTTCTCCTTCGCAGTGGCCGGAGTGGTCCTTTACCACCTCCGGAAGGCCGGCTTCAGTAGCATCCACCACTTCATCCGGTCCGGCTTCGGATCAGCGGCCGTGTGGCTCTTCTCCCTCATCCTCCTCTTCCGACTCTGGAACGAGATCTGGAGCAACACCATGGTGGTGGCCCAGTTCTTTGGCGAGACGGGGAGTGGGTCGTTCCTCATCGCCTCGTGGGTCACCACCCTCCTGGTCCTGGGCTACTCCCTTGTGAGCGGGTTCAGAGGGAGCATCATCACCGATGTTCTCCAGATGGGGC
>SKKH01000271.1 GCA_007121555.1 Gemmatimonadota bacterium | reverse complement strand
TGCTCACCGCCGCGTCGACCTCCTCGTCGTAGAAGTCGGCGATCTTGGTCAGCATCTCGTCCAGGCCGCCCGTCTGCTCACCCACATTGATCATCTGCACCACCATGGGCGGAAACACCCCCGACTCCTTGAGCGGCTTGGAGATCGTCTCACCCCCGGCGATCGAGCTCCGCGAGCCCATGACCGCGTCGTGGATCACCCGGTTGCCCGCCGTCTTCGCCGTGATCTCGAGACCCTCGAGGATCGAGACCCCCGAGGAGACCAGGGTGCCCAGCGTCCGGGTGAACCGGGCCACCGCCGCCTTCCGGAGCATGTCGCCCAGGATGGGGAACTTGAGGAGCGACCCGTCGATCAGCCGCTCCCCCGCATCGGTCTTGTAGTACTGCCGGAGAGCGAAGGCCCCCCCGGCGCCGCCTGCCAGCACCGCCCACCAGTACCCCTGGAGGAAGGCGGACATGGCGATCACGATCTGGGTGGGCAGGGGCAGCGGCACCCCTGCCGAGGCGAACATCTGCTGGAAGGTGGGGATCACGAAGATCAACAGGATCGCCACCGCCGACACCGCCACCAGGAGGATCACCACCGGATAGATCATGGCCCCCTTGATCTTACGAGCCAGGGCGTCGGCCTTCTCCAGGAAGGTGGCCAGCCGGAGGAGGATGGTATCCAGGATCCCGCCGGCCTCCCCCGCCGCCACCATGTTCACGTACAGGCGGGTAAACACCTTGGGGTGCTTGCCCAGGGAGTCGGCCAGGGTGTTTCCCGACTCCACGTCGTAGAGCACCTCGCTGATCGTCTTGCGCAGCCGCTCGTTGTCCGTCTGCTCGGCCAGGATCTCGAGGCACTGCACCAGGGGCAGTCCGGCGTTGATCATCGTGGCGAACTGGCGGGTGAAGATCACGATGTCCCGGGTCTTCACCCCGGACCCCAGCGTCAGGGAGATGGACTTCTCCTTCTCCCGGATCGCGACGGGGATCAGCTTCTGTCGGTGGAGGTAGGAGGCCACCTCCTCCTTCGAGGTGAGCTCCACCTCGCCGGTCCGGATATCACCGCCGGTGGCGGGTCGGGCGCTGTAGGTGAAGGTCGGCATGGCTCGTCAGGGTCTCGGGGGCCGGGGGATCGGGGCCGGGCGGCCCCGAACGCTCGAGTTCAGCCGGCGGGCATGGGCTCGCCGACGGCCCGAAGCAGCTCTCCCGGATCCTGGGAGCTTCGGACCGCATCCTCCAGCCGCACCTCGCGGCGGAGGTAGAGCTGCTGCAGGGCGTCGTTCATGGTCTGCATCCCGTGCTTCTTCCCGGCCTGCATCAGGGAGTAGATCTGGTGGATCTTCTCGTCGCGGATCAGGGCCCGGATGGCCGGCGTGCAGATCATGACCTCGGCGGCGCACACCCGACCCGTCCCCCGGGCCTTGGGCAACAGGGTCTGGGTCACCACACCCTCCAGGACGAAGGCGAGCTGGGCCCGCACCTGGGCCTGCTGGTGCGAGGGGAAGGCATCGATGATCCGGTTGATGGACTCCGCGGCCGAGTTCGTGTGCAGCGTGGCCAGCACCAGGTGCCCGGTCTCGGCGATGGTCAGGGCGGCGCCGATCGTCTCCAGGTCCCGCATCTCGCCGATGAGGATGACGTCCGGGTCCTGCCGGAGCGCGTACTTGAGGGCCTGGGCGAAGGTCTTGGTGTCGGACCCCACCTCGCGCTGGTTGATCGTGCAGTTCTTGTGGCGGTGGATGAACTCGATGGGGTCTTCCACCGTGATGATGTGGGCCTGCCGCTCCCGGTTGATCTTGTCCAGCATGGCGGCCAGGGTCGTGGACTTTCCCGAACCGGTGGGACCGGTCACCAGCACCAGCCCCCGCGGGCGCTCGGCCAGCTTCTGTACGGTGGGGGGCAGCCCCAGATCCTCCAGGGAGTGGATCTCGTAGGGGATCTGCCGGAGGGCCATGGCGATGCACCCCCGCTGTTTGTAACAGTTGCCCCGGAACCGGGAGAGGTTCTGAACGCCGAAGGAGAAGTCGAGTTCATCCTCGACCTCGAACCGCTTCTTCTGCTGTTCGGTGAGGATCGAATACGCCAGGGTGAGGGTGTCCTTCGGGGTCAGGACGTGTTCTTCCCGGGAGTTCAGGAGACTCCCGTCCACCCGGAGCCGCGGACGCTCGCCCACGGTGAGGTGAAGGTCCGAGGCCTTTCGTTCGATCATCTCTTCAAGGAGGGCGCGGATGCCGAGTCCCCCACCCCCCGAACTCCTGGACTGCTCCACTACGAACCTCCGAGTCTGGGGGCCGAATCGGACCGGCCCCCGAGTGTGTTCAAGTGACTGCGGTCTCCTTGACCACCTCTTCCAGGGTGGTGATGCCCCGCTCGACCTTCTTCAGCCCATCGGTCCGGAGGGTGAGCATGCCGTCGGCCACGGCCTGATCTCTCAGCTCGTCGGTGCCGGCCTCCTTCATGATCATCTTCCGGAGGGTCGAGTTCATGGCCATGACCTCGTAGAGGCCCTGTCGACCCCGGTAGCCGGACCCGTTGCACTCGTCGCACCCCTTCCCCTTGTAGAAGGTGGTGCTCTGGACGTAATCCGCAGGGATCGAGGCAGCCCGGAGATACTCCTCCGGATAGGTGGTCTCGGCCTTGCAACGGTTGCAGATCCGTCGCACCAGCCGCTGGGCCGTGATCAGGTTCAGGGCCGCCGCCACATTGAAGGGCTCGAGGCCCATGTCGATCATCCGGGTGATCGTCGACGGGGCGTCGTTGGTGTGCAGGGTCGAGAGCACCAGGTGACCGGTGAGGGCGGCCTTGATGGAGATGCCCCCCGTCTCCAGGTCCCGCACCTCTCCCACCATGATGATGTTCGGGTCCTGCCGGAGGAAGGCCCGGAGCGCGGCGGCGAAGGACATCCCGATCTCGCTTCGGACCAGGACCTGGTTGATCCCGTGGAGGTTGTACTCCACCGGATCCTCGGCCGTCATGATGTTCACCTCTTCGGTGTTCACCTTCGAGAGGGCCGAGTAGAGGGTCGTGGTCTTTCCTGACCCGGTGGGCCCAGTGACCAGGACCATCCCGTAGGGCTTCATGATCGCGTCCATGAAGTCCCGCTCGGCTTTGGGCTCGAAGCCGAACTTCTCCAGATCGAAGGTCAGATTGCCCTTGTCCAGGATCCGGAGCACGATCTTCTCGCCGAAGATCACCGGGAGGGTGGAGACCCGGAAGTCCACCACCCGCTTGCGCATGCGGAGCTTGATCCGGCCGTCCTGGGGCACCCTCCGCTCGGCGATGTTCAGGTCGGCCAGGATCTTGAGCCGGCTCGTCAGCGCCGCCTTCATCTTCATGGGGGGCTTCATGACCTCCTGAAGGGCTCCGTCGATCCGGTACCGGACCCGGACCTCCTTCTCGTACGGTTCGATGTGGATGTCCGACGCCCCCTTGAGCACCGCGTCGGTGAGGAGGCCGTTGATGAACTTGACCACCGGCGCCGCATCGATCTGCTCCTGAAGGGCCGCGACCGATACCTCTTCCTCATGGTCCTCCACGTATTCGACATCGGCGTCGTCGATGAAGTCGGAGAGGATGTCCGCCATCCGGTCATCGGCGGTGTCGTAGTACTTGTCCAGGTGCTTGCGGAGGGTGTACTCGCCCACCACCACCGGCTCGATCTCATAGCGGGTGATGAACTTCAGGTCGTCGATGGCCCCCAGGTCCGAGGGGTTCGCCATGGCCACCGTGAGGGTCCGGCCCATCCGCCGGAGGGGCAGGACCAGGTGCTTGAAGGCCACGTCCCCACTCACGAGCTTGAGGATGCGCGGGTCCACCTGGACCTTCTCCAGATCCACCGCCGGCACCCGGTACTGGCGGGCCAGGGCCCGGGTGAGCTCGTCCTCTTCCACGAAGCCCAGCTTGACCAGGACAATGCCCAGACGGGTGTTCGACGAGCGCGCCTCGGCCAGCCCCTTCTGGAGCTGTTCCTGGGTGATCAGGCCTTCCCGGACGCAGAGTTCTCCGAGTCGGTCCTGGGCGACGTTGGTGGCCATGTCCAGCTGTCGGGTCTGGGCGTGGGAGAAGGGCTGACGCCCGGAGTCGGCGAAACCGGCTCCGTAGCCTTCTCCGAGAGCAAGGCAGAGAGTGCCGTAAACCTTGGGAAGGTACGAGACCCGAGTCAGCACGGTCAAGGACGATAAACATTTGATCCCTGAGCTGCCAGCAGAGGTCGGAGACGCTCCAGGGTGGCCGGACCGATCCCCGGCACCTCCAGCAGATCGTCCACTCGGCTGAAGCCGCCTCGCCGCTCTCGCTCTTCTATGATCCTACGAGCCAGCGCCGGTCCGATCCCGGGGAGTTCCTGGAGTTCGGTCTCTCCGGCCCGGTTCAGCTCCACCTGCGCGGACCTCTCCCGGGCTCCCCCCACCGGCGCCGGCGGAGGGTCGGAGAAATCCAGTTTTGCTCGAATCCGCAGGAGGGTGGCCTCGCCGATTCCCGGGACTCGGAGGAGGTCGTCGGGTCTCCGGAAGGGGCCGCCCTCCTCCCGGGCCTGGGAGATCCGTCCGGCCAGGGCGGGGCCCACTCCCGGGAGCCGGGCCAGCTCCACCTCGTCGTCCCGGTTGGGATCCACCTGCTCGCCCGGGCCCAGGGGAGTGCGCCGCCGCTCCTCGTCGGCCAGGAGCGAGTCGGTGGCGGGAACGAGCTCGGCGTACGCCGTGGTGTCGGCGGGGAGGAGGGGCGTGACGGGCCGCGCCTCCCATCCCAGACGGACCAGGCTGGCCAGGAGGAGGACGCCTGCGGTGAAGGCCACGGTGCGACGTTCTTCAGGGGTCATGCTCCAGGGTGGACCCTCCGACCGGGCGCCGGAATGCCTCGATGGGTCCAGTCCGCGGAGGTCGACTCAGAAGGGCTCGGGCCGCCGGTCCAGGAGCCCCATGGGCCCCGAGGCGAACACCATCCGGGCCCAGATCGACACCTGGAACTGGGTGAACCCGGTCTGGAGCCCCACCAGGGAGCGGCGGTCGTTGAGCGCCAGCTGCCCCCCCACCTCCATCTCGGCCATCCGGGTGTCCACAGCCAGGTTCACACCCCGGTCGAGCTGCGCCACGAAGGGCACGCACCGGTCCTCCGCGGCGGTCAGGCGACACTCCTCGAACTCGGCCCAGTTCAGGATGAGCGCCAGGCGAAGGGGCTCCTGGATCCGGTCCATCAGACCTCCCCGGGGCGCCAGAAGGGTTTCCACCGAGAGGCCGTGCTCGTTGCGCGTGCGCTCCGTGACCCCGGTGGGGTCCTGACCGTCGCCCCGTCCCACCAGACCCCGGTACCGGGTGGCGAACGCGCCCCCCCACTCCACCACCATCTCCATGGGGACCCGGAGGTCGGTCCGGGTCCGGCGCTGGAGGATGGCGGCACCGAAGCTCACCTCCTCATCGACCCGCTGCCATCCGGTGGAGAGGCTCACCCGGTCCACCCAGCCGGTCCACTCCTCGGGGAGGGGCAGCTGGGACACCCCGAGGCGCAGGTCGGGCCAGGAACGGGTCTGGCGGGTCTGCTCGGCCCGGGGGTCCAGCGAGGTGATCCGGGTGTCCTGGAAGTTCAGGTTGGCGAAGAGGGAGCCGGGAAGCCGGAGCCCGGTCCCCGCCGTGAGCCCGTGCCGGTCCACCAGGGTGGTGGCGGGCACCCCGTCCAACTCCTCGAAGTTGCCCTGCCGGCCCCATCCGATCTGGTAGCCGGTCCCCGGCGTGACCGCTTCCCGGTAGAACCACGAGGTGATCCCGTCCTGGAAGGTCACGGTGAGGGGGCTCAGCCGACTCGGCCCCTGCCCAAGCTGGGAGGGATCCAGGGTGAAGCTGGCCCGGAGGTCCCGCTCGCTGCCGGCGTTCCGAAGGAGCTCGCCCTCGCCCCCTTCGCCCGGCGGATCGAACCGGAAGAGCCCCGCGCTCCGGTCCGACCGGTACCGGGTCTGGAACCCCAGGTCGGCCCGGAGCCATGGGGGTAGCGGAGGACGCCAGGTGAGTCGGTTCTGCAGGGTCCGTCCGGTCTCCCACCCCAGGTTCCGGCCCAGGAAGGTGCGGCGCTCCCCCTGAACCAGGGGGATCACTCTGGAGTCGCGCACCCCTTCCTGGGGATCCAGCACGTCCCGGGTGCCCCTCAGCTCCACACTCGCCTCCAAGCTCTCCAGAGGGCGCACGTCGACCCGGAAGGAATGCTCGAGGCGGGCCTCGGAGGCGGTCTCGGTGAAGCC
>SKKH01000214.1 GCA_007121555.1 Gemmatimonadota bacterium | reverse complement strand
TGATGATCACATCGAACCGGGTGCGCATCTCGGCCATGAGCACCTTCATGGCAGGAAGCCCGAGAAGCTCCGGGGCGTCCCGGAACCTGGAGCCCGAGGGGATCACCTGGAGGGTCGGGTGCTCGGTTTCCCTGAGGATCTCGTCGATCTCGGCGTCACCGGAGAGGAAGTCTGTGAGTCCGGGCTTCCGGTCCCGATCGAAGAGGGTGTGCACCGTGCCCCTTCGGATGTCGCCGTCGATGACCAGGGTGGAATGACCCAACTCCGCAAAGGCCAGGGCGAGGTTGCTCGAGGTGAAGGACTTCCCGTCGCCGATCCCGGGGCTCGTCACGGTGACCACCAGCGGACTGGAAGGCCCGTGGGCGTAGGTCACTGCGAGCCGGAGGTTCCGGAAGGCCTCGATGACCTGATCCTGATCCTCCTGGACGAGCTTCCCCCTGCGCGTCCGGGCGTGGGGTACGGTGCCCAGGATCGGCAGGCCCAGACCTCGGGTCACCTGGTCCGGTCGGCGGAGGAGCGGATCGAGCCGGTCCCGGAGGATGGCGCCCACCAGCCCAAGCCCCAGGCCGGCGAGCATGGCCATGGCGAAGAAGCGGGTCCGGGGGTCCTGCGTCGGCTGCTCAGGGGCTCGGGCCACATCCAGGACTCGCACATCGGGCACGGTGCTGGCGGCGCCCAGACGGGCGGACTCGTACCGCCCCTGGAGATCCCTGAAGAGGTTCTCGGCGCTGTTGAAGCGGCGCTCGAGGCGCGTCTCCTCGACAGCCCGGGGGGGAATCTGCTGGAGCTCCTGCGAGGCCTGGGAGACGAAGCGCTCGATCTGGCCCTGGCGCCCCTGCACCTCATCCTGCAGGGCCCTTACGAGAGCGGGAATGGTTTCCCGCTCCAGCTCCTCAATGTCCTCCCGGAGCTCCTGAACCGTCGGATGTTCGTCGGTATACCGGAGCCGCAGGGCACGGAGTTCGGCCCGCTTCTCCGTGGCGAGCCCCAGGGCATTCATGAGATCCGAAGACTCCCGGACGCTGGGAATCACCTCGAGGGCTTCAGTGGCCAGGCGCCCCTCCTCCTGCGAACGGGTCATGGCCCGCTGGATGGCGATCTCGTCGCGCCGGGCGTCCTCCTGCTCGATCTTGAGGTTGAAGAAGTTCTGGAACACCGGGTTCTGGGTCTGCTGAAGACCGGGCGTCACAGGTGTTCCCTGCTCCGACGGGAGGCTGATGGTACGAACCTTGAATTGTTCCAGCGCCAGCTCGGACTCTCGGAGATTCTCCTCCGCGTAGGCGAGCTGCTCCTCCAGGATGGCCGTGAGCTCGTCGAACTTGGCCCGCTTGAGCTGCTCGGCCACCTGGGCATACCGCTCGGTCACGCCATTGACGACCCGGGCCAGATGCTGAGGATCGGTCCCCTCGTAGCGGACCCGGAGGAAGGTGCCCTGACCGTCGATGGAGATGTTCAGATCGCGGGCGAGGCCCTGCGCCACATCGCGGGGGGCCCTGACGGAGAAGGCGACGCTCTGTCCAGGAGCCAGTCGTCCTGCAGGGGGCACCCACTCGAAGCCGCCGGACGAACCGACAGGCGACCCGCGACGAACGCGCTCCAACTCGGTCCCGTCAGCGGCCAGAAGCACGTGCTCATCGCCCGACTCGCTGACCCTGAGCTCATAGGATCGGGAGGTGACCTCATCCGAGATGGACAGGTTGTCGAACAGGTCCCGGTGTTCCGGATCCGCCGCGCTCACGAAGAGCCGGAGGTCCTGCACCACGGGATCGAGCACCGCGAAGGACCGCATGAGGTCCACCCACCCCGAGGCGCTCAAAAGCTGGCTGGGACGGATGGGTGCGGCATCTCCGGCAGACTCACCGTTGTCCGACTCGATCCAGAGCGTCGACCGCACCTCGTAGATGGGGTCCACGCTCTGGTACGCGACGTACCCGGCGGCCGCACCCAGGACGACTCCTGCCACGATCATCCATTTGTAGCGGATCAGGGCGCTCACATACCTGCGCCAGTCGAACGAACCCTCCTCCTCATCTTCCCACGATCCATGGTATCCTGCCATGGGCTGCGGCTGGTACTCAGCCGGAGTGGATCCTCCTTCGGAACGGGGGTCCATGGGAGGAAGCGGACGGTCGGACATAAGCGGTATCCTCAAGAATGACTGATCAGAACAACAGAATCGTGGGGGCTGGCCCTTCGGGTGTTGGTTCACTCGGACCCTGGTCAGCCCCGGGTCTACTCCCTATCGGATGCAAGTCCAGTGCCGTGAAAAGCGGATCTCCTGCACCGGACGGTCCCACCAATTTCTCAGCCGAGCCGACCTCCCTACTCGTCAGGGCCCTATCCACTGGACTTGAGCCCCTTCCTCTTCGATGGCATGCGACTTGTAGCAATTAACCTACAGCCGTCGTCATACCGCCATAATTCCCCGGCCGACCCCAGACATGTGATTTTGTTATAATTCGTTGTCCGACAACGACTTACGCCAGTTGCGGCTCTCGGCTACATTTCGTGAACGGCCCTTGCACTCCCTATCCAGTATGCGGAAACGCTTTCGGGGCTCGGGAGTTCGAAGCTCCTTCGCTGGAGACTCGGCCCCGCAAGACTTCACTCACTTCGGTTCTGAAGAAGGAAACCATACCCTATGCTGATTGCCCATTTCACCGGACTGGTCCGCAGCCGGAAGAGCACAGCGCTCCACTCCCTTAATACCGGCGCATCGGTGGACGGGTCCGTATCGGTCTCCCGTTCTCTTCAGCGCCCGGGCATCGGAGTCCGGGTGGGACAGGCTCCCCAATGGATCGCGGTGGGTCCGCTCAGCGACGAGAGCGAGTCCGCGCCGTCGTGGGGCTGGAAGGACGTCGTCCGGCGAAACCTGAATGTGCTGGCCGCAGCCCTTCTTCTGATCCTGGCGGCCCCTCTCATGATCCTGATCGCCCTCGCGATCAAGCTGTCGTCGAGGGGACCGGTCCTGTTCACCCAGCCACGGGTGGGCGTCGACCGTCGGCGCGACGACCCCAACGCCCCCGTGGACCCCCGGCGCCGGGTGGATCACGGAGGCCGGATCTTCCAGATCTACAAGTTTCGCACGATGAAGCCTCGGCCCGAGGGCGACAACGCCCAGATGTGGGCCTCTCACGAATCGGACCGGATCACGAAGCTGGGGCGATTCCTGCGGCGCTACCGGTTGGATGAGCTCCCCCAGTTGTTCAACATCCTGAAGGGTGACATGAACCTGGTGGGCCCCCGTCCCGAACAGCCGGACATCTTCAAGGACCTCCGGGACCAGATCGACGGATATCAGCGCAGGCAGCGGGTGCTCCCGGGAATCACCGGGCTGGCCCAGGTGAACCACCACTACGACCAATCGGTGGATGACGTCCGGACCAAGGTGTCCCTGGACCTGACCTACCTGGAGCGGGAATCCCCGCTTCAGGACCTCCGGATCATGGCGCAGACGGTGCCGGTGGTTCTCTTTGGGAAGGGATCGGTCTGAACGAACCCCTCGAAGGCCGTTGAAGAAGTACAGGGCTCACCGGGACGGAGCCTTGGACCTCAGGAGAGGGGATCCTCCGGACCCACTCCCCCGGTCAGCGCGGGTCAGGTTCGGTTCCGGTTAGCGCCCGCTGAATGCCCATGAGTTGCGGCACCAGCTTGCTGAACGCCTCACCCGTGATGCTCTGATCGCCGTCGGACCACGCATTCGACGGATCGTGATGGACCTCGATCAGGAGCCCATCCGCACCGGCGGCCACCGCCGCCCGGCTCACCGCCGGCACGAGGCTGGCCTTCCCGGTTCCGTGGCTCGGATCCACAACCACGGGAAGATGCGTGAGTTCGTGGAGGAGGGGCACGCTGTTGATGTCCAGGGTGTTGCGAGTCATCGTCTCGAAGGTCCGGATTCCCCTTTCGCACAGGATGACGTCCGGGTTGCCGTGAGAGAGGATGTACTCAGCGCTGAGGAGGAGCTCTTCGACCGTCGATGACATGCCCCGCTTGAGCAAGACCGGCCGCCCCGCCTTTCCCACGGCATCCAGCAGCGCGTAGTTCTGCATGTTCCTGGCCCCGATCTGGAACACATCGGCGTATCCGGCCACCAGTCCCACCTGTTCCGGTGACATGACCTCGGTGACCACCAGGAGTCCGGTGGCCTCCCGGACCTCCGCCAGGATCTCGAGACCTTCCTCCGCGAGCCCGCGAAAGCTGTAGGGCGAGGACCGGGGCTTGAAGGCTCCCCCCCGAATGAAGGTGGCACCGGCCTCCCGAACCATGGACCCGACGCGCATCATCTGGTCCCGGGTCTCCACCGAGCAGGGGCCGGCCATGAGGACGAGCCTGTCTCCTCCGACGATCTCATCGCCGACATGGACGTGCGTGGCCTCGTCCTTGAACTCGCGGCTGGCCAGGTGGAAAGGTCGGGTGAGGGTCCGGACATCCTGAACCCCCGGAAGCCCGGAAAACACACTGGGATCCAGTCCATCGAGATCTCCGTGCAGTCCCACCCGCGTTCGGCCGCCCTGCTGGGAAACGTGGGTCTTCAGTCGGAGGCTCGCCGCCCGGCGTACCACGTGATCAATGTCACGGCGGGAAGCCTGCAGGTCGAAGACGATGATCATGACCAATCCCTCTCATGGAAGGGTTCAGGAGTCATCGGAGTCCCGATGGTCCTTGAACCTACGGGCCTTGAGGTCGAATCGAGGCAGGGTGCCGTAGGATGCGGGCGACACCGTGGCGCGAATGCCAATCCCGGCCCGGATCTCCCGGGCCACGGCCTTGGCAACCGACTCCGGCTCGCCGCTTCGTACCTCCAGCTTGACCTCCATTTCGTCCATCTCCCCTCGCCGCCGAACGTCCACGGCGAACTCGGCGACCTCCGGAAACCTCCTGACGATGTTCTCGACCGCGCTGGGAAACACATTCACGCCGCGCACGATGAGGACGTCATCGATGCGTCCGATCACCCCGCCGTCGATCCGCTCGTAGCTTCTTCCGCAGCGGCAGGCGCCCTCGGCAAGACGCACGTGGTCTCCGGTGCGATACCGGATCACGGGCATCCCGACCCGACCGAGATTGGTCATCACGAGCTCGCCCTCCTCGGCCGGCTGTCCGGTCGCGGGATCGATGACCTCGTGGATGAACTCGCCCTCGTTCAGGTGCACGCCGTCCTGGGCCTGACATTCGAAGCCCCAGGCGCCGACCTCGGTGGCTCCGGCGTGATCATAGCAGCGCGCACCCCACGCCTCTTCGATCCGCTCCTTGGTCGCGGGGAGGCTCGCCCCCGGCTCGCCCGCCTGGATCGTGATGTTCACGTTGGAATCCCGAATGTTCAGGCCCTCCTGCTCCGCCACCTCCGAGAGATGCATGGCGTAGGTGGGGGTGCAGACGAGCACGGAGATGTCGTGGTCGAGGATGGCCTTGGCCCGCTGATACGACGACATCCCCCCGCCGGGGACGGCCAGGGCGCCGATGTGGCGTGCACCCTCATGGGCGCTCCAGAACCCGATGAAGGGACCGAAGGAGAAGGCGAAGAAGATCCGGTCCCTGGACGTGACGCCCGCAGCCTTGTAGACGGTTGCCCAGCACCGCGCCCACCAGGCCCAACTCGAATCGGTGTCCAGGATCGGGAGGGGCACCCCGGTGGTCCCGGAGGTCTGATGGATCCGGGTGTAGCGCTCGCGGCCGAAGGTCAGGTTGGTGCCGTAGGGAGGGTCTGCCGCCTGCGCGGCGGATAACTCCGCCTTGGTCGTGAACGGAAGTGCCTGGAGCTCCTCGAGGCTGCGCATCTCCATGGCTCGCTCGAGCCCCGATCGTCCGAGCTTCTCCCGATAGAACCGGTTGGAATCCAGCACCGGGTCGAGCATGAGCTGGAGCTTCTTGAGCTGAATCTCCCGAAGCGCCTCCCGTCCCAGGGTTTCGATGAAGGGATCCAGGTAGTCCGTTCGTGGCATCCGAAAGGCTTCCGCCTCAACCGCGATCCCTCTGTCTTCCATACCGTCATCCTCGGTGAAATGGTGCTGCCATAGGGTTCGAAGAACGCCGAAACGCCCTTCAGTGATGTGCCGGAATCCGTCGCAGGGACACCGGGAATCGTTCGTTGATTAAAACGACAGGATGGCCGCCGACAATGATCCGGTAGGCTCGGCTGATGAACTCGGTCTGTCCCTCCGGCTCCAGCGCCGCAGGTAGCGCCTTCAATCGCTCCCGGCCGAACCAGAGCACCTCCCGCCTGGTCTCCAGCTTCTCGTCTTCGA
>SKKH01000243.1 GCA_007121555.1 Gemmatimonadota bacterium | reverse complement strand
CCTTTAACTCCCTCTCCTTCAAAAGCATCGTCTTCATTGCTGGCCTCTCCTTCGTCGTCGTGGATCGTGCACCATCTATGGGTGACCGGGGGGCACCCCCGGAATTGATCGGGATCTACCGGAGTCGGTGTTGGCGGGACGACCTCCCGAGCCTTCGGGCAGGGGAAGCACCTCCCAGGTCATGGCCACCGGACCGCGGATCTATGGGTACCTCCGAGTCCCTCGATGGTGCCAGGACCGGGATCCGAGGAACTTTCCACGCCCTGGGCGGTGCAAACATCAGACTTCGTTTCCCCGCTGATGCCCATGGGAGGGTCCGCCTGTTCGGACCCCCCCAGCCCTCCCCTGTCGGCGGACGATGTCGGACAAGAGCCGTCTCCTCGCGCAGGAGGCGCCTCGTGTATTCCTCGTGTACGTGAATGGATTGCCACCGTGAAGAAGAATTGGACCCCTGTTCTCATCGGCCTCGCCCTGCTGGCCGGCCTCACCCTCCTGATCGTGCCCCGCCTCACGCTGGGGGGTGACGGCGGAGGGGAGCAGAACGGACCCGGCCCGGATCGGAGTTCACTTACCGTGGACCTGCACGTGGTCGAGCCCGGTGTCCTCCAGGACCGCACGGTGACGACCGGCTCCCTTCTGGCCAACGAGTCTGTGGAGATCCGCACCGAGGCCTCGGGCCGACTCGTGGAGATCGGCTTCGAGGAGGGCGGCTTCGTCTCTGAAGGGGACCTCCTCGTAAAGGTGAACGATCGGGATCTCCAGGCTCGGCTCCGCCAACTGGAGTCCCAGAGCGACCTTCTGCGTCAGCGGGAGTTCCGGCAGGTCCGACTCCTGGAGGAGGGAGGGGTCCGGGCCGAGGATCTTGACGAGACCCGGAACGAGTTGGAGGTCCTGGAGGCCGAAAAGGACATGGTGCGCGCCGATATCGAAAAGACCGAGGTGCGGGCTCCCTTCTCCGGCCGGGTCGGGCTCCGGGAGGTGAGCCCCGGGAGCTACATCACCTCCGCGACCCACATCACCACCCTCCAGGCGCTGGATCCCCTGCGATTGGATCTCTCCGTTCCCGCCCGCTACGCGGACCGGGTGCAGGAAGGCACCGGGGTGCGGTTCCGGGTCGAGGGTTCCGGTGACGAGCACGAGGCCGTGATCTACGCCATCGATCCCGGCCTGGAGACGGGGACCCGCACGCTCCGCCTCAGGGCTCGGACCGACAATCCCGACGGGCGGCTCCGCCCCGGCGGCTTCGCCACGGTGGAGGTGATCTTCGACGAACAGGACGATGCGCTCACCGTGCCCTCCATCGCCGTGCGGGCCGACGCCGAAGGGTCCCGGGTCTTTGTGTATCGTGGGGGCGAGGCCGAGGCGGTCCCGGTGACCCTGGGGATCCGGACCCGGGATGCGGTCCAGATCGTCGAAGGCCTCTCTCCCGGAGACTCGGTCATCACCACGGGGTTCCAGCGGCTTCGTAGCGGGATGGAGGTGGCGCCCGCGGAGATCACCGAGGGGGCTGTGGAGACCGAGGATTCCCTTCTCGACGAAGCCCTTCCCGATCCCGATGGCGTGATCGGGGACCCGGATGCCGGCGCAGGGGGGGAGGGCGGGGGTGAGACCGGGGCTGGGGGAGGCGGGTCATGAGACTCCACGAGCTCAGCGTGCGGCGGCCCGTGCTGGCCACCGTCATGTCGCTGGTCATCGTGATCTTCGGGATCATCTCCTTCACCTTCCTGGGAGTCCGGGAGTTCCCATCGGTGGATGCGCCCATCATCACGGTGACCACCAACTATCCCGGGGCCAACGCCAACGTGATCGAGTCCCAGATCACCGAGGTCCTGGAGGAGTCGGTCAACGGGGTCGAAGGGATTCGAGCCCTCACCTCCACCACCCGGGAGGGCCGATCCACCATCCAGGTGGAGTTCGATCTGGACGAGGATCTGGACCGGGCCGCCAACGATGTCCGGGACCGGGTGAATCGGGTGCTGGGCAATCTACCTCCCGACGTGGATCCTCCCCAGGTGTCCAAGGCCTCCGATGACGAGGGGCCCATCGTCTTCCTGAACATCTACAGTGATCGCCGCGACCTCCTGGAGCTCACCCAGATCGCCGAGACGCGCTTCGCCGAGCGGCTTCAGACCATCTCCGGGGTGAGTCGAGTCGACGTCTGGGGCTCCCGTCGGTACGCCATGCGCCTTCGGCTGGACCCCCAGCGGCTGGCGGCCCACCGCCTCTCCCTGGCCGAGGTCCAGGAGGCGCTGGATCGGGAGAACGTGGAGCTCCCCTCGGGGAACCTGGAGGGCGACGACCTCCAGCTCACGATCCGGACCCTGACCCGCCTCCAGACCGAGCAGGAGTTCAATGAGGTCATCCTCAGGGAGGAGGGCGGTCAGGTCGTGCGGCTCGAGGACGTGGGACGGGCCGAGCTCGCCGCGGCCAACGCCCGGACCGTGCTGAAGCGGGATGGGGTCCCCATGGTGGGGGTGGTGATCCGGCCGCTGCCCGGCGCGAACAACGTGGCCATCGCCGACGAGTTCTACGAGCGTCTCGAAGCCATCCGGGCCGACCTCCCCGACGACATCCAGACGAGCATTGGGTTCGACGTCACGGAGTTCATCCGGGCCTCCATCGGCGAGGTGCAGCAGACGGTTCTCCTGGCCCTCCTCCTGGTGATCGGGGTGATCTTTCTCTTCCTGAGGGACTGGCGCACGACCATCGTGCCCATCATCGCCATCCCGGTGGCCCTCCTGGGCGGATTCTTCGTCATGTTCGCCCTGGGCTTCAGCATCAACGTCCTCACCCTCCTGGCCATCGTGCTGGCCATCGGGATCGTGGTGGACGACGCCATCGTGGTGGTGGAGAACATCTACTCCAAGGTCGAGGCCGGCGAGGACACGGTGGTCGGGAGCATCGACGGCACCCGGGAGATCTTCTTCGCCATCGTCTCGACCACGCTGGCCCTGGTGGCGGTCTTCCTCCCCATCATCTTCCTGGGGGGCCTCACGGGACAGCTCTTCACCGAGTTCGGGATGACCCTGGCCGGGGCGGTGGTGGCCTCTTCGTTCGTGGCGCTGACCCTCACCCCGATGCTCTGCTCCCGGCTCCTGAAGAAGCGGGAGACGAAGCCTCGCTTCTATCGGCTCACCGAGCCCTTCTTCCAGCGTCTCACCGATGGGTATCGGGACTCTCTGGAGTGGTTCCTGGGGCGCCGGTGGATGGCCTTCGGGGTGCTCATCCTCTGCGGCGGACTCGGCGTCCTCTTCTTCAATATCCTTCCCCAGGAACTGGCGCCCACCGAGGACCGGAACGGGATGCAGCTCCGGGTCTCGGGACCCGAAGGTGCCACCTTCGCCTACATGGACCGACACATGGACGCCCTCTCGGCGCTGGTGCGGGAGGAGGTGCCCGAATACCGGGCCATCGTGTCGGTGACCTCTCCGGGCTTCGGGGCCGCTTCCGCGGTGAATTCGGGCTTCATCCGTCTGGCCCTGGTGGACGCCTCGGAGCGCGACCGGAGCCAGCAGGAGATTGCCGACGCCCTCTCCCGGCGGGTGGGAGAGGTGCGGGGAGTGGAGACCTTCGTGGCCCAGGACCAGAGCATTCGGACCGGCGGTGGAGGGGGAGGAGGGGGCCTTCCGGTCCAGTACGTCCTCCAGGCTCCCACCCTGGAAGATCTGGCGGAGAAGCTCCCTGAGTTCCTGGATGAAGCTCGGGCCGAGGGAGTGTTCTCGGTGGTGGACGTGGATCTGACCTTCGACAGCCCGGAACTCCAGGTCGCCATCGACCGGGCCCGGGCCCGGGACCTGGGGATCTCCACCGCGGATGTGGGCCGCACCCTCCAGCTCGCCCTGAGCGAGCAGCGGACCGGCTTCTTCCTGATGAACGGCCAGCAGTACGACGTGATCACCGAGGTACAGCTGGATCAGCGTCGGGCGCCGTCCGACCTCAGGTCCCTCTACGTCCGAACCGGGAGTGGGGAGCCGATTCAGCTCCACAACCTGGTGACCCTCACCGAATCGGTGGCGCCGCCACAGCTCTACCGCTTCGACCGCTTCGCATCGGCCACCGTCTCGGCCGGACTGGGCTCCGGGTACGTCATCGGCGACGGGATCGCCGCCATGGACCGGGTGGCCGATCGGGTCCTGGACGACCGGTTCAACACCAGCCTCACCGGTCCCTCCCGGGACTTCGAGGAGGGTTCCGAGGGGGTCTTCTTCATCTTCATCCTGGCCCTCATCCTCGTGTTCCTCATCCTGGCCGCCCAGTTCGAGAGCTTCCGGGACCCCCTCATCATCATGTTCACCGTGCCCCTGGCGCTCATGGGGGCTCTCTTCTCGCTGTGGTACTTCAATCAGACGGTGAACATCTTCAGTCAGATCGGGATGATCATGCTCATCGGGCTGGTCACCAAGAACGGGATTCTCATCGTGGAGTTCGCGAACCAGCGGAAGGAGGCGGGCCTCGAGGTCCTGGACGCCATCCGGGAGGGCGCGGCGGTGCGCTTTCGCCCCGTCCTCATGACCAGCATCTCGACCTCGCTGGGGATCCTTCCCCTTGCGTTGGCGCTGGGATCAGGGGCCGAGAGCCGGATGCCCATGGGCATCGCGGTCATCGGTGGACTGGCCATCGGGACCCTCCTGACCCTCTACATCGTGCCCGCCATGTACTCCTATCTGAGCGCACCCACGGGGAGCTCCACCGCGCCTGCCGGAGGGCCCGGCGGTGGCGGAGCAGGCGGACAGAGGCTCCCCAGGGGAGATGACGGGCCTCAGGGGAGTGGTCGCAGGACCCCCGAAGCCCCCGAGCGTCAGCCCGAGCCGGTGCCGGCATGAGGGCTGCGACGAGGAGTCCGGATTCGAGTGGGATGGGCGGCCTGCCCGAAGGGGTCTCGAGGCGTCTTCGGTTCGGTGGGTTCCGGGTGGTCTTCCTCCTGGCCGGACTCGTCCTCTCCGGACCGGGGGTGCCGGGGTCCGGATCGCCCCTCCTGGGTGCGCAGCTTCTGGAAGCCCAGGAGGTCGATTCCGCTCCGGCCCTCTCCCTGGAGGAGGCCGTGGCGATCGCCCGGGAGGGAAGCCCCGTCATCAACCTGGCCCGGACCGATCTGGAGCGGGCGGCCAACGAGGTGGGGCTCGGAGCGGCGGGGTACCTTCCCCAGCTGAGTCTCGACGCCGGAGGAAACCGGACGGTGACGAACAGCGAGCAGACCTTCATCGACCAGGATCCCCGGCGGCTCCGCGACGCCACCACCCGGCAGTTCGGCGCAGGGGCGACCCTGCGCTGGCGAGCCTTCGATGGAGGGGGGCGCCGGGCCGGGCTGAGCCGGGCCCGGTCGCTGGAAACGGGGGAGCGCTTCGCCCTGGAGGATGTGGAGGGGGAGATCCTCACCGGGGTGGTGGTGGCCTACCATGATCTGGTTCGGCTTCAGAGTCAGTTGGAGCTCCTGGGCGAGGCGGTGGAGCTCTCCGAGGAACGGCTCCGGATCGCCGAGGTGCGCCGGGAGGTGGGAGCGGCCTCGGACCTGGAGGTCCGGCAGGCCCAGGTGGACCGGAACGCCGACCGGGCCGAGGTGATCCGTGCCCGGAGCGACCTGGCCGCGGCCAGGGCCGAGTTCAACCACCTCCTGGGTCGGTCCCCCACCACCGCCTTCTCGGTCAGGGACGAAATTCCGGTGGACCCGGGGCTCGATCGGGAGGAGATCCGGGAGCGGGCCCGAGCCCGGAATCCCGCCGCCCAGGAGGCGGGCGCACGGCTCCTGGCCGCCCGGGAGGGCCAGCGGGAGGCCCGGGCCGACTGGTTCCCCTCTCTGGATCTCCAGGCGGGGCTGGATTTCACGGACCTGAGTTCCGAGAGCGGGTTTCAGCAGGCGGTGGAGGGGTACGACTACACCTTTGGGTTCACCCTGAGCTACGACCTCTTCGACGGCTTCGCCCGGAACCGGCAGGGTGAGGAGGCCCGGCTCCAGGCCCGGAGCGCCGAGCTGACGCTCTTCGAGACCGAGTCCCGGGTGGAGGCCGAGGTGGAGATCCAGTTCGCCCGCTATCAGGACCAGCTCGAGTTGGTGGAGCTGGAGCGGGAAAACGAGGAGATCGCCCGGCGGAACGTGGGGACGGCGCTGGAGCAGTTCCGGCTGGGCACCATCGCCTCCATCGAGCTCCGGGAGGTTCAGGAGGCGCTCACCCGAGCTGGAACCCGGCTTCTGGAGTCGGAGTTCGGGGCCCGGGTCGCTGAGGCGCGCCTCCTCCGGTTGGCCGGCGAGCCGGCGCCGGGGGGCTGACGCCGTCGGG
>SKKH01000156.1 GCA_007121555.1 Gemmatimonadota bacterium | reverse complement strand
TGGAGGAGCCGAGAAGGCTATGGCAAGGTGCAGGGCACGCCCCGGGGGAGGCAAGCCGACCAGCTCAGCCCTCCACCTCTCCCGCCAGGGTGTCGCTCTCCCAGACCCGCACCCGCCGAAGCCGCGCCCCATCGGGGATCTTCGGAGCAAGTCGGTTCCAGAACCAGAGCGCCAGTGACTCCGTCGAAGGCTGCATGGCCCCTTCGCGGATCTCCGGGATCGCCTGGTTCAGATCCCTGTCGTCCAGGGGTGACACCACCGCGTCCAGCAGCCGGTCCAGCCTCGGGAGGTCGACGATGAAGCCGGTCTCCGGGTCCGGGGTGCCCTCGACCTTTACTTCGAGCCGGTAATCGTGTCCGTGGGGATGACGCTGGTCACCGAAGCGCTCCCGATTCCACTCCGGACTCCGATCGGACCGACCGTAGTGGTGGCGAGCGGAGAAGGCGACGGTCCGCAGGAGGGCGAGAGTGGGCATGGGGCCTGGCGCGGAAAGGGCGGTGAACCACAAGGCTGTTGAAGACGTACAGGGCCTCCGAGGGGCCTTAGGACGTGGACCCCGCGGGCCGTGGAAGTTACTCTTTCCTCCCTCTTCCGTTCCCGGAAACCCGGACCTTTCATGGCCTCCACCCTCTCCACGCTGCTCTCTCCCCGAGCCATCGCCGTCGTCGGTGCCAGTCGCAGACCCGGAACCGTGGGCTACCAGATCGTGGACAACCTGGTTCGCCACGGGTTCCAGGGACCGGTCTACCCGGTGAACCCGTCCGCTCGATCGGTCCACTCCCTCCCGGCGTGGCGCTCGGTTCGCGAGATCCCGGGTGAGGTCGACCTCGCGGTCGTCGTGGTACCGAAGCAGCACGTGCTCCAGGTGGTCGATGACTGCGGAAGTCGGGGCATCCCCTCGGTGGTCGTGATCTCTGCGGGATTCCGCGAGGTAGGCGAGGAGGGAGCCAGGCTGGAGGCGGCCCTGATGGACCGGATCCGAGCCCATGGGATGCGGCTCGTGGGACCCAACTGCATGGGTGTGCTGAACACGGCTCCCGAGGTGGCGATGAATGCCACCTTCGCTCCCACCATGCCCCCTGCAGGGCCGGTGAGCTTCCTTTCGCAGTCCGGGGCTCTGGGGGTCACAATCCTGGACTATGCCGCCGAGTACGGGATCGGGATCCGGAACTTCGTCTCCGTGGGAAACAAGCCCGACGTCTCGGGCAACGATCTGCTGGAGCACTGGGAGGTCGACCCGGAGACCAGTGTGGTCCTCATGTACCTGGAGACCTTCGGGAATCCCCGTCGCTTCACCCGGATCGCCCGTCGAGTCGCGCGTAAGAAGCCCATCGTGGTGGTGAAGTCGGGTCGGACGGCGGCTGGGGCCCGGGCGGCATCCTCGCACACCGGGGCCCTGGCCGGCACGGATGTGGCGGTGGATGCGCTCCTGGCCCAGTGCGGGGTCATGCGAGCCGACACCGTGGAGGAGCTCTTCGATCTGGCCATGGCCTTCGGAACCCTGCCCGTGCCGGACGGCAATCGGGTGGCCATCGTCACGAACGCCGGTGGACCGGGCATCATCATCGCGGACGCGTGCGAATCGAAGGGACTCGAGGTGGCCCAGTTCGAGCCCGAGACGCTGGAGCGGCTGGAGGAGATCTTCCCCGAAGAGGCTTCGGTCCGGAATCCGGTGGACATGATCGCCACCGCCACCGCCGACAGCTACCGGTTGGCGCTGAACCTGGTCCTGTCCGATCCCAACGTGGACGCCGCCATCGCGGCCTTCGTCCCGCCCCTGGGCGTTCGTCAGGAGGACGTGGCCCAGGCCATCGTGGCCGCGGCCCGGAGCCATCCCCGGATCCCGGTGCTGGCCGTCCTCATGGGTCGGGACGGCCTTCCCCAGGGACGCTCGGAGCTGCGGTCGGCCGGGGTCCCCGCCTACATCTTTCCCGAGTCGGCGGCTCGTGCCCTGGCGGCCATGCACCGCTACGGAACGTGGCTGCAGCGACCGGTCCAGGCCCCCACCGTCTTCCCCGTGGAATCGGGCCGGGTCCGCTCCCTCCTGGCCACCGCGCGTGAAGAGGGGAGGCAGCGCCTTCATGAGGACGAGGCCTACCAGGTGCTCGCAGCCTACGGGATTCCGGTGGTGGACCACCGCCTGGTCCGATCGGCCGACGAGGCGGTGGCGGCTGCGGAGAGCCTGGGCTATCCAGTGGTGCTCAAGGTCGTTTCACCCCACATTGTCCACAAGACGGAATTCGGGGGCGTTCGTCTGGACATCCGGGATGAATCCGACCTCCGAGAGAACTTCACCGACATGGTGGACGCATGCAGGAGCCAGGGACCAGAGATCGAACTTCGAGGGGTCCTGGTGGCCCCCTTCGTCCGAGGGGGCCAGGAGCTCATCCTCGGAATGAGCACCGATCCCACCTTCGGCCCACTCCTCATGTTCGGTCTGGGAGGGATCTACGTGGAGACCTTTCAGGATGTGGCCTTCCGGGTTCCTCCCGTCACCGGACAGGAAGCCAAGGAGATGGTGAGATCCATCCGGAGCTTTCCTCTCCTGGAAGGGGTCCGGGGCGGAGAAGGTGTGGATCTGGACGCGATCTCCGGAGCCGTCCAGCGCCTCTCGCAGCTAGTGCAGGAGCATCCGGAGATCGGTGAGATCGACGTAAACCCCTTTCTCGCGACCTCCCGGGGCGCGCTCGCGCTCGATGCGCGAATCCGCCTGGGAGATTGACGACCGACTCGACCCCGACGCTGGAGGCACGGCGACATGGGACAGTACGACAGAATCTCGGGTGCGCAGCTTCGAGCGGACCTTCTCCGCTTCAGTGAACTCATCCTGACATTGGAGCGAGAGGGCCGTATCCTCCGTTCGGCCGCGGAGCTCCAACACCTCCTGGGGGAGCTGCGCCAGAAGCTCTTTGCCTGGGAGGTTCGGGCCAGTCTGGATCCGGAGGCTCCCCTGGAGCAGGAGGCCGATGAGGTCCCCGGCACCGAAGGTTCGCAGAGCCATGCCGAGAGAGGGGCCTCCCGGCGCACCGACCCGCCCACGGAGCTGGACGACCGCCAGCTCCGCCAGTCGCTCCGGGTGGTGCGCGAAGCCATCCAGAGGCAGTCCGAGATGGCCGAGGAATGGAGCAGGCCGTTTGAGGACGATCCGGAGGAAGAGGGGTGAGCGACGAACGCCCAAGCGACGCGCCTCCCAGACTCCAGCAGATCCAGCGTCTCCTTGAGCTTCACGGTCGGGTCCAGGCCGTCGTCCTGCAGCTCCGAGCGGAATCCGAGGCCCTGGCCGCTCCCGTGGATTCGGACGGGGAGGGCGACGATCGTCCCGTCGGACTGGCCGCCCTCACCCGCCTCATCACGACCCTGAACGAAGTTCTGACCACGGCCCGTCGTTCCGAGGCCCACCTGCAGTCGGAGATCGAATACCAGGCCGGCTCCGATGAGGACACGGAGCTTCCCCCGGGGTTGGCCCGCTTCATTTCAGAGCGAAGCCAGAACCCCAACTTCGAGTACTGGACCGAGTTGGATCCGATCCGGGGCTGCGTGCTCCACTGGAGGGAGCGGACCGGAGGTGGATGGGTGCGAGGCCGGGGCATCCTCCATGAACGTCCCCACGACTGGCTTCACGAGTGAACACACCCGCCCGGCCTCACTCCGGAGTGCCGTTGCCTTCCAGCGAAGGTTGCTGAAGAAGGTGAAGCGCGTCGGCCCCATAGAACATCTCGATGTACCGGGATTGTTGGGGGGTCACCCGTCGCACCGCCCACACCAGTTGGACGTGATTCGGCTCTCCCGGTGAGCCGAGAAGGGGCATCCTGGCCTCCGGGGGCGTCCGGTCGCCCTTTCGGTTGTTACAGGGGGAACAGGCCGTCACCACGTTCCCCCAGTCGTTTTCGCCTCCCCGGGAGACGGGGATCACGTGGTCCCGGGTGAGGAACTGGCGATTGCGAAGCTCGCGACGATGCCGGCCGCAGTACTGGCAGGTGTAGTCGTCCCGGGCGAAGAGAAAGGTATTCGTCACCTGCCTCCGAAACCGCCTGGGCACATGGATGTAGCGGACCAGGCGAATGACGGTGGGACAGGGCAGTTCATCCCGCTCGGAACGAAACTGCCGCCCCTCGTCGATCTCCAGGATTTCAGCCTTCCGATCCAGGACCAGTCGCACGGCCCGACGGGCCGGCACCAGGGTCAGGGGCTCGAAGGATGCATTGAGGGCCAGGCAACCCATGAACAGAGGCCTCCGCCGTTGAGGACTCCGGCTTCTACCCCGACCGGAGTCCGTGGGTTGCGGAAATCTATGGCCCGATCTGGAGGCGGTCCAGTTGGCCCGGCCCGCCGATACACCATCGTGGCGGGACGCCTGGATCAGAGGAGCGCCACCGGATCCCGATCCACCACGAGGCGCACATCGCCGGCCGGGAGGGGTGGATCCTCCAGGAGGCCCCGGAGGAGTCGCGTTACGGCCCCCACCCCCCCGCCCCGCAGGAAGAGGTGCCACCGCCAGCGCCCGTGGAGGCGTTCGATGGGCGAGGGCGCTGGCCCGACCAGCTCCGCACCGCCGCCCAGTGAGGAGAGGCGGGCCCGAAGCCAGGCCATGGCCCCTTCCGCTCCCTGGGCGGCGAGTTCAGGGTCGGGAGAGCTGACCACCACGTTGACCAGGCGAACCTCCGGTGGATAGGCGGGCGCGCGGCGCTCCTCCATCTCTCGTCTGGCGAACCCTTCGTAGTCGTGGGTGATCGCCGCCTTCACGGCGTAGTGGCCCGGTAGCGCGGTCTGGATGAGCACCTTTCCCCCCCGATCCCCCCGCCCCGCTCGCCCCGCCACCTGACTCAGGAGCTGGAAGGTCCGCTCGCTGGCCCGGAAGTCCGGAAGGTGGAGGCCGGTGTCGGCATTCACCACGCCCACGAGGGTCACACCGGGAAAGTCCAGCCCCTTGGCGATCATCTGCGTTCCCAGGAGGATGTCGACCTCCCCCCGACCCACCCGATCCAGGATCTCGGTGTGCGACCACTTGCCCGAGGTCGTATCCACGTCCATCCGAGCGATCCGGGCCCGGGGGAAGGTCTCGCCCACCACCCGCTCCACCTGCTCGGTGCCCAGACCCCGATAGGAGAGGTCATGGTCTCCGCAGCCGGGACACCGCTCCGGCACCCCCTGCTCATGCCGACAGTGATGGCACAGGAGCTTCCTTCTCCGGCGATGAAAGGTGAGGGACACGGAACAGTGGGGACACTCCTGGACCTCGCCGCACGCCATGCACTGGATGAAGGAGCTGTATCCCCTTCGGTTGAGGAGGAGGATGCTCTGCTCGCCCCGACGAAGCCGGTCCGACACGGCCTCGACCAGCGGGGGGGTCAGGATGGTCCCTCCCCGACCGCTGCCCTCCTTTCCTCCTCCCCCGGAGCCCTGGGCCGCCCGGGGCTGGTCCCGCTCCCCGGAGCTCCCCCCGGCGCCCTCCCGGAAGCCGCGCAGGTCGATGATCTCGACCGGAGGGAGCGGGCGTCCCCCCACCCGCTCGGGGAGGAGGAGGCGTCGGAACTTCTTCCGGGCCACATTTCGCCAGCTTTCCAGGGAGGGCGTGGCGCTGCCAAGCACGCAGATGGCTCCGGTCATCCGCGCCCTCACCACCGCCACATCCCGGGCGTTGTAGCGAGGAGTCTCCGATTGCTTGTACGAGGAGTCGTGCTCCTCGTCGACCACGATGGCGCCCAACCTGGGAAGGGGGGCGAAGAGGGCGGAGCGGGCGCCGACGACGACCCGCTTCTCGCCGGAGCGGATCTGACGCCACTGGTCGTAGCGCTCTCCCTGGGAGAGGGCCGAGTGGAGCACGGCCACCCGGTCTCCGAACCAGGCCCGGAACCGGGAGACGGTCTGGGGCGTGAGGGAGATCTCCGGAACCAGCACGATGGCACTTCCGCCCCGGTCTTCCACCACCTGGCGGAGGAGCCGGATGTACACCTGGGTCTTCCCCGACCCGGTGACCCCCTGGAGGAGGAAGGGGGCGGGATGCTCCTCGTCCAGCGCACCCAGGAGCGCCTTCACCGCCTCGTCCTGGGCGGGGGTGAGGTCGAAGCGCGGGGGCGGACCGGGGGGGGGACCGCCGAAGGGGTCGCGCATCACTTCTTCATCCACCAGCTCCACGAGCCCCTTCTCGTCCAATCCTCCCACGACGGAGCGGGAGAATCCGTCCTCCTGGAGGAGCACGTTGAGCTGGCGGGAGCCGCCGGCGGATTCCAGGAGCTCGAAGCACTCCCGCTGGCGGTGGGCCCGACCGAAGAGCTCATCGCGGAGCGCCAGATCGGGAATCCGCCTCCTGAGGTGAACCACCCGGCGGGTCTGGACCGACGGGAGGGGCGGCGGTTCGGTCCAGTGCTCCAGGAGGCCGGCGTCGCGGAGTCGTCGGATCTCGGGCCAGATCGATCCCATGTCGAGCCCCTTCCGCAGGGGGCCCACCCGGATCGCCCCCTCCCGCTCCCGGAGGGCCGCCAGGACCGTGAGGGCCCGACCCGGCAGGGTTGCGGCCGCCTCGCGCTTCGCCTCGGGGACGAGCCGGACCAGGTCCCGGGAGCTGTCGGAGAGGACCGAGGGCAGCATGGACCGGAGCACGAGCCCCACCGGCGCCACGTAGTAGTGCGCCATCCAGTGCGCCAGCTCCAGCAGATCCTGTGGGACCGAGGGCCGGGTCTCGAGCACGTCCAGGACGGAACGGATCCCCTTGATGCCCTGGGGATCCCCGGGGCCCAGCACCCACCCCACCCGCTCCTTTCGACGAAACGGGACCAGAACCCGGGTTCCAGCAGGGGGAACCGCGCCTTCGATCCTGTAGGTGAAGGTGCGGAAGAGTGGAAGAGGAAGCGCCACATCTACATGTTGCCGCGAACCCAGGGCCTTCGATCCGGGGGTCACGGAGGCCGACTCAACGCGGAGAAACGAAGAGGAGCTCCTTCTGGGGGTCGGGCGTCGTGACGATGGGCCCGTCCTCGGTCCACAGGACGTTCACCTCGCTCCGCACGCCGATCTCGCCGGGGATGTAGACCCCGGGCTCCACCGAGAACCCCACCCCCGGCAGGAGAACCCGTTCATCTCGGGTCTCCAGGTGATCCAGATTCGGGCCCGATCCGTGGAGGCTGGCGTCGATGGAGTGACCGAGTCGGTGGGAGAACCACTCTTCCAGGCCCCGCCTCCGGAGGATCACCCGCGCCTCCTCGTCCACCTCCCATCCCTGAACGGGCCGTTCCTCTCGCGCCCTCCGGGACAGGAACGCCAGGGCCCCGTCTCGGGCCTCCCGAACGGCCTCCCAGACCTCACGTTGCCGGGGCTCGACCTCCTCGGGCGAGCCCAGGAAGGCCATCCAGGTCTGGTCGGCGGGGATCCCTCCGCCGGTGAGTCCGCCCCAGAGATCGAGGAGGACCAGGCATCCCTCCTCCAGCGGCGCACCCCGGCCGGGTGGGTCGTAGTGGGGATCGGCGGCGCCGACGCCGGTGGCCACGATGCAGGCCACCTGTTCGGTCACCCCGGCCTGGGCCAGGGCCGTCTCGATCCACTCCATGAGGTCTCGCTCACCCATGGGTCTCCTGTGACCGATGGCCCGGGCGGCCTCCTGGAAGGCGGCCAGCGCCGTGGCCTGGACGATGCGGGCGGCCTCGAAATGGGACTCCCTGCCCTCGGGGCTCCACAGCGAGTGGAAGGCGGTGATCAGGTCACCGGACGAGACGACCTCCACCCCTGCAGCCCGGACGAGTTCGAGAATCCCCCCGGGGACCCGATCCACCGTGGGGACCGCCGAGCCCGGGGAATGCTCCATGGCCACCCGCTCCAGCCCGCTGAGGAGGGCGGGAAGCCGCGTCTCCAACTCCCCGTGACTCCGGTAGCTCTCTCGCTGACCGGGCCAGTCCCGCCAGGCCGAGGCCTCCACGGCGTGGTGGAGGAGGCGGGGCTCCCCGCGGGCCGGAAACAGCGCGAAGGCCCTACGCGTGGTCTTTCCCAACCCCAGGAGGCGATGAGCCAGGGGGTTGTGATCCCCCATGTCGTAGAGGAGCCACCCCTGGGCGCTCAGGCCGTCGAGGAGGGCAGGCAGGCGGGCCCGGCCCGCCTCGGTATAGAGGGTCGGAGGAGGGGCTCCGCTCATGGGTCGCCCCCGCCGCCGCGGAAGAGGGGGAGGTCGCGGGTGGCGGGGTCCTCGTGCGCGGGCTCCTCCAGGATTTCGTCGGGCTCCGGGTCGGGCTCCACCACTCGGGTCCCCTTCACCATGTCCAGTCCCAGAATTCGTTCCCGGGTCAGGAGACGGTGGACCTCCCGCTCCCGGGCCAGGGCCGTCCGGACTCCGCGCCACCCCCAGCGGGACCAGGCGCGGCGAAGGATCCCCAGCTTCTCGGGGACGGAGAAGAGCTCGGCGAAGTCGGGGAACGGCTTCTTCACGTGGGGGCGGAAGGCGGTGGACTCGTCGGACCAGGCTTCGGAGTGGAGGTTCTTCACGCCCGACTCCCGGAGTCCTCGCTTCAGCTCCACCAGCATGAGCGGACGCGCCCCGAGGTGGCGGGACAGGACCTCACGTCGCTCCCGATCCACCGGTGCCTTCCAGACCAGGTGGACCAGCGCTACCCGTCCACCGGGTCGCACCACCCGGGCCAGCTCCCCGATCGCCTTCATGGGGTCGGCCGACGCGGTGAGTCCCAGCTCCGCCACGACGACGTCGAAGACCCCGTCCCGATAGGGAAGACTCTCCATGGAGCCGCACTGGAGTTGGATCCGGCCCTGGAGCCCGGAGGCCCGGACTCGAGCCTCCGCCTCTTCGATGAGCACCGGGTCCTCATCGACCCCGGAGCCCTGGACACCGAACTCCCGAACGAAGAACTCCAGGGTCAGCCCGGTCCCACACGCTGCCACCAGCACCTCCGAGCCCTCGTCCATGTCGGTGAGCAGGGCGATCTGGCGATAGAGCTCCCGACCGCCCGGTGGAAAGAGGGCCCGGGGACTCAGCCGGATCAGGTCCAGCATCGACGGCACCCCCTGGGGCGGGGGTGTACCGCTGGAAGTTGAACTCATGAAGGCAGGCGCAGGATCACTGAAACGACGGATCCTCAGCCAACTCCAGCTCCCTCAGGGCCTCCTTGAGACGGGTCTCCTCCTCGGGGGAGGGGCCTCGTGTCGGGGCCTCGGACGACCCGGACTCCAAGTCTTCTTCCTCCCGGGTGAAGCGCCGGGCCACCACCACCACGGCCCCGAATCCCGCTACGAGGGCGAAGGGAGGAAGGATCCAGGCCCAGAGGCCGGTACCGCTGCGATCCGGGACCGCCTTCCACTCGTCGCCGTGGTTGGCGAGCATCCAGGCCTTGAGTTCATCGGCCGTCCATCCCTCCACGGCCAGGGCGTGGATGGAGTCGCGCAGGCTTCGGGACTCCTCGGCAGGACACTGCTCCAGCATGAGCCCCGGACAGAAGGGCGAGAGGAGCTGGTCGATGGCCTTGCGGGCCTCGGGGTGTGGCTGGTACGTGCCCTCCACGCCTTCCGGGATCTGAGCGGAGGCCAGAGTGGCCGTGATCGCCAGAAGGATGAGGGTGCTCAGTATGTGGCGCATCGGCTTCACCTCCAGGAGAGTCCCATTTCTGGGGCCGGTGCCAACGATCAATATCGCCCAGACCCAGCCACACCTCAACCCGGGGGAGGCGCTGAGAGCCTCTTCGCCCCGTGGATGCCCCCGGACATCGAGGGACTCAGACCCGTGCGAGCCCGGCCAGCGCCCGGAGGGTCGAGAGCGCCGCCAATCCGGTGGCACTGGGATCATATCCCCCTTCGAGGGCTGCGACCAGCCGACCGTCGCACGCCTCCTCGGCCCAACCCCTGACCATGCCCGTCATGGCATGGTAGGTGGCGGGCCGCAGCTGGAATCCACCCAGGGGATCTTCGGCGAGGCCGTCGTAGCCTGCCGACACGAGGACGAAATCGGGGTCGAAGCGTGCTGCAACCTCCTCCAGCGACTCACGGAAGGCCCGCAGGTACCGCTCCGGGCCGGTGCCGCTGGGCAGAGGCACGTTGAGGGTGAACCCCTTCCCCGCCCCCTTCCCCACCTCGGTCGTGGCTCCGGTTCCAGGGAAGAGGGGCGACTGGTGCAGAGAGAGGTAGAAGACTTCCGGGTCGGTGTAGAAGATCTCCTGGGTGCCGTTGCCATGGTGCACGTCCCAGTCCACGATGGCTACCCGCTCGGCTCGCCCGGTCCGAATCAGGTGTCGTGCCGCCACCGCCACGTGATTCACCACACAGAACCCCAGCCCCCGGGCTCGCGACGCGTGGTGTCCGGGAGGGCGGCTCGCCACGAAGGCGTTCCGGAGGACGCCGCCCGCCACCTTGTCCACCGCCTCGATGAGCGCACCGGAGCTGCCCAGCACCGCCTCCCACGAGGCCCCGGTCACGAAGGTCTCGGGCGCCACCTCCGCCTGGCCCACTCCGGCCCGTTCGCAGGCCTGTCGCACCGCGGTGATGTGATCCGGGGAATGGACCTGGAGAATGGCCTCCACCGAGGCCAGGGGCGCCTCATACTGCTCGACCTGACCGTGAAGGGTCAGCAGGTCCTTCCCCACGGTCGACGCCAGGGTCCTCAGACGTCCCTGGTGGTCGGGATGGCCCCAGCCGGGATCGTGGAGGGCGGCGGCGGGATGAAGAAAGAACCCAGTGGGCCTCACCGTGGGGTGCCGGCGGTGACCACGGCCGGCCGGACCACCGAACCCACCCGCTCCTGCAGCGACTTCACCTCGGGTGCCACGGCTCTGAGTGCGATGATGGCGTCACAGGCCGCGTTGGTGGCCGACATCGTGGTGAGGTAGGGGATCTTGTAGGTGATGGCGGCCCGCCGCATGGCGTAGTCGTCGTACTGAGACTTCTTCCCCAGGGGGGTGTTCACCAGCAGGTCCACCTCCCCGCTCACGATGGCGTCCACGATGTTGGGCCGGCCCTCGCCCACCTTGTAGATCCGTTCGGCCGGGAGTCCGAGGCGAGTGACGTACTCATGGGTCCCGCGAGTCGCCAGAATCCGGAACCCCAGATCATGGAACCGCCTCAGGATGGGGGTGACGGTGGGCTTGTCGCGGTCGTTCACCGTCACCACGATCGTCCCGCTCTCCTTGGGAAGCACGTTGTACGCGCCGGCCTGGGCCTTTGCGTAGGCCATCCCCAGCGAGTCGTCGAACCCCATGACCTCGCCGGTGGAGCGCATCTCGGGCCCCAGGAGGATGTCGACGTCGAAGCGGTTGAAGGGGAGGACCGCCTCCTTCACCGCCACCCCCGGCACCGCCGGCTCGGGCGGCACGTCCAGGTCGACCAGCCGCTCCCCGGCCATGATTCGCGCCGCGAGCCGGGCCAGGGGCACTCCGGTGGCTTTGCTCACGAAGGGGACGGTCCGGGACGCACGGGGGTTCACCTCCAGGACGTAGACCTTCCCATCCCGGATGGCGTACTGGATGTTGAGGAGCCCCACCACCCCGAGCTCAAGGGCGAAGGCCCGGGTGAGCTCCCGGATCCGGTCCAGCTCCTCGGGCTCCAGGCGGTAGGGGGGAAGCACGCAGGCGGAGTCGCCGGAGTGGACCCCGGCGTCCTCGATGTGCTGCATGATCCCGCCGATCACCACGTCGGTGCCGTCGGAGAGGGCGTCCACATCGGCCTCGAAGGCGTCTTCGATGAACCGGTCGATGAGGACCGGGTGGTCCGGGGAGGCCTTCACCGCCCTGGAGAAGTAGTCCTCCAGCGCCTCGTCGTCATAGACGATCTCCATGCCGCGCCCCCCCAGGACGTAGGAGGGACGGACGAGGACCGGATACCCCACCCTGGCGGCCACCTTGAGCGCCTGGTCCAGCGAGACGGCCACCCCGTTCGGGGGGACGAGTGCGCCGATGCTCCGGCACACCTTCTCGAAACGCTCCCGGTCCTCGGCCCGGTCGATGGCGTCGACGGAGGTACCCAGGATCGGCACCCCGAGGGCTTCGAGCCCCTCGGCCAGGTTCAGGGGCGTCTGGCCCCCGAGCTGGACGATGACCCCCTTGGGCTGTTCCCGGTGGACGATCTCCAGCACGTCTTCCAGGGTGAGGGGCTCGAAGTAGAGCCGGTCGGAAATGTCGAAGTCGGTGGAGACGGTCTCGGGGTTCGAGTTGACCATGATGGTCTCGTAGCCCGCCTCCCCCAACGCCAGGACGGCCTGGACGCAGCAGTAGTCGAACTCGATGCCCTGCCCGATCCGGTTCGGACCACTCCCAAGGATGATGATCTTCTCCCGGTCGCTGGGAGGCGCCTCGTCCTCGGACTCGTACGAGGAATAGAAGTACGGGGTCTCGGCGGGGAATTCACCGGCACAGGTATCCACCACGTTGTAGGTGGGTCGGATGCCCAGCTCCCACCTGCGCTCCCGCACCGCCGCCTCCGACTCTCCCCGGAGGTGGGCCAGCTGCCGATCCGAGAAGCCCTCACGCTTCATGAGACGGAGGATCTCGGGCGAAACTTCGTCCAGGGCGGAGTAGGCGGACTCCATCTCCACGATCTCCAGGAACTGGTCCAGGAACCAGGGATCGATGCGGGTGGCCTCGTGGATCTCCTCCATCGTGGCCGGACGATGGGCCTCGTCGTCGTCCGAGCCTTCGGGGTCGGGACTCCACGCCATCAGGGCCTCGAGGGCCCGTTTGATCTGGAAGGGCCGCTCGGCGGTGGGCCGCCGCATGGCGGTGAGGAGGCTCTCGCGGTCCTCGGCCTGGAGGCCGTCGTCTTCCAGCGACTCGCCGCGGACCCATCCCGTGCGGCCGATCTCCAGCCCCCGGAGACCCTTCTGCCAGGCCGACTTGAAGGTCCGCCCGATGGCCATGGTCTCGCCCACGGCCTTCATCTGCACGCTCAGGGTGGGATCCACCTCCCGAAACTTCTCGAAGGCGAACCGGGGGAACTTCACCACCACGTAGTCGAGCGTCGGCTCGAAGGAGGCCGGGGTGGTCTTCGTGATGTCGTTGGGAAGCTCATGGAGACGGTAGCCCACCGCCAGCTTGGCCCCCACCCGGGCGATGGGGAATCCGGTGGCCTTGGAGGCCAGAGCCGAGGAGCGGGACACCCTGGGGTTCATCTCGATGACCAGAAGCTCCCCGGTCTCGGGGCTCACCGCGAACTGGATGTTGCAGCCCCCCGCCTCCACCCCGATCTCCCGGATGATGGCGATGGCCGAGTTCCGCATGAGCTGGTACTCCACATCCGACAGCGTCTGCGCCGGCGCCACCGTGATGGAGTCGCCGGTGTGCACCCCCATGGGATCCACGTTCTCGATGGAGCAGATGATGATGACGTTGTCATCGCCGTCCCGGACGACTTCGAGCTCGAACTCCTTCCAGCCGATCACCGACCGGTCGATGAGGACCTCGGTGATGGGCGAGGCGTCGAGGCCCTTCCTCACGGCCCGTTCGAACTCCTCCCGGTTGTAGGCGATCCCGCCTCCGGTGCCTCCCAGGGTGTAGGAGGGCCGGATGATGGCCGGGTAGCCGGTGTCCTCCACGATGGTCAGCGCTTCGTCCAGGGTTCCGGCGAACCCACCGTGGGGTACTGCCAGGCCGATCCGGTTCATGGCCTCGGTGAACTCCTCCCGATCCTCGGCCATGGCGATGGAGCGGGCGTTGGCGCCGATGAGCTCCACCCCGTAGGTGTCCAGGATCCCCTGTTCATGGAGCTCCATGGCGATGGTGAGGGCGGTCTGCCCTCCCATGGTGGGGAGGATGGCGTCGGGACGCTCCTTCTCGATGATCCGGGTGACCCACTCGGTGGTGAGGGGCTCGATGTACGTGCGGTCCGCCAGCTCCGGGTCCGTCATGATGGTGGCGGGATTCGAGTTCACCAGGATGACCCGGTACCCCTCCTCCTTGAGGGCTCGGACCGCCTGGGTTCCGGAGTAGTCGAACTCGCAGGCCTGGCCGATCACGATGGGACCGGATCCCAGGATCAGGATCGTGTTCAGATCATCTCTTCTTGGCACGTCTTCACATCCGAAGCAGGTGGGGGAGGGAGACGGGACGCTGGAATCAGCCGGACTTGCCGGACTCCTTCCGGATCGCGGTGACGATGGTGAGGATGCATCCGCCCCACACGAAGGTCAGAATGACGAGCATGGTGATCCAGGTCGCCGTGGTCATGGCCTCTCCTCCCGATAGGATCTGGAGAAGCGGACCCGGCCGGCCCCTTCCCCTGATTGTAGCGATGCGCGATAAAATCGGCCCGGACGGTCGCGAAATCAACCCGGGCGTGCGGGAACCGGCGTCCCCTCCCTTCAGCGGCGGAAGCGCAGGCGGTGGTCGGAGGAGACGGTCACCGGCTCATCGGAGAGGTCGGCCAGCTCCACCAACGCCACGGAAGGGGTGGGCTCGGACAGGTCCCGAACCCGGATCCGGAACCCGGCCTCGCCCGATGCCGAGGGCTGGATGATCACGGCCCGGATGCTGCCATCGGAGGCTTCCCGGATCCACACCCGGGTCCCCTCCGCGGAGGTCACGTCCAGGACTCCCTCACCCGATACCACCACGGCTGCAGCCCCGAACGGCCCCCCTGGCCCCTCGATCGTGACCCTCCAGTCACCCTCCCCGGAGGGGCCTCGATCACAGCCCCACAGGACCACCAGGGCCAGAAGCGCGGCGAGGACCGAAACGTGGCGGCGCGCCATCATGAGCCTCCCTCCGAAGTTGCGCCGGCAGGTCGCCGGCGGATGGACATCACAGGGTCGGGACCAAAGGTGAGCTCGAGCACCAGCCCAGGCGCACCGTCGGGCGCCGCGGTGGCGATGGGGGCGTCGGGGGCACGCTCCGGGAGCTCCGGGTGGGCCCGGAGGAACGCCCGCAGATCGCCCAGGTCGTATCGTCCATCGGAATTCCCCTCGGCGTCCAGAAACGCCTCCTGGGCCGAGGTGAGGGTCCCGGACTGTCCTAGAAAGGGGGCGGTGAGCTCCTGGAGCCCCACCCGGGGCAGGCCGACGACCAGCTCCAGTTGAGCCCGAGCCTCCAGGCCCAGGGCATCCCGCGCCCGAAGCCTCAGGGAGAAGGTCCCCATACCGGTGGGCAGGCCCCGCAGCGAGGGGGTTTCGCCTCCTTCCAGCTCCATCCCGGGGGGCAGCGCACCCTCGACCACGGTCCACTCGATGGGCTCGGTTCCACCCGAGGTCCGCAGGAGGACCTCCGCGGACTCGGCGGCGAAGAGCTCCAGCGAACCCTCGGGATCCTCGACGGCGTACTCGAAGCGGAAGGCGGCCTCCACCGAACGGGGCTCGTCCATGGTCACGGTGGCGGGATTCGGTTGTCCGGCCAATCCTCCGGCCCAATCCACGAAGGAGAACCCCGGCGTCGGGGTCGCGGTGACCCCCACCTGGGTTCCCCTGGGGAACCAGAGGTCCGGAGAGGCGGGATCGGTCTCCAGCGAGCCAGGCGGGACCTCCGAGCCGGCCTCCCCGGGGGCCAGGTCCGAGGTGGGCTCCCACCGGAGGCGCACCTCGTCTCCCCCGTACACCGCGACGAGGGAGGTGTCGGAGAGGGGCACCTCGAGATCCCGGATCCGCTCGCCCCCGTCGGACCAGGAGTCGAAGCCGCGCCGAACCCCCTCGGACAGCGCCACCCCGGGAGGCGCCTCGATGCTCAGGATCTGGAAGGGAGCCGCCTCCAGCTCCACCGGATCTCCCTGGAGGGACTCGCCGTCGACCTGGAAGTCGCCGTCCACCCCTTCGCCCTCCAGGCCGTCCCGACTGAGGGTGATCCGGCTGAACCGGGTCGTGAGGTCGAAGCGCACGTCGAAGGGCTCGGAGCCAACCCGTTCGATCCCGGTGATCGTGGTGCCGAGGGCGTCTCCTCCATGGGTCCGGGAGGCGGGCTCGCTCCCGAAGTGGAACTCGGTATTGGTCCGGGCGCAGGGGATCGAGGAGCTGAAATAGTCCTGGTAGTTTTCCTTGATGCACCCCGGGAACGGGTCACCGGGGTCGCCGTGGCTGGGGCCGGCTTCGGCGAGCTCGTCCAGCCCATCGGCCTGACGGAGCCACACCCCGAGGCGGGAGGGGTCGTTGTTCACCCGGTTCGTGGACCAGCGGGCCTCCACGACCTCCGGGTCCACATGCCAGATCAGGAGCCCCGGTTCCCAGAGATTGACGTCGGAGCCGATGCGCTGCCGATTCTCCAGAAGAAGGTACTGGCCGGAGCCGTCGCCGGCGGGGATCCGGAGGACCTGACCGGAGCTCTGCACCGGAGGAAGGGTCACCGTGCCCAGATCCGTCCCCGGGTCCACGTCGATCACCTCCACCCACCCCAGCATGGCCTTGGTCCAGGCGCTCATGTGGCAGGGCCGGGAGGGATCCTCGCCCCGGCAGCCCCAGGTTCCGGTTCCCATGATGTCCCACCGACCGGCGCCCCGGATTCTCGTGCCTGTCCCGTAGAGGTCCGGGAGACCGAAGCCGTGGCCCAGCTCGTGGGCGAACACGCCGATCTCGTTGATCCGCTCGTTGTTGCAGGCCAGGACCGGCTGGATCGTGTAGTCGTTGATGTAGATGTATCCCTCGCCGTCCGGGCGGGGCGTGCTGGTGCGGAAGCCGGGGTTGAGTCGCTGCTGGGTGGCGCTCCTGAGGCTCCAGCGGTGCGACCAGATCCGGTCGCCTCCCCCTCCGCATTCGGCACCCGAGGTGGGGTGCATGATGGAGAGGACGTCCACGAAGCCGTCTCCGGTGTTGTCGTACTGGCTCCAGTCCACCCCCTGGTCGTCCAGCTCCTGGACGATGGCTTCGATGAAGGCCCCGACCCCCTTCTCCCGGCTCGATGTGAGCCCGCTCGCCCCCTGGGTCACCTCGTTGGTGGTGAATCCGGTCCGCACCCAGGGGAAGGTGGTGCCCTCGAGATCCACCCGCCCCCCCGACATCTCGGCGTAGAGCTCGGGAACGGTCTGGTGGTAGGAGTTCGGTCCGTCGAAGAACTCTTCCCTCACCCGAGTGGTGGAGTAGGGAGGCTCCTCGTCCGAGTCGGAGAAGAGGCCCAGCACCAGAGGGAACCGGAAGGTCCCCACCATGGGCACGTCCCGGGGTCCCAGGCTCCGGGCCGGCTCGCCCTGGCGAAGGATCATGTCGGGGAAGGATCCTCCCCGCCGCTGCTGCATGTGGAGGAGCCGGTCTCGTCCCTCACGCTCGAACTGGAATGCGTTCGGGTCCCGGGCCAACTCCTGGAAGTAGGCCTCCGGAGGTCGGGTTCCGTAGTGCTCCCCCAGCATCTCCACATCCTGCGCCGCCGCCCCCTCCGTCCCGCCCCAGACGAGGGCCAGGAGGAGGACGGGAATCGGAACGGCGTGCGGGATGAGCCGAAGATTCATGAAATCGCAGGAAAGAGGGGGAGCCGCATTCATTAACCGGCGGCGTCGAGCGGGGTTCCCTGCACGGGTGAGCCGGGCCGCCCTGGCTCCGATCCCCCTTCTCGGTGATCTCCTGGGGGCGAGACTCAGACCCCGAGGTCGTAGAGCGGCTCGAAGTTGGCGGTGAAGTGCCGGAGGACATCGGCCTGGTAGGTGAAGCGGTAGCCTCCCACGGCCTCCTTCCGGGCCGCGAAGTCCAGGATCGCCTCGACCATGAAGTCCACGTGGCTCTGCGTGTACACCCGCCTGGGGAGCGCCAACCGGACGAGCTCCATGGAGGCCGGCGACTCCTCTCCGGTCTCCGGATCCCTTCGCCCGAACATCACGGTCCCGACCTCGACGCCCCGGATCCCCCCCTCCAGGTACAGCTCCGCCACCAGCGTCTGTCCGGGGAGCTCCAGTGGAGGGATGTGGGGGAGGAAGGCGGCGGCATCGATGTAGATGGCGTGGCCTCCCGGCGGCTGCACGATGGGCACGCCTCCGGCCGCGATTCGCTCTCCCAGGTAGCGGACCGAGGCCAACCGGTACTCGAGATAATCCTCGTGGAGGACCTCGCGGAGACCGATGGCGATGGCCTCGAGATCTCGTCCCGCCAGCCCTCCGTAGGTGGGAAAGCCCTCGGTGAGGATGAGCATGTTACGCTGCTTCCGGGCCAGCTCCGGGTCGTTGGTGGCTACGAAGCCCCCGATGTTCGCCAGACCGTCCTTCTTGGCCGACATGGTGCATCCGTCGGCCCAGGAGAAGATCTCCCGGGCGATCTCGGCCACCGGACGGTCGGCGTATCCCTCCTCGCGCAAGCGGATGAGATAGGCGTTCTCGGCGAAGCGGCAGGCATCCATGTAGAGGGGGATCCCGTGGGCTCGACACACCCGGGCCACCGCCTGGATGTTGGCCATGGAGACCGGCTGCCCACCTCCGGAGTTGTTCGTGAGGGTGAGCATGACCAGGGGGATTCGGTCGGCCCCCTCCTCCTCGATGAGAGCCTCCAGCCGATCCACGTCCAGATTCCCCTTGAAGGGGGCCGGATCGGACGGCCGGAGCCCCTCGGGCACGGGGAGGTCCACCGGTCTGGCGCCCACCGCCTCGGTGTTCGCCCGGGTGGTGTCGAAGTGGGTGTTCGAGGGGACGATGTCGCCAGGGCTGCAGAGGGTCTGGAAGAGGATCCGCTCCGCCGCCCTCCCCTGGTGGGTGGGGATGACCTGCTCGAAGCCGAAGACCTCCTTCACCGCGTCCTCGAAGCGGTAGTAGGAGGGGCTGCCGGCGTAGGACTCGTCGCCTCGCATGATCCCCGCCCACTGCTCGGCGCTCATGGCCGAGGTCCCCGAGTCGGTGAGGAGGTCCAGGAGCACATCCTCGCTGCGCAGGAGGAACACGTTGTAGCCGGCCTGCTCCAGGAGGAGAGCCCGCTCCTGCGGGGTCGTCATCCGGATGGGCTCCACCACCTTGATCCGGAAGGGTTCGATGATCGTCTTCATGGGCATCTACCGACCCAGGTCCTCGCCACGGATGCCCAGGGCCTCGCCCTCGGCCCGGAGCCCGTCGATCACGTTCTGGATGTGCTCGTTCTGATCCAGGCCGATGAGCTCGATGCCCCAGGCCACCTCGTCGCGACTCACACCTGCGGCGAAGGCCTTGTCCTTGAGCTTCTTTCTCACCGACTTCGGCTTGAGATCGTCCACCCCGTTCGGCCGGACCAGGCAGCAGGCCACCACGAGCCCGGAGAGCTCGTCGCAGGCAATGAGGACCTTGTCCAGTTCGGCGGTGGGCTCGACTCCGGTGTAGCTCGCCCGGTGCGCCAAGATGGCCTGGATCACCTCGTCGGGATAATCCCGCTCCCGGAGCGCCTCCACCGCCTTGGTGGGGTGGACGTCGGGGTGCTTCTCCCAATCCAGATCGTGGAGGAGGCCGGCCAGGCCCCAGGTTTCCTCGTCGGCGTCCCTGAGCCGGGCGTAATGGCGCACTGCAGCCTCCACCGCCAGCATGTGGTTCTTCAGGCCTTCATTCTCGACCCATTCGTCCAGGAGCTGCAGGGCGTCGTCTCGATTCGGCATGTTCAGGGTGGCTCCCGGTGTGGCGAGGTTGAGAAGTGAAGCTCTGGACCGGAACGCGACGCGGTCACGGGGCCCAGAGCGGAGCGGGTCGGTGGGGGGTCGACTGCGGGACATCCTGACCTCGAACCGGCCTCGAACCCCGCCCACCGATCCCTGGCCTCCCGCTCATCATCCAGATGCACAGGCTGCCGATCGGGGAGCCCGGACGCAAGGCCCGGACGTCCCTGTCCCGGACTGGTCTGCAGGGCGCCGCGGGCCTACCC
>SKKH01000242.1 GCA_007121555.1 Gemmatimonadota bacterium | reverse complement strand
GCGCCGGCGCCAGGACGGGGAGGATCAGGGCGAGGGCGAGGGCCAGGGGAAGCGCGGCAACGGCGCCGACCAGCTGTGACGCAGGTGTGCAGAGAGGTCGCATGGGCGTGTAGGTCGAAGGAGCTGGAGTCGGGGAAGGAAGTTCTGGACCAGGCGCGGCCCTCCACCGGAGCGCAGCAGAGGCAGGGCCAGAGTCGCCCACCCGAGGCACGGGGGCAAGGGTCCCTCGGTCCCCCAGGCCCGCTTCAGCCCGAGCTTCCCGCCAGCGCCGCACCTCGTCCCGCGTCGCCGTCATCGGTGCCCGTCACCTCCTGCTCCAGGAGCTGCCGCCGCAGGAGGGCGGCGTAGAGCCCGTCCCTCGCCATGAGCTCCTCGTGGGTGCCCTGGTCCACCAGGCGACCCTCGTCCAGAACCAGGATCCGGTCCGCGTTCATGACCGCCGTGACCCGGTGGCTGATGAGGAAGCAGGTCCGGCTCCGGAGGTCGTCCCGGAGTTCGGCCAGGATCCGGGCCTCGGTCTGGGTGTCCACGGCGCTGAGCGAGTCGTCGAGAATGAGGATCGAGGGATCCCGGGCCAGCGCCCGGGCCAGGGTGGCGCGCTGCTTCTGTCCGCCCGAGAGGTTGATGCCCCGCTCGCCCAGGTAGGTATCGTATCCCCGGGGGAATTCCCGGACCTGGTCGTCGAGCTGGGCGATCCGCGCCGCCCGGAGGATCCGGGGGTCCAGTTCATCTTCGGGCTCGCCCTCGGGATCGAGGCCTTCCCCTGGGGGATCCTCGTTCGCGCCCGATCCGGGGGCGCCGGAGGCCTTCTCGAGCCCCAGCCCCACATTCGCCTCGATGGTCTCGGAGAAGAGGAAGCTGTCCTGGGGCACCATCCCGATGCTCTTCCGGAGACTGGCCGGCGTGTACTCGGGGAGGGGCACTCCGTCCAGGAGCACCGCTCCGGAGGTGGGATCGTGGATTCGGGGCAGAAGGGAGACCAGCGTGCTCTTGCCGGCCCCGGTGGGTCCCACCACCGCCACCGTCTCCCCGGGCTCCACCACGAAGGAGACGTTCCGGATCACCTTCCGCTCCGTTCCGGGATACCGGAAGGAGACGTCCCGGAATTCGATCCGACCCGGGTTTCCCGTCGCCTCCCGCTCCCCCCATTCGGGAACGATCTTCGGGCGGGTCTCCAGGATCTGGTTGATCCGCTCCATGGAGGCTTCGCCTCTCTGAAAGAGGTTCACTACCCAGCCCAGCGCGATCATGGGCCAGGTCAGGAGATTCAGGTAGAAGGTGAAGGCCACGAAGTCGCCCACACTGATCCGCCCGGCCATGACCTCCTGCCCGCCCACCCAGAGGACGACCACCATGGCGATCCCCGTCAGGAGCGCCAGCGAGGGATGAAAGAGCCCGGAGGCCCGGATCAGGTGCATGTTCCGGTCCATGTACTCCTCGTTCATCGAGGCGAACCGCTGAGCCTGATCGTCTTCCTGTCCGTAGGCCCGGATGAGCCGGACCCCGGAGAGGTTCTCCTGGATCTGGGTCGAGATGGAGGAGAACTGCTCCTGAATCGCCTGAAATCGGGTGTGGATGATCTTCCCGAACCAGAGGACCACCGGGGGGAGCAGGATCATGGGAATCAGGGCCAGCCCGGCCAGGCGGGGCGAGATCCAGATCATGAGCGAAAGCGCGAAGATCGACATAACCGTGGTATTCACCGAATACATGACCGCCGGACCCACGGCCTGACGGACCGCCAGGGTGTCGTTGGTGGCCCGGGCCATGATGTCGCCGGTGCGTTCCTGCCCGTAGAAGGAGGCGTCCAGGCGGAGGAGATGCCGGAAGAAGTCGGCCCGGAGATCGCATTCGATCCTGCGGCTGATCCCGTTCAGGAGCTCGCGCATCCCGTACTTGGCCGCCCCCCCCAGGACCGCAGCTCCCACGATGAGCCCGGCGAAGAGCGCGATGTCCGATCCCGCCACCCCGGGCTCCTCCAGCGCGTCAATGGCCATCCGGAGCAGCCAGGGACCCAGGACGGTGAAGAAGTTGGAGATGGCCACCAGCAGCAGCCCCACCAGCATCCCGGTCCGGTAGGGTCGGAAGTAGGGCAGGATCGTTCGGAGGTGGCTCATTTCCATCCTGTGCGTGTAATAGAGATCAATTCCGGACCTCATCAGAACCCGGTCGGCGTCCCAAGCGGGCGCCGTTTCAGTTCGGACCGGGTCCAGTACCCCGACCCTGCGGAGGCGAGTCCGGCGCACCCCGGGGGCAAGGAGGGATTATCGTGCGGCAGACCCTGAAAGTTCCAGCTCTGGCACTCGTTGGCGCTCTGGCCCTGGCGGCCTGCGGCGGAGACGCCGAGTCCGCCGCTGACCTGGATAGCGAGCGAATCGCCACCGAGGTGGCCGAGGAGCTCCAGGAGCAGGAGCGGGAGGAAGGTGCGGTGACCGAAGCACCGGCTCCAGCCACCCCTCCCCCGGCCAGCACGCCACCTGCGGCCACCGAGCGCCCCGCGCCGGCCAGCCCCAGCACAGGCGGGAGTACGCCGCCGCAGCAGGAGGAGGCCACCCGGCCCCAGCCCGCTCCGGAGACCGAATCGTCCTTCGTGGAACCCGAGGCTGAACCCGAGCCTGTGGCCATCCCCACCGGATCACGGCTGACCGCCGTGCTCCAATCGTCCCTTTCGACCCGGACCCACCAGGCCGGAGATCGGTTCCGTGCCCGTGTGACAGGTGAACTCCTGGCCGCCGATGGCATGGTCCTGGTTCCCGAGGGTTCGATGCTCGAAGGTCGGGTTCTGGAGGCGCACCCCTCCGGTGGTGCCGACGAAGAGGCCCTCCTCGTCCTTTCCATCGAGAGCCTGACCATGAACGGAGGTTCGTACCCGCTCCTGGCCAGCGTGATGGAGACGGAGATGCGGACCTCGGCCCGGGACTCCGGAACTCGAAGCGCGGCCAAGGTCGCCACGGGGGCCGCGGCGGGGGCCGTGATCGGCCAGATCCTGGGCCGTGACACTCGCTCCACCGTGGGCGGTGCGGCCGCAGGGGCCGCCGCAGGCGCCGGCGTGGCCATCAGCACTCGGGATGGGCACGCCGAGATCGAGGAGGGCGCTCGCATGGTGGTCCAGATCAATGAGCCCGTGATCCTGGCCTCGGGACGCTGACCCACACGCGGGCCCACGGCCGCTGGGTTTCGGTGGCCTGGAGCCCCTTCGAATCGGGAGCCACGCCCCCCCTCGCTTCGCCCTCCCGGCGGAGTGAGGGGGGGCGTTGGCATATCCATTGCTCCTTCATCCACCATAGCCGGCCCAAAACCTGGCGCTGGCGGTACCGACAAAGGAGATGAAGGATGTCCATAGAGAAGGGGATTCAGGATCGAGGAGGAAGGATTTTCCGGCTTGGGGGGGTGAGTCTGGCTCTGGTCCTGGCTGGGGGACTTCTGACCGGATGTGGAGACGAGGCCGAGTCCAGAGAGGACGTGGAGGGCCAGCCCCTGTCGGAAGAGGTTGGGGAAGCGGGGGAGGAGGCGGCGCAGCCCGCCGAGGCGATTCGGGCCCTGTCCGCAGGCACCACCCTGTCCTTCGTGGTGACCGAGGCGGTTTCCACCTCCTCGCACAGGAGCGGGGATCCGGTGCGTCTGGAGTTGGAGGAGTCGGTCTCAGGAAGCGGGGGGCTCGACCTCCCGGCCGGAACCCGGGCCCGCGGGATCGTGACGACCTCCCGAGCCAGTGAAGGACCCGAGGACGAGGCCCTTCTGGCCATCCGGGTCGAGGCGATTCACCTCAACGGTCGCACTCGCGCCCTGAACGGCTCGGTGATCGAAGCTCGGACCGAGTCCTCGACCCGGGATTCCGGAACCCGCAGTGCGGCCAAGGTGGCCACCGGGGCCGCCGCCGGTGCGCTGGTGGGGCAGATCCTGGGGGGCGACACCCGCTCCACGGTGGGCGGGGCCGCCGCAGGGACGGTGGCCGGCCTGGGCGTGGCGCTCAGCACCCGGGATGGCCACGCCGTGCTGCCGGAGGGATCGCGGGTCCGGATTCGTCTGAACGACGACCTGGTCATGCAGTAGACTGAACCGACCCCGGAGCGATCAGTACCCCAGCGCCGTGCCTCCCAGCCGGGGGTCGGAGTGGGCGGCCAACGAGCCGTCGGAGAGGACCATGATGGCCTGCACGTCGCCGGACGTCCCTCCCCGTTGCTGCAGGGTGTGGCCCCGCGCCTCGAGCCCCTCCACCACCTCGCTCCGGAGGCCGCCGTTCTCCCAGTAGAGTTGGTCGGGGAGGTGCTGGTGGTGCACGCGCGGGGCGTTCACCGCCTCCGATACGCTCATCCCGAAGTCCACCACGTTCACGATGGTCTGGAAGACGGTGGTGATGATGGTGGAGCCACCGGGGGTGCCGGTCACGAAGAAGAGCTCTCCGTCGGGGTTGGTGACCACGGTAGGGCTCATGGCCGAGAGCATCCGCTTGCCGGGCTCGATGGCGTTCTGCTCCCCCTGCACCAGGCCGAACTGATTGGGAAATCCGGGCTTGGCGGCAAAGTCATCCATCTCGTTGTTCAGAAGGAAGCCGGCGCCCGCCACCGTCACCTTGCTCCCGTACCCGGAGTTGATGGTGGTCGTGACCGCCACCGCGTTACCCGCCTCGTCCACGATGGAGTAGTGGGTCGTCTCGGTCGGCTCCCCCACCTCCAGGCCGGGCCCGATCTGCTCTGAAGGGGTGGCCCGGTCCATATCGATGTCGGCGCCCCGCCGCTGGGCGTATTCCCGGGAGACCATCTCCTCCAGGGGCACATCCACGAAGTCGGTGTCGGCCAGGACCTGGTTGCGGTCCGAATAGGCCCGCTTCCAGGCCTCGGCCATGACGTGGATCATCTCCTCGGACTGCCATCCCATCCCGGTGAGGTCGTAGTCCTCCAGGATATGGGCCATGAGGGCCATGGTGGGGCCTCCCGAGGAGGAGGGGGGCATGGAGGTCACCGTGTATCCCCGGTAGGAGAAGGTCACGGGGTCGCGCCAGAGCGCGTCGTACCGCTCCAGGTCCTCGTGAGTGATGATTCCGCCGCCCCGCTCCATCTCGGCGACGATGTAGTCCGCCGTCTCGCCCCGGTAGAAGCCGTCGGGACCGTCGTCCCGGATCCGGGTCAACGTCCGGGCCAGATCGGGCTGACGGAAGGTGTCGCCCACCTCCGGAGGGGCGTCGCCCGGAAGGAAGATCTCCCGGGTGGTGTCGTAGATGCGGAGGGACTCCTCGCTTCCTCGCAGAGAACGGGCCAGCCGTTCCCGGACCTCGAAGCCCTCGGCCAGATCGATGGCGGGCTGGACCAGCGCCTCCCAGGGAAGGGTCCCGTAGCGCTCGTGGGCCCTCCACATGCCCATGACCGTCCCCGGCACCCCTGCGGCCAGATGGCCCAGGACCGAGGCGTCGGTGAGTTCGCCCTCCTCGTCCAGGTACATGTCACGATGGGCCGCCAGGGGGGCCATCTCCCGGTAGTCCAGCGCCGAGGTCTCGCCGTCGGCGGTCCGGGTCACCATGAAGCCCCCGCCCCCGATGTTCCCAGCCGAGGGGTTCACCACCGCAAGGGCGAAGGAGACCGCGATGGCCGCGTCCATGGCCGTGCCCCCCTGCTCCAGGATGTCCAGCCCGACCCGGCTCGCGTAGTAGTCTGTCGTGCTCACCGCACCCCGTTCGGCCCGCACCGGCTCGTCGTCCGCGGAGAACCGCCATCCGTCGGGAAAGGAGATCCCGCTGTGGGGGACCGCGGGTGCGGTGGCGGCAGGCCCCATCTCCGCTTCCTCGCACCCGGTCAGGAGGAGGGACGTGAGAAGGAGGAGTGCGCCGGGAAGGGCGGCACGCATCCAGGATCGGGGATGGAGGTGGGAAGGGGTCATGGGGGGTCTCGAAAAGGGGTCGAGTTCGTGGGGTCGCTCTCCAATTTGTACGGAACTGGAGGCCGATGTGAAAGAGGCTGCGATTCCCGTGGGTGGTCCCACCGCGGGGGCGAGTCGGATATAATAGGGATGAGGCGCTGAAGGCCCGCGGGGTTCAGGCGCCACGGAATTCACATCTTCACTCGAGCCGCGCTGCTCCTCCCCGACGCAGCTCCGCCATGCTTCGTCGTCGCCCCGTGCCGGAGCGACGCTCACCCTCGTCCCCCACCCTATGCTCGACGCCCGTCTGACGGAACAGCGAAACCCTCGTTCCCGGACCATCGACCGACTCTCCGCGGCCGAAGTGGTGGAGCTGATCAACCAAGAGGACCGGACCGTGGCCGAGGCGGTCGGTCGGGAGAAGGAGGC
>SKKH01000244.1 GCA_007121555.1 Gemmatimonadota bacterium | reverse complement strand
GCAAGGGAAACCCCAAGAGCGAGAACGGTTACGGGCGATCTCCTCGTCCAACGGCACGACCTGTGCCATAGAGTGAGGCCAACACCTATCAATCGCCTGTGATGGAGGACCTATGAAACAGAGCCGCGAATCCCAAGGAGAGTTGGGCGCGATGAAATCCGTGGATCCGAAGGGTCATGAACCCGTGAGGGCTCGTCCCAGGGGCAGCATACCCGAGCGGAGCGAATGCCTGAGTAGGCGGGGGCCGTCCCTGGTGACATCCGCGAGGTCTCTTGATGGACCCGTGAGGTCCATCGAAACACCCTCTACCTCCGCCGCGACCGCCCCAGACGGTGAGCTCGATGTCCAGATGCGGGCGCTGACCCACATGGCAGGCCAGATCGCACATCGCTTCAACAACCAACTTGCCGTCCTGGGGCTGACCGCCAGTCACCTCCACGACCAGCACCATGGCGAGTCCAGGGAAGACCTGAAGGACATGCTCGAGGTCTGCCGTCGGGGTGCCGAGCTCACCTCCAAGCTTCTGCGCATCAGTGGCGGTCACTGGTCGGAGCCCAGGGACGTGGAGCTGGGACGGTTGCTTCGTTCCATGGACCTTCGGCGGATCCTTTCGGATCGGGTGGCGCTCTGTATCGACACTCCGCCGGGGTCATGTCGGGTCCGGATCGACCCGGCGCACATGGAGGAGGTTGTCCTCCAGCTCGTCCGCAACGCCGACACGGCGGTGGGAGGGCGAGGCACGATCAGGATCGGACTCGATCTGCTTCCCGGTCGTTCGGAGGGTCCAGGTCCTGGAGGCGAATGGATCCAGATGGAGGTTGCGGATACGGGGTCCGGCATGACCGATGCCGTTCTGGCACGGGCTTTCGAACCCTTCTTCACCACCCGGGGCAGTGCCAGAGGAGTGGCGGAGGGCCTCGGCCTGCCGATGGTGTACGGAATCCTGCGACGTGCCGGCGGCACCGTCTCCATCGAGAGTACGGTGGGGGAAGGGACCGTGGTCCGGGTCCAACTCCCCAGAGTCTGAGGGCGACCCCGTCGACCCATGGGAAGGACCTCGCGATCCCCCCCACGGGTTCAAAGCACCGGAGCGAAGAGGTGGGCTACCCGGGACGCCAGGCGGTGCGCGAAGGAGAGGTCCATCAGCTGATCCAACGTGAGTTCGGGGGACCGCCCCAGATCGTCCTCGAAGGAATCCGCCAGCGCCTGGACGGGCTGGGGAGCGAAGAGGAGCGCCGTGATCTCGAAGTTGAGCTGGAAGGAACGGTAGTCCAGGTTCACCGTGCCGACGCCCCCGACCGCCTCATCGATGAGAATGGTCTTGGCGTGAAAGAAACCCTCCGTGTAGCGATGAACTCGGACGCCTGCCCGGAGCAGCCGCTCGAGGGAGGGGATCCGGGCCAGATCCACGGCGCGGGAGTCGGAGCGGTCCGGGATGAGGATCCGGACGTCGACCCCCCGGAACGCCGCCACCTTCAGGGCCTCGAGCACCCCGTCATCGGGCACGAAGTAGGGGCTCGCCACCCAGATCCGCTCGGTGGCGCTGTGGAACGCAAGCTGCATGAAAAGTCCGGCAGTGGTTCGCTCGTCGGCAGGGCCGGAGGGAAGGACGAGGACCGACTCCTCCCCCGCCGAACGTGGCGTCCAGGGGAGCTCGGGGACGGTGGAGGTGGCCCAGTACCAGTCCTCCACGAAGGTGAGTTGAAGGGCCAGGGCGGCCGGACCCTCCACCCGCAGATGAGTGTCCCGCCAGTCTCCGTAGTCCGGATCCAGACCCCGGTACTCGTCGCCCACGTTCAGGCCACCGATCCATCCCACACGGCCGTCGACCACCACGATCTTTCTGTGGTTGCGGAAGTTGACCTGGAAGCGGGTGGGGCGCCCGAAGCGGGTGGACCGGAAGGGGTGGACCTCCACCCCCGCCGCCTTGAGCTCCCGGGTGTAGCGGGAGGGAAGGGCGTAGCTTCCGATGGCGTCGTAGAGGAGGTGAACTCCCACTCCGGCCCGGGCCCGGTCCATGAGCAGGGACTGGAGTCGGCGACCGGTCTCGTCGTCCCTGATGATGTAATACTGGACCACGATGGATTCCCGTGCCGCCTCGATGCCCTCGAAGAGACTCGTGAAGGTCTCCTCCCCGTCCACCAGGAGTTCGGTGGTGTTGCCCCTCAGGGTCGGAAGCCGGGCCAGGCGCTCCACCGCCCGGATGTCACCCCGCTCGTCATCGGTATCCTCCTGCCACTGCCGGATTGATTCCAGCGCTGAACTCAGGTCATCGGCCAATTTAGAGGCGCCTCCCCGGCGGGCGTCCAGATACCCCTGAAATCGCGACGATCCCAGGATCCAGTAGATGGGCACCGTGAGGTAGGGCAGAAGCACCAGGGCCAGACTCCAGGCCACCGCACCCTGGGAGCTTCGAGCGGTGAAGATGGCCCGCAGAGCGCTCCCCACGCCCAGGAGGTGGGCCAGGATCACGAGGAATGGGAGCACGGCCACTCGGAGCCCCTACGCTCGGCGGGCGAGGGGATGGCCATAGACCTTGAACGCCAACCAGGAGGCATCCCCCACCGGTTTGGCAGCTTCCCGAGCCCGCTGGGCGGCCTCGCCCAGCGTGCGGCCCTCCCAGAGCGCCTCGTAGAAGGCACAGGCGAAGAGGCTCGCCGGCCGATCCCGCACCGGCCAGGAGGCTCCGATGAACGCCCCGGCCCCGGCCTCCATGAAGGTCTGGGGCCAGCCTCCCCAGGCGGTGAGGCCGACGCCGTGACGACCCGCTTCGCAGGCGTGGAGGAAGACGAGGGGGCGCCTCTTCCGGAGTCGGACTCCGTACCGGACCGTTTCGGCGTCCAGGAGGATGGGTTCGGCCTGGTCCCCGTCGGTAAGGCCGGGGCGGTCGCCGATCACCAGGGCGGCCCGGCGGATGTCGCCGGGGTCCGCGATGCCGTGGCAGGCCAGGTGGAGCACATCGAAGTCGCAGGCTTCCAGGACGCTCCAGAGGGAGTCGAATCCAGCTTCGATGGCCTGGGGTTCCACCCCTTCCTCCGGGAGAGTGCGGGTAAGGAACTCGACCTCGGTCTGAACGGAGACTTCCGTTCCGTTGGGGTAGGTCGCTGCGAGGTAGCGCCAGTCCCGCAGAGGGAGAGATCGGGGTGGAGTCTCTCCGTGGAAGGTACGGATGAGACCGTATTCGGCGAAGTATCGGTCGTCCAGTTCTCCTGAATCCGGGTCCCGGAGTCGCACCAGTTCCCAGGGGATCCGGGGTTCCCATGAGGTGATCTGGATGCCCTCGATTCGGTCTCTAAGGCCCCAGAGGGTGCGGGCCACCTCGGGAGAGAGGAGCTCGTTGCAGAGTGACGCGCCGAGGCCGCTCAGCTCCTTCTGAAACCGCGGGAGATCGGAGCGGCGCCGGAGTTCCTGGGTCGCCCGCGCGTAGATCCAGTCCACGTAGTCATCCAGGTCCCTGGCTTCCTCTCCGTCGCGATTCAGGAGGGGACGGGACTCCAGAGTGAGGTAGTGGAGGCCCAGGGGCTCGGAGACCAGGCGGTATCTGAAGCGTGTGGTCCGGAGGGTGCGGTCACCCTGCTGCACCGTCTCGATCACCTCTTCGATGAGGAGGCGGAGGACCGCGTCGTCCGCGGGCTCGGGAGGCACGGCTCGGGCCTCACTCCGGCTTCGCGCTGGATCGGCGGTGTCGCCTGGGGCCAGAACCTCCAGTCCGAAGCGGACGGCGGCGAGCTCCCGGCCGCCCTGGCGAAAGGAGAGCGCGACCTCCGCTTCACCGGGCTCCACTGCCTCGATTTCGAATTCCCCTACCGACGCGCCTCCCGGCGACGGCGGTTCGATTTCCCGAAGTCTGGATCCCTGGACCCGGATCGCCCGGCCCCGGAGCGAAAGGAGCACTCGAAGGGATTCCGACGCTCCGACCTTCACGTGCCCGGGGATGGAGTGTGCCAGGGGCCGGGCATCCGCCCCCGCCCGCTCGATCCTGAACTCGATGAAGTCCACCTGCCCCATCTCGAGCTCGCCTGGCCCGTCGGCCGAAAGCACGGCATGGAAGTCGGAGGCGTGGTCCTGGTCCGAGGGCGTCGAGGGGCCGGAAGATTCCAGGGGGGCCCGGGGACGCGACGAGGAGGGGTGCGGCGCCGCTGGTTCAGGTGCGTCCCTCCGGCGTCCGGTCGGTGCGCCACCTCCCCGGGTGGGTCCGGATGGAGTGCGCCCGAGGATCCCCCGGCGAGGTGCTGCGGGTCGGCGAGGTGGTTGGGGTCGGGATGAGGGGGACGCCGGAGCCGACCGGGAGCCGGAGCCGGACGAGCCCATGAACCCGCCCAGCTCCAGGGCATCGTCGCCCTCGACCCCTGCCGCCTCTGCGGAAGGGCCGGAGCTCTCCAGCGCGGAGGAGGTGCTCCCCCACGTCCCCACCGCACGGACCTCACCCCCCCGGCTGAGGTGGATGACCCGATATCGGGTAGGGGCCATGGGGCCGTCGTTCACCTCCACCTCAGTGCGGCGATGGCCCTGGCAGACCGGGCTCGGCGGATGGTCGGAGAGGTGGAGGTGATCGGCCAGAGGCCGCTCGGCGGGCAGAGGAGAGTCCTCGAGCCAACCCATCAGCTCTCGAGGCTCGAAGGCGTAGTGGAGGACCGGTCCGGTGCCCCTCGACGCATGGCGGAGGATGATCCAGACGGTCTCCTGGCCCGCGACGTCCTCCTCGAAAGAAGCAAGGCGCCGACGTGCCGCGGTGAGGGAAAGCTGGGCCGGGAGCACGAGGATCGGGCCGGACTCGGCGGGCCAGTCGATCTGGACGCCCATGATCAGGTGCCTCCCTGATCTCGTTCGGGGGCTCCATCGTCTGCTGAAGCGGCTTCGGCCTCGGCCTCCGTGAGGTCGGCCACGGCCACGGCGTCGCCGACCGGCTCCGTTCCCTCCGGCCCCTCGACTCGAACGGTGTATGACCCGGGTCCGGGCGGGTCGAAGCGGCCCACGAGCCAGCCGTCTTCCTCCGTGGTCAGTTCGATTCGTTGCTCCTCCTCCTCTCCCTCATGGCCTTTGAGCAGCGCGTGGAGGGGTCCGGTCGATTCAGCCATCCGTGCCCTCACCAGGACCGGATCTCCGGCCCAGAAGAGGTCGTCCACCTCCAGGGCGATCTTTCGCGGGGGAGTCGAAGGGCGCATGAACTCACCCAGGTCGAAGTAGAGGGATTCGATAACCCCGGTCAGGTGAAGCCGCACCGGATCGGCATTCTGGATGGCGGCGTGCTTCGTTCCCGAGAACATCTGATTTCCCCGGGCACCGTGCTCGGGAGGTACGGCCGAGACCCTGGGCACGGTCCCGTCGCCGGAGAGGTCTCGCCCCTCGTGGCTCTTCAGGACCTCGAGGCCACCCCCGGTGGCGCGAGCCGACTGGGAGGTCTCCTGGCCGATCCCGACGATGGGGTGAACCCAGGTGCCCTTGGCCTCGTAGGCGGCGTGGTTCTGGTTCGTTTCCTGGGCCTGCACCATGGTGCGGTGGAAATCCTCCAGCGCCGACCGGGCCCTGTCGGCATCCACATTGGGGATCCCCTCGGTCTCGCCCACCCGGACCAGCTCTCCATCTCCGGAATCGAAGACCCGATAGATGGGAAGGAGCTGGTAGAGACTCGGGAGCTGACGAGCCAGGGAGCTGAGATCGATCAGTCCCCGGGGTCCCATCTTCATCCCGTTGGCCAGGGTGTCGAGTGCATTCAGGGAGCCCCGGTAGGGGGTGCCGAAGGTGATGAGCGCCCGGGTGTTCTTCCATCCTTCGAGGACTTCCAGGAAATAACGGGCCACGAGTCCGCCCATGGAGTGCCCGATGAGGATGAGCTGGGCGTCGGGATTCACCTGTTCCCGTCGCCGCTTGAGCCATCGATGGCTCTCCCGTGCCAGTCGCCGCGCCGTGGCCCGGTTGTCCCTTCGCCAGTCGTAGGGAAAGGGGAAGAAGTTCTCCCCCTCGGTCACCTGGAAGTGGGATTCGAGGGTCTGCCGGACCGCGGAATACCCGTCGATCTTCCAGAGGCCGGGCAGGAGATGGAGATCGGGCATGAGTTCGGGGGCGGTCACCCCGTCCCCCAGATCGTCCAGAGCGGGATCGTCGCCCTCGATCCAGAGATCCCGCCGGATCCGTCGACCACGGGTCAGGAGGGTGCGGCCGATCTGGCGTCCGGAGAAGCCCCATACCGTGCGACCGTCTCGCTTGAGTACGCTTCCCAGGATCCCGGGAAGGAGCACGATGATGTCGGGCATGGGTTCACGGGGCACGGGATGTCTCCGGTCGGGAATGGGCGAGAACCGAGGCTGTGGCGCGCG
>SKKH01000279.1 GCA_007121555.1 Gemmatimonadota bacterium | reverse complement strand
GGCCGGAGGCCTGGAGTTCGTCCGCGCAGAGGAGCAGGTCCGGGAAGCCGGGCTCGACGTACGCTACGGACTCGGCCCCAACCTCTCCCTCGACCTGACCCTGAACACCGATTTCGCCCAGGTGGAGGCGGACGACCAGCAGGTGAACCTCAACCGCTTCTCGCTCTTCTTCCCGGAGAAGCGACGCTTCTTCCAGGAGCGGGCCGCCGTCTTCGAGTTTCCCCTGGGAGGAAATGAACGGCTCTTTCACTCCCGGCGGGTCGGGCTGGTCGACGGACGACCGGTGCGGATCTACGGCGGCGGAAGGATCGTGGGTCGCGTGGGCGACTGGGACCTGGGAGCCCTGAACATGCACACGGCGGAATCGGAGTTCCTGCCCTCGGAGAACAAGGGAGTGTTCCGCGCCCGCCGCCGGGTCCTGAACGAGAGCTCGTACGCCGGGGCCATCCTAACTGGCCGGATCGGGACCGAGGGGAGATACAACGTGGTCTACGGGGGCGATGCCCGCCTGCGACTCTTCGACCAGGACTACCTCATTCTGAACTGGGCCCAGAGCTTCGACGACGCCGAAGCCGATGCCGAAGGGGTGGCCGACGTCGACCTCACCGGGCGCACTCTCCTGCGGGCTCGTTGGGAGCGGCGTGGCCTCTTCGGTCCCACCTACCACGTGGACCTGGCCCGGGTGGGTGGCGGCTTCGAACCGGGGCTGGGGTTTCTCCAACGGCGAGGGTATGCTCGAGGCGAGGGGCGCCTCGGCTACGGCTGGTCGCCGGGGGATGATTCGTCCGTGCTCCGCTACAGTGCGAGACTCACCGCGTCCGCCTTCCGACGCACCCAGGACGGTATCCTGGAAACCGGATCGTTGGAGCCTGGGGTGATCATCGAGAGCCGCAGCGGACATCACTGGACGGGGACCGCCCGGTACCGTCACGAAGATCTGGCCCAGGGGTTCGCCCTGCCCGGCGGCGTGGAGGTGCCCGAGGGTCGGTACCGTTTCTTCGATGGGGTGATTCAGTACAGGGCGCCTCTCGGCGGGCTCATGCAGGCCACCGTCCGCCTGGAGGGCGGGGAGTTCTTTGACGGAAGACGCACTTCGCTCCAGCTCGCGCCCTCATGGGCGCCGAGCCGGCACCTGGGTCTCTCGGTGAGTTATGGCCTGGATCGAGTCCGGTTTCCCGAACGCGGTGACCGGTTCACCGCCCACGTGGGCCGTCTCCGAACCGAGGTGATGTTTTCGGCCGAGGTCTCCGCCGTGGCCTTCGTCCAGTACAACAGTGTCCTGGACCTGGCCGTCACGAACGTCCGGTTCCGGTACAATCCCCGCGAGGGCGACGACCTGTACCTCGTATGGAACGAGGGCATGAACGCGAATCGCTTCGACTACGACCCGGTCCGTCCCCGGAGCGACGAACGCACCTTTCTGATCAAGTACTCGCGCACCTTCTCTCTGGAGCGTTGAGCGTCGCGTCGACGGGGTGCGTGGAGGGGTCGAGCCGCCTCGCCTAGCGTCCGCGGCTGCCCGGCGCCTCGGTGCCGCACCCCCCGGTCCCTTCGGCGTCGAATTCGGCCCCGGGGTTCTCGATGACCTCGATCCGGTCGATGAGGTCCGCAGGGAGCTGCTCGAGAAACTGAGAGAGCGAGGCCCCCGAAACCGGCGCGGGACGGCCGTTGATCCAGATCGCCGGCTCCTCGCCCTGCATCTCCACCCTCCCTTCGAGGTCCACGACGAGCTCCGGGATCCCCTCGAGCGCCTCCTGGACCGAGGCGCACCCCATAGCCCAGGGTCGGGGCATGGAATGCGACGCAGGTCACATTCCCCAACAACGGCTTTCCAGGGCATCCGGGTCGGGGATTCTCACCCGGGCGCCCTCCTGCTCGATGAGCCCTTCTTCCCGGAGGGTCCGCAGGGCCCGGGCCACGCTCTCCCGGGTGGTGGCCAGCGCCTCTGCCAGCTCGCCCTGGGTGCGAGGGAGGCGGAAGGGGAGGGAGCGGTCCGGCGGGGAGGACTCACCCTCCGGGGAAAACGGCGGGACCGCGCGTAAACCTTCCTGGGACCAGGATGGAGCATCCGCGGCTGCAGCCTCCGCAAACTCCAGGAGAGTGAGTCCAACCCGAGAAGGAACGTCCCGGAGCGAGATCTTCTCGATGAGGCGTACCGCTCCACGGAGGCGCCGTCCCAGATCCCGGATCACTGCCGTGGCAATGGCCGGCTCCGCCCTGTAGAGCTCCTCGAACTCGTGCCGAGGAAGGAAGAGGAGCCGTGTCTCTTCCTCCGCCCGGGCGCTGGCAGGACAGGGCCCACCATCGAAGAGGGGGACCTCAGCCAGCGCCTGCCCTGGCCCCTGTTCGTGGACGACCTGTTCCTTTCCGTCGCGGTTCGCCCGGTAGATGCGGACCCGCCCCTGTACCACGACGTAAAGCCCATGGCAGGGATCGCCTTTCCGGAAGAGGAGGGTCCGTTCGGGTACGGTGCGGACCGAGCACCGCCGGGCGATCCGCTCAAGGGTCTCGAGGGGGAGGCCCTTGAAGATCCCCAGCCCACCGAGCAACTCCACGGTCTCACGATGCTCCTCAGCCTCGAGCATGTCCTCTCCCTCCACGAGACATCCTCAGGCGACCCGTACCGCCGGAAAGAGGACGTTGTTCTCGAGATGCACGTGGCGATGCAGATCCCCTTCGAACTCCTCGAGCTTCGCGTACATGGCGCGCCAGGTCGCGCAGGCCCCGGGGGGTGGAGTGAAGTCCGAGGTGAGCGCCCGGATCTCGGCCATCAGGCTCCCGGCCTGCTCGTGCTCCTCTTCCATCTGAGCCAGAGCGGCCGATCCGGCCTCGCCGGCACGGATCGCCGGGAAGACCTCCTCCTCTTCGGAGCGCATGTGAGCGTCCATCTCTCCGGCGAGTTCCCGGACCTTCACGTCCACGTCCGTCAGCTCGGGCGTGTGCTTTCCGTGCGCCTTCGCCACCTTCTCCGCGAAGGCCAGGAGCACAGGCAGGGTATCGCGACAGTAGCGATGGTGCACATTCACGATGTAGTCCGCCAGAAATCCCGGGTCCCATCCGCGCGGGTCCGGCAGCCGGTCCTCGCCGCGGGGGAGTTCGGCGGCGGAGAGCGCCGCCTCGAGCTCCTCAACCACGACGCCCTTGCGGGCGCAGGCGTCTTCGATGGTGCGACCGCCCCCACAGCAGAAGTCGATACCGAACTGCTTGAAGACGGAGCCGCGGCGGTAGTCCTCGGCGACGACCTCGCCCACCGGGCGGTTGCGGAACGATGTGGAAGCGGTGCGTGGAGATGCCGTGTCCATGCCGGGTGATGTATGGGACGTGGAGCTCATGTCTCCTCCTTACAGGTGAAATATAGGACTCGGCCGGGGGCCTGCCCCCCTTCCGAGACCGAAAGATGACCAACGCGGCTCGTTCAGGCTGTGACGGAGGTCACACCCCCGGACCCGGTGCTCGGGGGCACTGGAGATCCGGGAATACCTACCCCCTCCTCTACCTGGCACGAGTTCGCGTTGCTGTAGGGAAATCCCCTACAGCGCCCATGGGAGGATTCCCGATAGGGAGGTGTTTCGGGGAGGGGTATCGTTCGTCGGCGCATCCGGCCGGGCTCGCACAGAATCCGTCCGATCGCCCACGACCGAACTCCTTACCACGAACCATCCCGAGGTCATAGATCAGATGCGAACGAACTCCTTCACCCCCAGGCGGGGAGCGGCACTCGGTGGAACCCTTCTCCTCATATCGATCCTGGCCCTGGGAGGCCTGGTGGCCTGGAACACCGTGCGCGACGGGGAGGCAGACGGGGACGCGCCCCGTGTCCTCGAGGTCGAGATGCTGGACGCCGACGGAAGCATTCGCTTCTCCACCGACCGGATCGAGGCCCGGCGCGGCGACGTGATCCGCTTCGTCCAGCGGGGCGACATGCCCCACAACGTCCAGTTCGTGCGGAACTCGGCGCCGGCCGGAGTGGAGCTGGACGACGCCTGGATGGGCCCCTACCTGAGCACGAAGGACGAGGTCTACGAGCTCGAGATCGACGAGCGGTTCGCCGATGGGGAGTACGAGTTCGTCTGCACGCCCCACATGGGCTTCGAGATGAGGGGGACCCTGGTGGTGTCCGGCGGCAACGTGGAGGCAGCCGAACCGGGCACCTCCCGCACGGCCCATGATCGCCCGGAGGTCGTCGGGCAGGAGGGGCTGCAGGAGCTGGAGTACACGGTGGCCGACGACGGGACCAAGGAGTTCCACCTCACCGCAGAACGCATCCGCTGGGAGACCAAGGAAGGGAATCTGGCCGACGCCATGGCCTACAACCGGATGATCCCCGGCCCACTCATCCGGGTCACGGAGGGAGACCGGGTCCGGATCACGGTGCAGAACCAGATGGACGAGCCCCACACCACCCACTGGCACGGGCTCTTCGTGCCCAACGACATGGACGGGGTCCCTGGGATCTCCCAGGATCCCATCGAGCCTGGTGACTCCTTCACCTACGAGTTCGTGGCCGACCCGGCAGGCACCCGCCTCTACCACTCCCACTTCAACGCCGCCAGCCAGGAAGCGGCCGGCCTCTACGGCATGTTCGTGATCGAGGAGCAGAACCCCCCGGCGTCCCGGCAGGTGGACCGGGAGGAGCAGTGGATCCTGGGCGACGGACCCCTGGGGTACGTCATCAATGGAAAGGAGTTTCCCCTGATCCAGCCCATCGAGATGAAGCTGGGCGAGCGGATCAAGTTGCGGATCGCGAACCTGGGGGGGATGTACCACCCCATGCACATGCACGGAGGCTTCTTCACGGTGGTGGCCAAGGACGGCTTCGCCATGGACGTTCCCCAGAAGATGAACACCCTGAGCGTCGCCCCCGGAGAGACCTACGACGTGATCCTGGACCCCCAGTTCGGAGGCACCTGGATCTGGCACTGCCACGTCCTCTCCCACGTGACCGGCCCCCGGGATGCCGATGGGAATGAGACCGCCGGCGGGATGATCGGCGTCGTGATCGTGGACGACGGCAAGACCCAGCTCGCCGACATGAGCAACCACACCCATCACTGAAGCGGCGTGGAAGGTGCCCGGCTCCCCTGAGGCTTGGGGGGGCCGGGTCGCCTTTCGCAGTGCTACGGCCCGTCCATCGAGCGCAGCAGCCCCCAGCTCTCAGTAGGGCACGAAGCGGCTGAACGCGTCCAGGGACAAAAGGAGGATCTGCACGAGGTCGAGGGGTCCCCGAGTCTGATTTCCACGGGGACCGACGCGGTGATGGAGGACGTGTCCGTTGGCTGGTTCTTGAAATGGCGGCATACTGGGTGGGAATGCACACGGGATGAACCGCCGCCCTCCGGGTGTTCCGGGTCGATTCCCCCCGTTCGAGGTGTTCGGATGAAGATTGAACGCGCCGCCCTCCTGCTCCTGGCCCTCGTGGTCCTGGATCCGACGGAGACCGCCGCCCAGATGGGTCCCGAGGAGCGACGGTCCGGGCTCCAGGTGGCCGTGGCCCACTTCGACCTGGGTGGGCGCGCCGGAGCCGCGGCGCTGGAGCTGTCCTACCGGCACGGGAACTGGCGCCTCTGGCGAACCGTGCCCCAGGTCGGCGCCATGATCACCATGGATGGCGGTGCGTACGGGTACGGGGGGATCACGCTTCCGCTGGAGTCGTCCAGCGGCGTTGGAATCACCCCCTCGTTCAGCGTCGGTGCGTATCGGCAGGGGGCTGGCCTCGACCTGGGTCAGGTGCTGGAGTTCCGCTCCGGCATGGAGCTCACGCTGCCCGGCTGGAACGGCGACCGCATCACCGTGATGATCTACCACCTCTCCAACGGCGGCCTGGGCGACCGGAACCCGGGCACCGAGGTCCTGGGGGTCGGATATGTGATCCGCTGGTGATGGTGATGCACCACTTGGGCACGGGACCCGGGAACGGAGGCCCACGAACCGGCGTGAACATCATTTCGAGCTGCCTCGGTGCGAGATGACAGGTGTGGGCGGGTTCAGGCGGCCACAGAGCCCGGGAGGACCAACCACGGCGCCCAGCCGCTCTGGCCCGGTCCGCGCCAAGTTGCTCTCCTGCCGCCCGCCGTCATAGGTTGCCCTCCGATAATGTGGGCAGGCGAGCGCCCTCCGCCCTCCCTTCCTTCTTAGAAGGGCCCGACGAACGATCTCATGGACGCCTCCACCCTCCTCTCCCGGCTCGAAAAGCTCAGAGTCTGGAGCCGAGGTAATGAGAGAGCTCCCCACAAACCCCTCCTGCTGCTCCACGCCCTCGCACGGATCGAGCGCGGTCAGGAGCGGGTGATGAAGTTCGCTGAGGTGAAGGGCCCCCTGGAGGAGCTGC
>SKKH01000150.1 GCA_007121555.1 Gemmatimonadota bacterium | reverse complement strand
GGATCCCGGACACGATCTCCCGGGCCACGTCATCGGGCTCGAGGATCGGGATGAGCCGGGAGCGGACCCCGTCGAACATCCCGGTATCGATGTAGTAGGGCATAACCGTGGTCACCCGGACCCCGGTGCCTCCCCTCTCCATCTCGAGCCTCAGGGAATCGGACCAGCCCGCCAGAGCCCATTTGCTACCGCAGTAGACGGACATTCCGGGGTTCGAGACCATGGCGGCAGCGGACGAGACGTTGACGATGTGACCCTTCCCCCGATCCACCATCCCGGGGAGGACCATTCGCGCCAGGTGCATGGGGGCCAGCGCATTGACCGCCATCGTGCGCTGGATCTCGTCGTGGGTGTGGGAGGCGAACGCCTGGCCCACCACGATCCCGGCGTTGTTGATGAGCAGGTCAATTGCGACGCCTCCCTCCGCCATCTCCTGGAGCGCCATCCGGACCGCGTCCAGATCCGTGACGTCCACCTTCAGCCCATCCACCCGGTGGCCGCGGCTTCTCCATCCCTCCACCGCAAGGCCCAGCGCCTCCTCGTCCAGGTCCCACACCACCAGCCGCTCCAACCCACCGTCCAGGAGGCGCGACCCCACCAGGTAGCCGATCCCGGAAGCTCCCCCCGTAACCAGCGCCGTGCCCCCAGCAGCCTGGCTCACTCGAAGACCGCCCGGGCTTCCCGGATCGTGCCGCAGTGGATCTCCACCGTATCCGCCAGGCGCCGAGCGTATCCCCCTGCAGTGAGGGTCGCCACGGGGATCTCCCGGTCTCGGCACATGCCGAGGACCATGCGGTCCCGGGCCCGGAGTCCTTTCAGGGTGAGCCGGAGCCCGCCGAGCTGGTCCTCCTTGAAGGGATCCGCCCCAGCCAGGTAGTAGACGAGTTCGGGCCCATGGCCGTCGAGGACCCGGGAGAGGTTCTCCTCGAGGAGGTCCGTATACGTTTCATCGCCCACCCCGAACTCCAGCCCCACGTCCAGATCGCTCGGGGGCTTCACCAGGGGGTAGTTCTGCTCCTCGTGCATGGAGAAGGTGAAGACTTCGGATTCGTCCCGGAAGATGGCGGCCGTCCCGTTCCCGTGGTGAAGGTCCAGGTCCACCACCGCCACCCGCTGGACCCTCCCTTCGGCCCGAAGCTCCTGGACCCCCACCGCCACGTCGTTCAGGAGGCAGAAGCCCTCTCCGTGCCCTGCGAACGCATGGTGGAATCCCCCTCCGATGTGGGCCGCGGCGCGGCCGGTCTCCAGAGCGAGACGGCCCGCCAGGGTCGTACCCCCACAACAGAGCAGGTAGGCCTGCCGCAACTCGGGGGAGAAGGGAAGCTCGAGGCGAGCCTCGTCAGCGGGCGAGAACCGTCCCGTCATCACCTTCTCCACATAGTCCGGGGTGTGGGCCCGGGCCAGAGAGCTCGGAGGGGCGGGCTCGGGACGGTGTAGATCCACCGACCGGAGGGTCCCCTCGCTCAGGAGGACCTCCTTGATCTTCTCATACTTCACCGTGGGGAAGACGTGGGGTCCGATGTCCACCAGGTACTCGGGAGCCCAGACGAAGGGCAGTGCGCCCGCGCCATCCTTCTCTGGTCGCTCTCCCCCGTCGCCACCCATGACCACCTCTCCCATCGGCCGTTTCGCCTCTGCGACCGCTCGTCGAACCCTGCACCCTCAGAGTGGCCGGAGAAGGGAAGCGCGTCCAGCCCCCGTTCATCCCAGCGCCCCGGCAAGGAGTCTGGCGTAGAGGCGCTCGCGGAGTCCCTGAGGCCGGTCCAGACCCATCCGGGCCAGCTCCTCCGGATGATCGTCCGGGCGACCCCGGAGGAATGTGGTGAGGAGGGCTCGCCGGCTTCCCGAACGACCTTCCAGCGTCCGGAGCCCCTCGACCAGCCGCTCCTCCACCGGTGTGAAGTCACTCCCGAAGGGATAGGTCGGAAAGCGTCCCGCAGGCAGCGCCGCCTCGATCCGCTCCGGAGTGTTGGAGCGCGCCGAATCGGGGACCTGCCAATCCGGGGCGAGCTTTCCCGCCGCCTGTGCCCGGCGTACCAACCCATCCTGGAACCGCCGGTCGGTGATCTGCACCAGCGCCTGGATGCACTCCTCGTCGGTCCTGCCCCTCAGCTCCGCCACCCCGTACTCCGTGACCACCAGGTCCCGCAGGTGGCGAGGAATCGTCACGTGCGGGTATTCCCAGACCACGTTGGAGGTGGCTTCGTCCCCCCGCTCCCGCGTGCTCCGCATCATGAGCACAGACCGTCCATCGGCCATGGCGTGGGCCATGGCCACGAAGTTGTACTGTCCACCCACCCCGCTGACCACCCGGTGGTCGTCCAGTCCGTCGGAGACGGCCGCGCCCGTGGCTGTGGTCATCATGCAGGTGTTGAAGAAGCGGGCCCGCCGGCGCTGGAGCACTTCCAGCTCCTCGCTTCCTCCGTAGAGCTGGTTGATGCGCTCCACCGACATCATCCGGAAGAGGCGGCGCTCGTCGGGCTCCAGACCCTGAAGGAACTCGTAGAAGGGCCGGCTTCCCAGGAAGAAGCCCGCGTCCATCACCGACCCCGGGTCAGCGGGCACGTGCCGGTCGCCCTCCGGGCCGGACGTACTCCCGGCGCGCTGTTCGTTCGCCGCCCGCTGTCGGGCGATGTCGTCGTGGACGCGGCGGGTGAGGACGCCGCCCCGGTAGAGGTGCATGAAGCCGTCCATGAACATCTCGCTGGCTCCGTAGAGCCCCTCCTGGAAGGGATCGAGCCCTCCCACCTCATCGATCAGGGCCTGCGCCTCCCGCTCTCCCTCCGCCCGGGATCCCTCGCCGGATGCCACCAGATCCCGGTACGCCCCGTTGTCCTGATGTCGCAGCAGGAGGGCGTGGACCAGCGCGTCGCTCAGCGCCCCGATCCCGATCTGGAGGGTGCCCCCGTCTGCCACCAGGGTGCTGGCGTGAAGCCCCACCCAGTAGTCCTGGGCCGAGACCGGTGTTCGGGGAAGGGCGAAGAGGGGTTGGTGGGGCTCCGGCGGAAGGACTCTGTGGAAGAACCCGTCCTCCACCACCGCGTCGCCGTACATGAATGGGAGCTCCGGGTGGGGCTGGGCCAGGCGCAGGTGCGGACGCCCCTCGGCCTCCAGCCGCCGGGCCACCTCCAGGGTCAAGTCCGGGTTGGAGGAGAGGGAGAGGCGCCCTCGATCCGAGCCCCCTTCCTTCTCTCCTTCCCCTGAAGGACGGGCCACGAGCTGGAGCATCAGGTTCACGCCCCGATCCACCAGGTCCCGGGCGACATGGGTGTAGTTGCTCGAGATGTAGTGGCGCTGCATGAGGGCGTTGCCCAGCCCCGTGCCCGACTGAAGGTAGAACTCGGTCACCCTCACGTTCTCCGGAACCGACTGGTCCCGCAGGTCCGCCACGTACTCGAGCCGGGGGTAGTCGGCCCCGAAGTGCCGGTCCACGAAGGGCTCGAGGAATCGACGCTCCAGCTCCGACGAGGGCGTTGGGGGATCCAGGGAGAGGGCGGTGACGAATTCCAGCTCGATCCGCCGGTCGGCCCTGGCCCTTCGATAGAAGGCGTTCACGAGCCGATTGGGCTTGGCCAGTCCCAGGGGAAGCCCCACCACCAGGCGCGGTCCCAGGCGCTCGACGACGTCATCAACGACCTGATCCAACTCCTTAGGGTTCATGGGCTTGGCCTGAGGGGCATGGGTGGCATGGAGGGAGGGGAAGGAGGGGAGCGGAGGGTGGGCGGTCGAAGCGTGCCGGGGCCTTCGGAAGGCCATTGAAGAAGTATAGGGCGCCACCGGTGAGCGCCCCAGCCCACGCTTCACGGCGGGCCCGCTCTATCGGAGGCGGTTCGTCCACGGGGAGCGTCCCTGGCCCGCCCCTCGATTTTCTTCTTGATCTCCCCATCGCTGCGGTGCACGTTGCCCTCGGATGGGCAGAGTCGAAAAGAAGGCCGCCATCCAAAGGGCTGTTGAAGAACTGGGGTGCGCCACCGGTGCAAGCGGCAGGCCGCTGGCCCCCTGCGCGGTGGTCACACCAGCCTCTTGACGCTCCGTGCCGGTCGGTCGGATGCGAAGGAGACGCTCCATGGACCGCAAGGTGAGTCGCAGGATCACCGGGGCGGTTTCCGCTGTCGCGCTCCTCATCCTCGTCGTCGGGGGCCTCGCCTACCTGCGCACCGTTTCGAATGCCGAACGGATCGACGACCGAAACCTCCGAGAGCTGACCCGCACCGCCCGGTCCGTCGGAGGCACCGTCAGCAACCTCCAGGAGGTCCTGGCCAGCCTCGCGCAGGAGCCGAGCGAGGAGGAACTCCGGGACAAAGCCAGGCTCACTCCGCATCTCACCATCGAGACGGTGGCGTCCGGTACCGCCGCCGTCCGGGACGCCCCCATGCGCGTCGGGCTCGACACCCTCCGCGCGGAGACCGCACCCTGTCCCGGCGAGGAGGGACGGGTCGCCATCCAGATGGTCGCCGCCGAGCGGTCGGTCCGCGTCTGCTACCACGCCGTCTCCGATCCCATCGGCGGCGTCATCAAGGCGACCTATTCCCTGGAGGCCCTCGAGCCGTTCCTGACTTCGGACTATATGGAGGCGGTGTTCCTGGCCGACGATACGGGAGCGGTCTTCCTCTGGGCCCCTGAAGGAACCGTCACCCGGGTCCACGGGCTGGCGGCGTTCGATACCGTGGGCCTCGGCCCCGCAGAGGACCGCGGGCGCCTCGAGAGCAGCACCATCGTACGCGCCCCCATCGCCGGACGGGACCACCACTTCTATCTCGTGCCCCTTCGCATCAACCTGGCCGCGATGAACGGGCTCGACGAGGGGAGTGACCCCCAGGCCATCGGTTGGATGGTGGGCGGGGTGGTTTCCGCGTCGGCCCACCGCCAGGAGAGCCTCTCTCTCCATCCCACCGCCGCCATCCGGCTGGGCTTTCTGGCCATCCTTGGGCTCCTGGCGATTCCCTTCGTAAGGACCTATACGATGGGTCCCCGCGAGCGCCTCCGGGTCGGTAACATGCTCGCGCTGGTCCTCTCGCTGATTCTGGGAGCGGGACTCGTGGGGCTCGCCCTGGCCGACCTTGCCCACTACGGAAGCCTCAAGGACTCCGTATACGAACAGTTGAACGCCACCGCCGATCGGGTGGCCATGAACATCGATCAGGAGATCCAGTCGGCCCTTCACCTCCTGGATCGTCACAGCCAGGAACTGGAGGAGATGATCGCGGCGATCAACCCTGCGTCCGAGAGCGTGGAGAACGACGACCCGGAGAGCCAGGGCTCCGGCCTCGATCCGGTGGAAGCCCTTTTCGACCGCAGCATCACGGAGCTCGAAACCGTCCGGATGCGCGCCGAGATCCCCCAGGACACCCTCTATCCCGAGTTCCACATGGTGTTCTGGGCCGACTCCGCCGGAGACCAGGCCGCCAAGTGGACCACCCGCCTCGAAAACACCCCGCGAAGACCCGTCCGGAACCGCGAGTATCATCGGGCGATCCGGGAGGGCCGCGGATGGCCGGAGGTGTTTCCTGCGGCGTCGGACGATGTCTGTGGAGCAGGAATGGCGGTCGCCACCGAAGGACGCCCGGAGGGTGGTGCGACCTACTTCCTCCAGTTCTTTCGCTCCTGGACCACGGGCGAGAAGCTGGCCGCCATCTCCTCGGGGTATCCCCGGCAGGCGCCGAGGGACGCCGGCTCGGCTCCGCGGGAAGGCCTGAACGATCTGCACCCGACGCCTCGGGGTGTGGGGGTCGTGGTCACCGAGATGGCCGCGCTTCGCCGGCCTGTGCTGCCGGCCGGGGTAGGCACCGCCATCGTGGACTCCGACGGCCTGACGCTCTTCCACAGATGGCCCGAACGAATTCTCGAGGAGAATTTCGCCGAGGAGACGGACCGGCCCGACCTGGTCCGATCCAGCCTCCATGCTCGTGCTTGCCACGAGCTGGATCTGATGTACGGAGGACGATTGAACAGGGTGGTGATCCGGCCGCTGAGCGAACGGCCTCTCTTCCTGGTGACCTTCATGGATCGATCGCTCCTGGACACGGTGCGGTTCGAGGCATGGTTCGTCGCCGGAGCCCTTTTCGCGGCGCTTTCCCTTCTCTTCCTGCTCTCGGTCGCCCTCCTGGACCGGATCGTGCCGGCTCGGATCGCATGGATCTGGCCCGACGTGGATCGGCCCGGGAAGCACCTCTGCCTCCTGGCCATCGCCGTCCCCTTTCTCCTCGCCCTGCTGCTCCGCACCGCCTGGCCCGAGACCCTCCCGAGCTCGCCGGCCAGCTTCCTCATGCCCGTGCAGTTCCTTGGGCTCGGCCTCGTCGTCCTCTCCCGCTCCGGGAGGGGAGAGAGGAGCGCCCGGGAGGTC
>SKKH01000077.1 GCA_007121555.1 Gemmatimonadota bacterium | reverse complement strand
TTCTCCAGGGGATCCACCAGGCCCCAGTTGGAATTCATGGGCTGGAAGTGTGCGGGATCGGCGTCCCGCATGTACCGGTAGAGGGCCCCCAGCATCGTGGTGGCGGGAGGGACCACCGGCTCCTTGTCTCGGAGGATCCGGTCCAGATTCACCCCCGCCAGGATCCCCGATGCGGCCGACTCGGTGTAGCCCTCCACACCGGTGAGCTGGCCGGCGAAGATGAGGTCGGCCCGGTCGCAGAGCGATCCATGAGGTGTGAGGTGGGCCGGAAAGTTCAGGTAGGAGTTCCGGTGGATGGAGCCGAAGCGGAAGAACTCGGCCTCCTCCAGTCCAGGAATCATCCGGAAGACCCGCCTCTGCTCACCGATCTTAAGGCGGGTCTGGAAGCCCACCAGATTCCACATCTGTCCGGCCCGGTCCTCCCGACGGAGCTGGACCACCGCATGGGGACGCTCGCCGGTGCGGGGGTCGGTCAGCCCAACGGGCTTCATGGGCCCGAACCGGGGCGTCTCCCGACCGCGCTCCACCATGACCTCGATGGGCAGACATCCCTCGAAATAGGGCACATTCTCCCACTCGGGGCTCCGGTGGACGTCGGCCGCCGCCACCGCGTCGATGAAGGCCTCGTACTCCTCCTCCGACATGGGGCAGTTCAGGTAGTCCGCGTCCTGGCTCCAGCGACCCTGGGCGAAGACGATCTCCTCATTCAGCGAGTCCCGGTCCACGATGGGGGCGATGGCGTCGAAGAAAGCCAGTCCTTCCGCACCCAGCTCCCGGCGGATCGCGGCGGAGAGGGCGTCGGAGGTGAGGGGGCCGGTAGCGATGATCGCCGGTCCGGATGGCAGATCGGTGGCCTCCTCTCTCACGACCTCGATGCCCTCCTCAGCCTCGACGGCTTCGGTCATGGCCTGGGAGAAGAGCTCCCGGTCCACAGCCAACGCGGCTCCGGCCGGGACCCTGGACGTACGGGCGGAGTCGAGGAGTATCGAGCCGAGGAGCTCCATCTCACGCTTCAGCGCTCCGTGGGCGTTGGAGGGGTCCTCGCTCTTGAAGGAGTTGGTGCAGACGAGCTCTCCCAGGGCGTCGGTCTGGTGCGCGGGCGTCTCTCGGACCGGCCGCATCTCGAGGAGCCGGACGCGGTGGCCCCGACGGGCGAGTTGAAGCGCGGCCTCGCACCCCGCCAGCCCGCCCCCGACCACGGTGACGGAGGAGGCCGCCTCCGACCCAGCCTCACTCACAGCCTTGCCCACCCCGTCCTCAGCCACCCTTCTTTCCCTTCCTTGAGGACTTCTTCCGGCCCTTCGACGCCTTCTTTCCTCGACCTCTCCGGCCCCGGGGACGCTTGCCCGAGTGGGCCAGGAGCTCGACGGCCCCCTCCAGGTCCAGGGCATCGGGGTCCTCGCCCTTGCCCAGGCTCGCGTTCAGCTCGCCGTCAGTGACGTAGGGCCCATAGCGCCCATCCAGAAGCTGGAGCTCCCGACCCGTATCGGGGTGGACCCCCAGCTCCTTGAGCACGGCGGGGCCCTGCCTCTGCCTCAGGAGCTCCAGGGCCTCTTCCAGACTCACCTGGAAGATCTGCTCGAAGCTGCCCAGGTTCCGGTATTCCCGGTCCCGGTTCACGTAGGGGCCGTAGCGTCCCAGTCCCGCCCTCACCAGCTTTCCCGTCTCGGGATCGGTCCCCAGCTCCCGAGGGAGTGAGAGGAGCTTCAGGGCCAGTTCCAGGTCGGCGTCCTCGGGCTCCACGCCCTTGGGGAGCGAGGAGCGGGGAGGCTTGGACCCCTCCTCCTTCTCGCCGAGCTGCACATAGGGCCCGTACGGTCCGGACTTGAGCCAGACGCGCTTCCCCGACTCGGGGTCGGTGCCCAGCTCCTGGTCCTCGGACAGCTCTCCGGGACCATCCATGGAGCGGGTGTTCTTGCATTCGGGGTAGGCCGCGCAACCCAGGAAGCGTCCGAACTTGTTCCACTTCACCAACATGGGCCCGCCGCACTTCTCGCAGGTCTCGCCCTCGGCGGCCAGGATCTCCTTCACGATCTCGTCGGACTCTGCCTTCCCCTTCTCCAGCCGGTCCCGGAAGGGCGGGTAGAACTCCTTCAGGAGATCCCGCCAGTGGACGTCGCCCTCCTCCACCCGGTCCAGTTCGCCCTCCATCCGCGAGGTGAAGGCCACGTCGAAGAGGTTGGGAAAGACCCTCACGAGGAGCTTCGAGACGGTATCCCCCAGGGCCGTGGGCACGAACCTTCGGGCATCCATCTCCACGTACTCCCGGTCCTGGATCTTGGAGAGGATGTCCGCGTAGGTGGAGGGCCGGCCGATCCCCAGCTTCTCCATCTCCTTCACCAGCGAAGCCTCGGAGAACCGCGGCGGCGGCTGGGTGAAGTGCTGCTTCGGTTCGATCTCCTTGAGCTCGGCCTCATCGCCTTCCGCCAGCTCCGGAAGGGGATCCAGGTCGTCGAGCCTCCGGTGATCCCCGGCCTCGGTGGCCTCCCGGTACAGACGGGTGAAGCCGTCGAACTTCACCACCGAACCGGTGGCCCGGAAGGTAAAAAGGCGTCCGTCGCTTCCCTCGAGGTCGAAGTCGATGGTGGTGGTGTCGTAGACGGTCGGCGACATCTGGCTCGCCACGAAGCGGAGCCATATCAGCTCGTAGAGCCGGGCTTCGTCGGCGTCCAGATACCTGCGGGCTTCGTCGGGATGAAGCTCAGGGTCGGTGGGTCGAATGGCCTCGTGGGCCTCCTGGGCTCCCTTGGCCTTCTTCCCACCCCAGAGCCGCGGGCTCTTCGGAGCATACCGCTCGCCGAACTCGGAGCGGACCCAGCGCTGCGCCGTTCCGGCCGCGCCGCCCGACACCCGGGTGGAGTCGGTCCGCATATAGGTGATGAGCCCTACCGTGCCCCTGGAACCGATGGCGCGTCCCTCGTAGAGGCGCTGGGCGTTGGACATGGTCCGGCGGGCCGAATACCGGAGGCGCTTGGCGGCCTCCTGCTGCAGAGTGGAGGTGGTGAAGGGGGCCGGGGGGTTCTTCCGCCGCTCCCTCCGCTTTACCGAGGTGGCCTGGAAGGGCAGACCCTCCACCGCACTGAGCACCCCCGTGGTCGTCGCCTCGTCCGGAAGCTTGAACGCCTCACCGCCGATCTTGTGGAGCTTGGCCTCGAAGGGCTGCTCGTCCTTGAGGAGGTGGGCGGTGATGGACCAGTATTCTTCGGCCTCGAACCTTCGAATCTCGTCTTCCCGCTCGCAGATCAGACGAAGGGCCACGGTCTGCACCCGGCCGGCGGAAAGCCCGGGGCGGATGGGCTTCCAGAGGAAGGGGGAGACCTGGTAGCCAACCAGCCGGTCCAGGATTCGGCGCGCCTGCTGCGCTTCGACCTTCTTCAGATCCAGGTCGCCGGGATGTTCGAGAGCGGCCTCCACGGCCCGCTTCGTGATCTCGCGGAACTCCACCCGCCGGAAGCGCTCCGGCTCCTTCGCCCAACCCAGCTGCTCCGCCACGTGGTACGCGATGGCCTCGCCTTCCCGGTCCGGGTCCGTGGCCAGGATCACGGTGTCAGCCCCTTGGGCCTTCTGCTTGAGCTCCTTCAGGATCTTTCCCTTCCCCCGGATGGTCACGTACTTCGGCTCGAAATCGCCCTCCACATCCACGCCCAGGTCCTTCTTCGGCAGGTCGCGGACGTGTCCCACGGAGGCGGCCACGTCGAAGCGGCGACCCAGGTACTTCCCGATGGTCCGGGCCTTGGCCGGCGATTCTACGATGACCAGGTGCCGAGAGTTCGTACCGTTTCCCTTCGCCATGTGCATCCAGGTGTTGAGTCGAATTCAACTTCGATGCGGAGCGGACCCGCGTCAGAGACCGCGTTGCTGCTTGTCCAACCGGCCCCTGAGGTCTCGGGCCACCGAGGCCGAGGTGCGACCGTCGGTGCGTACATGCCAGTGCGCCATACGGTAGAAGGGTTCCCGCTCAGAGAGAAGGGAGCGGGCTCGAGCCAGGGGGTCGTCGACCTCCAGGAGAGGGCGCGGGGTCCTGCTCCGACCCAGCCGTTCCAGAGACGCCTCGGCCGACACCATGAGCCAGACCGAGAGCGTGCCCGGTCCCAGCTCCTCCATCCGACCGGGGGCACAGGGCCACCCTCCCCCCGAAGCGACCACCGCCCGGTCCTCCCCCAGCAGGCGGCGGGCGGTCCGGTGCTCGAGCCGCCGGAATTCGGGCTCGCCCAGCTCCCTCAGGAGCTCTGCGGCGGACTGTCCGACTTCGCCCTCGAGTTCGGCGTCCATGTCCAGAAACCGCCACCCGAGCATGCGGGAGAGCCGCCGACCAACCGCGCTCTTCCCGCTGCCCATGAATCCGACCAGAAGCACCCGGGCCAGTTCTCCCGGAGCCGGGGCCAGTCGCAGAGGTCGAACCCTGTGGGGGCGAGCCGGAGGCAGAGGTCCATCAGGCGCGGTGCCACCCTCGCCGGGGCCTGTCAGCGCTCCCCCCAACCTCGCTCCGAAAGGTACGACAGGTACCCATCGAAGTTCCGGCGAATTTCCTCCATGGAATCCCCACCGAACTTTTCGAGGAAGGCGTCGGCCAGGACCAGGGCCACCATGGCCTCGCCCACCACTCCGGCGGCGGGGACGGCGCAGACATCGCTTCGTTCCGTGGCGGCCTCCCGGGTGGAGCCGTCGCGGAGGTCCACCGAGGGAAGCCGCCGCTTGAGAAGGGTGGAGATGGGCTTCATGGCACCCCGCACGACCAGCGGTTCCCCGGTGGTCACGCCCCCCTCCAGGCCCCCGGCTCCGTTGGACGACCTGGCGAATCCGCCCGCCCTCGTCTCGTCGTCGTCGCGGATGATCGGGTCGTGAACCTTCGAGCCTTCGCGGCGAGCCCCCTCGAAGCCGAGACCGATCTCCACCCCCTTGATCGCCTGGATGGACATGACGGCGGCGGCCAGACGCCCGTCCAGCTTCCGGTCCCAGGCGATATGGCTCCCCAGGCCCACCGGCACACCGGTGGCCACGACCTCGAACACGCCTCCCAGGGTGTCCCCGACCTCCCGGGCGTGGTCGATGGCCTGGATCATGGCCTCGGCGGCCTCTTCGTCCAGGGTCCGGACCGGAGAGGCATCGGCGGCGGCGTTCAGGTCGCCGGGGAGCTCCTCGAGATCCTTCGCCCGGACCGGACCGATGGAACGGATGTGGCTTCCGATCCGGATCCCGAACTCGCTCAGGAGCCGCTTGGCCACCGCCCCGCACGCCACACGCGCGGCCGTCTCCCTGGCGCTGGCGCGCTCCAGGATGTCTCGGGTGTCGCGTCGGGCATACTTGAGCACGCCGACCAGATCGGCATGGCCCGGCCGCGGCAGGTACATGGGACGGAGGGCCTTGGGGTTCTCCTCTTCGTCAGGGGGGAGGTGCGCCATGGCCGTGGTCCAGTTCTCCCAGTCCCGATTCCAGATGAGCATGCTCAGGGGAGACCCTAGCGTCTCGCCCAGGCGAATCCCGCTCAGCAGGTCGGCTCGATCCGACTCGATCTGCATCCGGCGTCCCCGGCCATACCCGCCCTGCCTTCGGACCAACTCCGGATCCACGTCTCGTTCCATCTGAAGGGAGAGGCCGGCCGGCAGCCCCTCCATGAGGGCGGTGAGGCCGCGCCCGTGGGACTCGCCCGCGGTGTGGAACTGAAGAACACGTAGGTAGGACATGGCCTGCGGGGGCACGAGGAAGTTCAGGTTGTCGGGGTCCCCAAACCTGACGCCCGGTCCGGAGCGTGTCCAGACCGGGCGTCGGTGGAGGCGAAGGTCGGGGCCGGCCTCAGCCCCGCGTCGAACGCGTTACCTCCGCGTGATCTGCGGCGTGACCAGGATGATGAGGTCCTGCTGGGTCCGGGACTCGGAGGTATAGCGGAAGAGCCGTCCCAGGTAGGGAACATGCTGGAGGATGGGAATCCCGACCCTCGTCTCGTCGACCTCGGTCACGGTGAGTCCGCCGATCACCACCGTCTCCCCGTCTTCCACCAGAACCTGGGTCTCGGCCTCCTGGGTGTTGAACCGGTAGCCCAGCTCGATCCCGACCTCCTCGACTCCCGAGCGCTCCGCCCTCAGGTCCATGAAGATCAGATCTCCAGCCGTGACGGTGGGCGTGACCTCGAGAATGATCCCCGTCTCCACGAACTCGATCTGGGGCGCTCCGATGAAGAGGCCGCCATCCTGCTGCTGCTGCTGTTGCTGCTGTACGCCCCGTACCGGGGTCCGTTCACCGACCTGGATCCGGGCGGGCCGATTGTCCAGGACCTTCACCTGCGGGGCCGCCTGGATGTCGCTCAACTGGACCGACTCCAGCGCCTCGACGAAGGAGAGGAGGGTCATCC
>SKKH01000217.1 GCA_007121555.1 Gemmatimonadota bacterium | reverse complement strand
TTCGGGCGGTGATGCCGGAGATGGTAGTGGCGGCGAGGTGGGCGCGGCCGCCGCGGCCTCCCACTCCCATCTGGAGGACGGCACCAGAATTTCAGCTGAAACGTCGAGGCGGATCTGCTGCGATGCCGGAGTGTCGGAGGTGCGCCTGGATGCCGAGGGCCATCAACTCGATGTAGGCCGGAGGCGGCGAACCATCCCGCCGGCGCTTCGGCGGGCGCTGGAGCTCCGGGATCGGGGGTGCCGCTTCCCCGGATGCCCGGTGCGACACTTCACCGCGGGCCATCACCTGCGCCACTGGGCCCAGGGCGGGGAAACCAAGCTGGACAACCTCCTCCTTCTCTGCTCTTACCATCACCGCCTCGTCCACGAGGGGGGTTGGAACGTCCAGTGGCAAGATCGCGGCAGGCCCATCTTCCTCGATCCTTGGGGCCGGCCCCACTTCGATGGGCGATGGAAGCTCCCCAGGCTGGATGGAGTGGATGGTGCGGTGGCGGGGGGTATGGTGGCGGATGGCACGGCGGTGGGTAGCATGGTGCCAGGTGGCGCGGTCGCGGATGGTGAGGTAGGGGAGGGTGCGGTGGGGTCCGGTAGCAGGGCAGCTCGTACGCGGGGGGAAGGCTCGCCGCTCGATCCGTTGGCCCGCCTGATCGCCGACAACCACCGCCTGAACGGCACCGCGCCCGACGGGTCGACCGCCTCCATCCGCTGGATGCGTGAGGAGGATATCCCAGCCGAGGTCTACTTTCCTGCGGTGGAGGCCATGGGTGAAGCTCTGGGCGAGGTCAGGCCAGACGACGATGCGCATACGGACGGCTGAGACTCCTGGGGGATCATGGTCAGGAGATCATCTGGCAACACTCGGTTGACGCCGTTTCCGGCCCTCCATTTCCCTGGCGGGGAAGCGGCCGTAGAATGGGTTGTCGCACGTTTCGCTTCCCATTATTGGGGGAGGTGAGCGCTACCCGACCGGCCTTCGCCTGTGGCTCTGATTCCCTCGCCGGAGTACCGCTGTACCATGCCCCGTTCCGAGCTTCCCCCCGACCTCGCCTCCCTGGTGTCGGCCGTGCTCGCAACCGTCGAAGACGTAAGTCTGACAACCGGTCCCGCCCCTGAGGAACAGACGAAGGGAGACGGAAGCCTGGTCACGAAGATGGACATGGCCTTGCAGCGCAGTCTGACCAGGAACCTCCAGGAGGGATGGCCCGGAATCCCGGTGCTGGGGGAGGAATCCCGACCCGAAGAGGCTCGAGCGATTCTGGAGGGCCTGGGAGCATTGCCAGGCCGGTCCGCGGATTCGGGATTCACGGACCGGTCCGTTGATTCGGGATTCACCGACCGGACCTCCGGATCGGGATTCACCGGCCAGCCCGCTGGATCAGCGTCCACCGGGGCGAGCTTCTGGTGTCTCGACCCCCTGGATGGCACCTCCAACTTCGTGGCGGGCTTCCCGGTGTACGCCGCCTCTGTGGCTCTGGTGGATGAAGACGGCCCTCGACTGGGGGTCGTCCACGACCTGGCCCGGGACGAAACGTTCGCCGCCGTCCGGGGAGGTGGCGCCTGGCTCGGCGACCGACGCCTGAAGTCGGGAGAAGGCGCCCCCAACGAACTGGCCGAAGCCATGGCACTGGTGGACCTGAAGCGTCTCCCCGGAGAACTGGCGGCGCGAGTCGCCACGGAGCACCCGTTCCGCTCCCAGCGAAACATCGGGTCTTCGGCCCTGGAATGGTGCTGGGTGGCCGCAGGGCGCTGCCATCTCTATCTACACGGCTCCCAGAAGCCCTGGGACTACGCGGCCGGAATGCTCATCCTCGCCGAGGCGGGCGGGAGCTTCGTCCTCGACCCGAAGCCCAGCGGGTCTATCGGCTTCGACCTGGAAGCCCGGTCGGTGACGGCCGCCTCTTCCGAGGCCCTCCTCGAAGCCTGGCGAGGTTGGATCGCGAAGCCAGGTGAGGGGCCACCCGGACACTCGACCGCAACCGGCGTCGCATCTCCCTGAGGAGACCCTCCCGAGCGGCACTCGAAGCTCCCGCACTCTCGGCTCCCAGTGACCAGATCGGCCCGAAAATTATAAGACGACGGTAAATACTTGCATTACTCTGACACGCCGCGTATGAATTAGGAAACAACCAAAAACAAAAAAACGAGATCCGTTGTTCACTTTCGTGGACTCCCAACGGAGGAGACCCCCATGGAAAGGGTCCTGTTCGCAACCCTCGCGCTGCTCCTCTTCGTGTGCGTATCCCCCTCAGCTGCTCATGCGGCCCCGGCCGGCGCCGAGGCCACGCTTGGTCAGACGGGCGTGGTCGAAGGCACCGTCACCGCGGCCGCGACGGCCCGGCCGCTCGCCGGCGCGCAGGTCCATGTGGTCAACACCGACCTTGGCGCCCTCACGGGCAGCGACGGCACCTACCGCATCGAGAACGTCCCCGTCGGAGAAGTAACCGTAGCGGTACAGCTCCTGGGATTTGGGCTCACGGAGCAGACGGCGACGATCGCAGAGGGCGAGACGGTCACCCTGAACTTCGAAATGGCGGAGGAAGCCCTTGCCCTGGATGCGATCGTGGTCACAGGGCAGGCCGGCCAGGCCCGTCGGCGGGAGGTCGGGCACTCCCTCACCCAGATCAATGTGTCCGACGCGGTGGAGCGGGCCAGCACCCTCGAACAGCTCCTCCAGGGTGGAGCTCCCGGAGTCCGGGTCAGCTTCACCGACGCTTCGGTTGGATCCGGCGCGGCGATCCGGCTCCGGGGCAACGTGAGTGTCACCCAGGGGAACCAGCCCCTGGTCTACATCGATGGCGTGAGGCAGGCGGCAGATGGCTACCGATCGGGCGGCAACACCAAGCAGGCCAGCCCGCTCGACGACATCAACCCCGCCGATGTGGAACGAATGGAGGTCATCAAGGGCGCGGCCGCCTCAACCCTCTACGGGAGTGAGGCTGCGGCCGGGGTGATCCAGATCTTCACACGACGGGGCGCGGACGGTGATCCCCAGTTCACCTACGAGACCGACCAGTCCGTCTCATGGGTCCGCCCGTGGGGTTCGGATGAACGGCCCCGGATGAACATGGATCCGTGGCTCCGAACGGCTCATGGGCAGCGGCACAACCTTTCGGTGCAGGGAGGCGCAGAGCGCTTCCGGTACCACGTGTCGGGGAGCCTCACCGACCGAGACGGCGCGCAGGTCGATGAGTTCGAGAACCGTTACAGCCTGCGCTCCAACGTCTCCGTCAATCCGACGGAGTCCCTGGCCGTGGACGTGAACTCCATGTTCTCGCACCATGCCTTCGAGACCCAGCCGTCCGGAAACGCCCTGGCCTCCATCTTCTTCAACGTATATCGGGCTCCCAACAACTTCGTGGGTGGCGCCCGGGCGGGAGATCCCGAGTTCGTAGACCAGATCAACCTGCTTCGCGCCCGCACAGCAGAGACGACCAATCAGCGGCAGAATCTCGGGGTCACGGCGAACTGGACGCCCACCGACGCCCTCGCGACCCGCGTGACCTTCGGGTACGACCGGCTACAGCAGGACCAGATGGTGGTGCTTCCGTTCGGATACGTGACGAATCCCGACGGAGCCATCACCACGGCAGACTGGCATAACGAGGCCGTGAGTGTGGACGCCGTGGCCAACTACCAGCTCGGTCTCACGGATGGCGTTCGGACCACCTTCTCTGCCGGAGGCGAGCTGGTCCAGAGACAGGAACACTCCATGGTGGGAAGCGGCAACGGCCTCCCCGGGCCCGGCCGTCACACCCTCAGCAGCACCGCACAGCAATCCGTGACCCAGACGGGCCTGCTCATCCGGACCGGTGGCTTCTTCGTTCAGAACATGTTGGACTTCGCGGACCGCTACTTCATCACCACGGGGGTCCGGGTCGACGGCAGTAGCGTCTTCGGAGAGGACTTCGGCCTCGAGGTCTATCCCAAGCTCAGCACCTCGTACATCATCTCGGATGAGGCGTTCTGGCCGGACCACTGGGGGGTGCTCCAGCTCCGAGCCGCCTACGGCTTCGCCGGACGGGCACCCGACGCCTTCGACGCGGTTCGCACGTGGACTCCCACCAGCTTCCGGGGCCAGACCTCATTCACCCCATCCAATGTGGGGAACCCGGAGCTCGGCCCTGAGCGTACGGGCGAACTCGAGCTCGGATTCGAGGGTTCGTTTCTGGACGAGCGGCTTGGAATCGACTTCACGTACTACCGGCAACACTCCACGGACGCGCTCCTGAACGTGGGTCAGTCCCCCAGTCTGGGGTTCGGCGGCTCTCAGATCGTGAACGTGGGAGAGTTGAGGAACACTGGCTTCGAGTTGGGGACCAACCTGACGATGCTCGAGCGCCCGAACTTCGCCTGGGACCTGGGCCTCCACGTCACGACCAACCAGTCCGAGATCCTGGACATGGGCGGGGTCGTTTCCTACACCCTGGTGGAAGGGCAGCCCGCGCCAGCCATCCGCGGGCACAAGATCCTGAACAAGGACGAATTCGCCGACCCGGTGATCGAGCGGGACGCCTTTTTCGGTCCGTCCGAGCCGACCCATATCATCGGCTTGTCCACTTCGCTGAACCTCCCGTACGGCGTGATGGTCACCGCTCGAGGTGAGTACATGGGGGGGCACTACGTGAACGAGTTCGCTTCGAATCTGCTCGCGCAGCGGGGGCCGGGAGCCCTCGGCTGCGACCACGCCTACCGGATCGTGCCCCACGACGAGTATACCGGACCCGGGGATACCCACCCGAACCTGGATCAGCTCCGGGCCTACGACCGGGCGCTCTGCTACGAGAGTAGCCAATCCGCCATGTGGCGCCTTCCCCAGGACTTCGCCCGACTCCGGGAGATCTCGGCCCGGGCGCCCCTCCCCGTAACGATCCCGGGGACGAGTAATGCGTTCGTGACCCTTTCTGCTCGAAACCTCGCCCGTTGGGTGAACCGTGATTTCTACTCCCACGACCCCGAGACCCAGGGGGCGGCGAATCCGATGGGGTCTCTGACGGGTGGCTCGGTGACCGACCATGTGCCGGCGCCCGCCACGATCACCGCCTCACTTCGGGTCACGTTCTGAGACAGGGAGATCCAGTATGCAAAGATCAATACGACTACTCGGCATACTCACCCTCGCTCTGCTGGTGGGCTGCGATCTGACCGCAGACAACCCGGGTCCGATCCAGGACGACTTCCTTGACGACCCCGGTGCGCACAATGCAATCGTTTCCGGGATCGAACTCAACCTCGTTCAGGGCGTGAACATGGTGGGCTTCTTCGGATCGGAGGCCGCGAAGGAGTATACGCAAGGGGGTCGGATCCACCCCATCAAGCTGCCTCCCAATCCCGGACAGTTGGACCGGGACGAGGACCTCCCCAACAATGCCTGGAACACAGCCCACCAGGCGCGGTGGGTGGCGGAGGACGGAATCCGTCGGCTCCGTCAGACCCGGGACGACTTCGCCTCTTCACCGCTGGGAGCGCGGGCGCTCCTCTACGCCGGGTACGCGAACCGCCTCCTGGGCGAGAACATGTGCGAAGCGGTGATCGATGAGAGCGATGCTCAGAATCGAGCGGTCCATCTGGAGCGAGCGGAAGGGTACTTCTCGGAGGCCCGCGAGGTCGCGATGGCGGCGGACGAGCCCGCTCTGGCCACGGCCGCCCAGGCCGGTCGTGCGTCGGTCCGCCTCTTCATGGGCGACCTGGTCGGCGCGGAGCAGGACGCCGCCGCAGTCCCTCGGGATTTCCAGTTCCAGCTGGAGTTCGGCGCCAATCCCGAAAGCCATCGCAACTTCATCCAGTTCATCAGCAACAACAATCCGTACCGAGCACACAGCGTCTACGAGACGTACTACGAGGACTACTACGTGGAGACCGGCGACCCTCGGGTGCCCTGGGACCAGAACCCGGATGTGCCGAACGCGGAGTTTGAGTGGGTACCCTGGTACTTCCAACTCAAGTACACCGACGTGACGAGTCCGATGAACCTTTCCAGCGGACGGGAAATGGTTCTCATTCGTGCGGAAGCCGCGCTCGCGGCGGGAAGCTGGCAGGAGGCCCTGGACCTGATGAACAGTCTGCGCGAGGGACTGGTGAGCGACCACGACGGTGAGCCGCTCCCTCTCTGGGAGGCGGACAATCTGGAGGAGGCCTGGACCGCCCTCAAGCGCGAACGGGGAATTGAGCTCTGGCTCGAAACCCGGCGGCTGGGAGATCTCTGGCGGTGGGTGGAGGACAACACTCCGGGCGAGATGGAAGACGTGAGCGATCGGATCCGGCTCTGCTTCCCCGTTGCGGATAGCGAACTCCAGGCCAACCCCAACCTGTCCCTCGACCATCCGGACCCGGTGAATCCGCTTTACACCGGAAGTTGACCCGG
>SKKH01000161.1 GCA_007121555.1 Gemmatimonadota bacterium | reverse complement strand
GTCGGCGTCCTTGTGGGGGGGACGCGCGGCCGGAACGAAGACGATCCGGTCGAACTCCAGGGCTTCGAGGACGTCCTGGGCCACCACCAGATGGCCGATGTGGAAGGGGTCGAAGGTCCCTCCCAGAATCCCGACCCGCTGCCCGCCGCCGTCAGGCGCCATCTTCTTCTGCCCGCAACTCCTGGGCGGCCTCCGAATCGGGGTGGAGGAGGAAGAGGCGGTCCCGGGCTTCTTCCGCCTCTTCGGTCCAACCGATGGCGCGATACGACCGGTAGAGCCCGAGGAATCCGTGGGAGGCCCACTCGGTCTCAGGGTACCGGTCCACCAGGTCCTGGAAGATCAGGATCGCCGAGTCGTGCGCGTTGCGGCGCTGATAAAACCGGGCGTCCTGGTAGGTGCGCTGGGCCAGACGTTCCACCATCCGGGCCCGGTGCTCCTCGGCCTCCTGGCCCACATTCATCCCCGCGAACTCCTGGGCGGTCTGGCGACAGGCGTCCCGGGCGCGCTGGGTGTACTCCTGGTCGCGCTGGGGGTGGGGGGCCAACCGCACGTAGCTGCGGCAGATCCCCAGGGAGGCCTCGGGGGCCAGGCCGTGGGAGGGATGAAGGTCCAGGAACCGCTCGAACTCGGCGGCGGCGGAGATGTATTCCCCGCTGTTGAAGTACGTCCGTGCCAGAAACATCCGGGCCTCGGAGATCCGGCCGTGGCCGGGGAAGCGCGAGGTCATCCGCTCGAAGACATCCCGGGCCTCGTCCCAGTCCTCCTCCTCGAAGGCCTCGACCCCGAGATCGAAGAGCTCGTTGCCCCCCAACCCTTCGTAGGGCGGAGCGGATCGACACGCCGAGAGCGAGCCCACCAGAAGGAGGGCACCCATGACCAGACCCACGATTGTGCGCGCGGGGGACCTCGCTTCCTTCATCCGGATACATCTCCCAGGTTTCGACCCGCCCCGAGGGGGTCCGCGTCGAGTGCGGGACTCCCTTCTGGCGAACCCTGTGAAGCCTTCAACGGTGTCCAAACTCCAGGTGGGGCGCAAGCCTGTCCCCGGCTGGATCTGGACGGAAGTTCCGTCACCGGTAGAATTCCCGGATCTCCTCGACCACCCGTTCCAACCGGTCCTCTCCGAGCTCCGGGAAGATTGGCAGGGACATCACCTCCCGGCAGGCCTGTTCGGTGACCGGGAGCTCCCCTTCCGTGCCTCCCAGCTCGGAAAAGCACTCCTGAAGGTGAAGGGGCTTCGGGTAATACACGCCCGACCCGATTCCCTTCCCCGAGAGGTGCTCCCGGAGACGGTCCCGTTCCTCGACGCGGAGGGTGTACTGGTTGTAGACGTGGTAGTTGCCCTCCAGGGTGCTGGGCGGGGTCACCTGTTCCACCTCTTCGAGCCCCTCGTGATAGCGGCATGCGTTCTGTCTGCGCACCTCGGTCCAGCCCTGGAGATGACGCAGCTTCACCCTGAGCACCGCGGCCTGCAGGGCGTCGAGGCGCGAATTCGTGCCTACCATCTCGTGGTGGTACATCTGCCGACCTCCGTGCACCCGGAGCTTGGCCACCCGTTCGGCCAGCTCGTCGTCGTGGGCCGACACCATTCCCCCGTCCCCGAACCCGCCCAGGTTCTTGGTGGGGAAGAAGGAGAAGGCGCCCACGTCGCCGGCGGCCCCCGCCATGATCCAACCCTCGTCGGAGACGGCACCCTCGGGGGCGTCGGGTCCGGGCCAGCGCTGGCGCGCTCCGATGGCCTGAGCGGCATCCTCGACGACCACCGCCCCCCGGGCCCTGGCCAGGGCGCTGATCGGGGCCATGGGCGCCATCTGCCCGAAGAGGTGGACCGGGATCACCGCCCGGGTGCGCTCGGTCCAGACCGCCTCCACCGTCTCGGCGGTCACATTGAAGGTGACCGGATCGATGTCGCAGAAGACGGGGGTGAAGCCGGCGTTCCAGACGGCGCCGGCCGTGGCGAAAAAGGTGAAGGCCGGCAGGATCACCTCTTCGCCGGGCTGGGGATCCAGCGCCTTCAGCGGCAGCAGGAGGGCGTCGGTGCCCGAGGCGCAGCCCACCGCGTGGGGCACCTGGAGGAACCCTGCGATCTCTCGTTCCAACCCTTCGACCTCGGGGCCCAGAATGAAGTACTGGGACTCGACCACCTGGTGGATGGCCTCCTCCACCTCGGCTCGGATGGAGTCGTACTGGGCCTTGAGATCGAGAAGGGGCACGTTCATGGGCAGTGGATGAAGAGGAGAAGAGCAGAACCCGGGGGCGCGTTCCGGGACCCCGAGGCATCGGAGGGCGAAGGGGAGGGCCCCGTCACGCGACCCGACGTCAGCAGGGCCCGCCGGAGCCGCGTCGGAAGCGGATGTCGTCGACCCGGTCCCGAGCGCGCTGGATCAGAAGCCCGCCTCCCAGCTCCTCCTGCTGAGCCACCTCGAAGGCTGCAATCGCCTCCTGACAGCGGCCCTGCTCGGCCAGGATCTCTCCCACCTCGAACCAGGCCGGCGCCAGTCGGTTTCTCGGCTCTCCCACCTCGATGGTGGCCTGGAACAACTCCAGCGCATCGTCGGCCCGTCCGGCCTCCACCGCCTCCATGCCGAGCTCGAAGGAGCAGTGGCCCACCCGCCAGTCCACCTCGGAGCGGCGCAGAATCGGCACGTCGTCCTGCACCCGGTCCAGGTAGGTGAGGGCGAGCTCACAGTCGCCCAGCTCCTCGTGGGCCCGGGCCAGGTCCAGAATCAGGTTGGGATCGGGCTCGGCCTCGCCCATGGCCTTCTGGAAGTAGGGGAGAGCCTGGCCAAACTGGCCGTTCCGGGAGAAGTGCTCCGCCAGGGGCCGGGCCAGGCCGGTGAGGTTCACTCCGGGGCGAAGCTCCAGCGCCGCCTCCACGGCGGCCGCGGCCATGATGCCGTCGCGTCGACCGTCGGTGGCCCGCCTCGCCACCCGGAGCAGATCGGCCGCGGCCAGGTCGGCGGCCTCGGGAGCCAGCTCCACGGCACGGCGATACAGTTCGACGGCCTCGTCGATCCGGCCCACCGACGCGAAGGCGTGAGCGGTCCGAAGGAGGATGTCGACGTCGTTCTCGTTCTGCCGGAGCACCAGGCGGTATTCCGCCAGAGCCTCGGTGTATTCGCCTCGGGCGAAGGCCTCGTCTCCCCGCTGCAGCGCCTCCTGATCGGAGCCGGCGGCGGTGCAGGCGGCCAGGGCCACGAACAACATAACGGTGGTCAGGGCCCGGGTCAGAGCCCGTGCGGGCAGAGCCGCGGCGGCCCCTTCGGACCAGGATGAAGTGCTCATGGGCGAAATATAACCCGCGTCGAGCCGAGGGGTCCCCCCCGGCCCCCGACGCATCTACCGCAGGCGCCGGGCATCTTCCCACCGCGCACCGGAGTCAGGATGCGCCTCCGTTTTCCCGGCTCCGGAACCAGGCCACGAACCGGCGGATCCCCTCTTCGAAGTCGGTGGAGGGATCGTAGCCCAGGAGCCGACGGGCCCGGCTCACATCGGCCCAGGTCCGCTCCACATCACCTGGCTGGGGCGGCAGCCGGCGAATCCGGGGCTCCACACCCATTTCCCGTCCCAGCACCTGGATCATCTCCCTGAGCTCGACGGTGCGGCTCTCGCCCAGGTTGACGATCTCGAAGGCTCCCTCCGGCGCCGACTGGACCCACTCCAGCGCGCCCTCCATCCCGGCCAGGATGTCGTCGATGTAGGTATAGTCGCGCCGGGTCGTCCCGTCGCCGAACATGGGGATCTCCTCTCCCTGACTCAGAAGCCGGGCGAACTTGTGGATCGCCAGGTCGGGACGCTGCCGGGGCCCGTAGACGGTGAAGAACCTCAGCGAGAGGATCCGGATCCCGAAGAGGTGGGAGTAGGTGTGGGCCAGGAGCTCCCCGCCCCGCTTCGTGGCGGCGTAGGGCGAGATGGGGTGATCCACCGGGTCGTCCTCCGAAAAGGGGACCTTTCGGTTGTTCCCGTAGACCGACGACGACGAGGCGAAGACGAAGTGCTTGATCTGCCGCTCGCGAGCGAATTCCAGGAGGCGGGTCGTGCCCTCCAGGTTCACCGACTGATAGCGGGCCGGATCTTCGATGGAGGGGCGTACGCCGGCGAGGGCGGCCAGATGGACCACCCGCTCCACGTCGTCGGGAATCCGCTCGAGGGCCTCCGGATCCCGGATGTCGCCGTCGAGGTCCAGGAAGCCGTCGTGGTCCCGGGCCCCCTCCAGGTTCCGCTCCTTCACAGGTGCGGGATAGAAGGGATCCCGGTTGTCGAGGCCCACCACCTCGTCGCCTGCCTCGAGGAGGCGGTCGACGAAGTGAGATCCAATGAACCCGGCGTGGCCGGTGACGAGGGTCTTCATTCAGCACTCCATCGAAGGGAGGAAAGAGAGAACGGGATGCCGGAGATCCGGTGACGCAAAACGGGAGACCCCTGGCGTTTTGCGCCAGCGTCGCGGGGTGGCACACCCCCTCGGGACCCCCGAACCGACCATAGAGCGATTCGCGAAGAATCGGCGTGGCCAAAGGGCTCCCGTGGCATCGGGCCCCGGGTGGGTCCGGGATTTGCAACTGCCGAAGCATGTCCGGGCTCTCCAGCCCGCTCAAGAATGCCATCGCTTCGTTCGATACATACAGCCCCACTCGATCCGAGGGACACCGACCCATGCCTCCCGCTCTCGTCCGATCCGCCGCGGCGCCCCCCACCGCGACCGCCCGGAGCCGATGCACCCTGGCCGGAGAGATCCTGACGGCCAACTCCGGGTTCCTCCGCCTGCTGGGCTTCGACTCCGACATTCGTCTGCGGGCGGCCATGCCCCGGGTCCACGACCTCTTCGGAGATCACCGGGACCGGGCTCGGCTCGAGGAGGAAGGCGTCTACCAGGGACTGGCTCGGGACGAGGTCCGTTGGATCCGCTCGGACGGCAGCTCGATCTGGGTCCGGATCCGGGTCGTCGCCGCCCCCGAGGGCCGCAGCGGCGTACTGGAACTGGAGGCGGAGGACGTGACGGGTCGGCGCCACCTCGAGGCCAAGCTCCGGGAGGCGGAGCAGATGCAGGCCATGGGCCAGCTCGCCGGAGGCATGGCCAACGACCTGCACAACATCATGTCCGCCGTCCTGGCCCGCCTGGACCTCCTGGAGGAGGGGCTGTTCACCGGGGAAACCGAGCAGGTCCGGCAGGAGTCCGCCGAGATCCGCCGGTCCGCCATGACCGCCTCGCAGATGATGAAGCACCTGCTCTCGTTCTGTCGAGGCGAGCGCCTCGAGCTCCGTCCAGTGGCCCTGGAGGAGGTCGTGTTGAGCACGCTCCGGAGACTTCGCCCCCTCATGCCCGACAACATCTCCATCCAGCTCGTGTCCGGGAGTGTGGGGAAGGTCCTGGCCGATCCGGAGGCGGTCCGGCAGATCCTCCTCGGTCTGGCCAGCAACGCCCGCGAGGCCATGCCCGGGGGCGGTCACCTGGAGATCCGCTTCGGGGTCGGAGGCATCGACCGCGAGCACCTGCATCGGACCGGGTGGGGTGTGCCCGGGGACTACGGGGTGATCAGCATCGAGGATACGGGCACCGGCATGGCCCCCCAGGCGGTCTCGCGCCTCTTCGAACCCTTCTCCACGAGTCGGACCCATCCGGCCGGACCGGGCCTCAGCATGTCCATGGTGTACGGAATCATGAAGCAACATCGCGGTTTCGTCGAAGTGGAGAGTGAGCCCGGCTCGGGCACCATCGTGCGCCTCTATTTCCGTCTGGCCAACAGCGCCCAGGCCACGAACCAGAACGAGGCGTCGCACCCCGGAACGGTGGAGGCCGAGCTGGCTCCCCCTCACCGGAACGGGAATGGGGCCACAGCGGCGCCGCCCGCCCCTCTGGTTTCGTCCGAACCCCAGGGCCCCCTCGTCCTCTTCGTGGAGGATGACGAGTCCCTGCGCCGAGTCAGCTCGCGGATCCTCCGGTCCCAGGGGTACCGGGTGGAGGAGGCGGGCCACGGACTCCAGGCGCTGGAACGGATCCGCAGGGGTCCCCTGCCGGACCTCCTCATCACCGACCTCGTCATGCCCACCATGACGGGGCTGGAGTTGGTGGCCACCCTGGAGGAGGAGGGGTTCTCCCTTCCGACCCTTCTCTCCAGCGGGTACGGACCCGAGTTCCTTCTGCAGGAGGGCGAGTCCCTTCCCGACCACCCCTTCATGGCCAAGCCCTGGACGGTGACCACGCTGGTCCACCATGTCCGGGAGCTGCTGAAGGTCCAGCAGGCGCAGGCATAGCCGAACACCAGGGAACGCAGGGGGTTCAGGGCTCAGGTCGGCGTCGGTCCCGAGGGGGGGGCCGGCGTCCGGCCCCTGGATCCCCTGCGATTCCACGCCGGCGTGGGGGAGG
>SKKH01000048.1 GCA_007121555.1 Gemmatimonadota bacterium | reverse complement strand
TCACGATGGGCTTGCCCCGGGAATTCCGTCCGCCCTGGGGAATCTGCCACACCTTCAGCCAGTGGCACTGGCCGTCCCTGGTGAAGATCATGAGGACGTCGTGGGTCGAGGCCAGGAAGAGATGCTCCACCCAGTCCTCCTCCTTGGTTCCCATCCCCCGGAGGCCCCGCCCCCCCCGTCGCTGAGCCCGGTACGTATCGGCGGGGATCCGCTTCACGTACCCCTGGTGGCTCATGGTGATGACCATCTCCTCATCGGCGATGAGGTCTTCCATCTCCAGGTCCGATCGCTCTCCTACGATGGCCGTCCGACGCTCGTCGCCGTACTTCTCCTTGAGCTTCGCCAGCTCATCACGGATCACCGTCATCCGCGCCTCGCGATCGCCCAGGAGCTCTTCCAGCTCGGCGATCCGGGCCTGAACCTCGGCCAGCTCCGATTCCAGCTTGTCCATCTCCAGCCCGGTGAGGCGGGAGAGGCGCATGTTGAGGATGGCCTGGGCCTGATCCTCGGAGAGTTCGAAGGACTCCTGGAGCCTGCCCGACGCCGTGGGCGAGTCGGGCGAGCCCCGGATGATCCGGATCACCTCGTCGATGTTGTCGACGGCGATCTTCAGACCTTCGAGGATGTGCTCCCGGGCCTTAGCCTTGCGAAGATCGAACTCGCTGCGCCGGACCACCACCACGTGGCGGTGGTCCAGGAAGTGCTGAAGCATCTGCCGCAGGGTCATCACCCGAGGGACGCCGTCGACCAGGGCCAGGAGGATGGTCCCGAAGGTGGACTGCATCTGAGTGTGCTTGTAGAGCTGGTTCAGCACGATGTGGGAGATGGCGTCCCGCTTCAGCTCCACCACGATCCTCATCCCGTCCCGGTCCGACTCGTCGCGGAGGGCCGAGATCTCCGTCACCTTCTTATCGCGCACGAGCTGGGCGATCTGCTCGATGAGTCGGGTCTTGTTCACCATGAAGGGGATCTCGCGGATGATGATCCGCTCCTTCCCCGAACCCGTCTCCATCTCCTCGATCTCCGCCGTGGCACGCATCACCACGCGTCCGCGGCCGGTCCGGTAGGCGTCACGGATCCCGTCCCGTCCGCAGATATAGCCCCCGGTGGGGAAGTCGGGACCTGTGATCAGGGCCTCCAACTCCTCCTGCGGAAGGTCGGGGTCCTCGCTGAGGGCAGTGAGTGCGTTCACCACCTCCGTCAGGTTGTGGGGCGGGATGTTCGTGGCCATCCCCACCGCGATCCCCGAAGAACCGTTCACCAGCAGGTTCGGGAAGCGGGAGGGAAGGACGGTAGGCTCATCGATGCGCCCGTCGAAGTTGGGGCTGAACCGCACCGTCTCCTTGTCGATGTCGTCCAGCATCTCCATGGCGATGGAGGTCAGCCGGGCCTCGGTGTACCGATAGGCCGCGGCCGAATCGCCATCGATGGAGCCGAAATTCCCCTGCCCATCGACCAGCGGATAGCGGAGGGAGAAGTCCTGGACCATCCGGACCATGGAGTCGTAAACCGCCGAGTCCCCATGGGGGTGATACTTCCCCAGCACCTCGCCCACCACCGAGGCGCTCTTCTTGTAGGCTCGGCCCGGCGAAAGGCCCAGCTCGTTCATCGCGTACAGGATCCGCCTGTGGACCGGCTTCAGGCCGTCCCGAACGTCGGGGAGGGCCCGCTGTACGATGACGCTCATGGAGTAGTCGATGAACGACTCCCGCATCTCGTCTTCGAGGAGACGGGAGATGACCTTCTGTCCGTTGTCCGATTCCATGGATCAACCTGAACTGGAGACTGGGGTGACGCCCGAACGGGGCGGGTGAGGGGAAGCGAAGGCGGCGGGCGTTCACGCCCCGATCAGGGGCCTCCGCTCTCCGATGCCGACGGCGCAATGCAGTAGGGCCGCGGAGAGGAGTTCCCCCCGCGATCCCGAGTGTCCGACCGGTGCTCTGGCGAGCCCTCCGACCCCCTCCTGAAGCGGGGCATGGAGACCCCTGTATAGTCCTTGAAATGTAACGGATTTCGCCCCTTCCCGGCAACCTCCCTGAGCTGCCGTTTCCAGGGGGCCGTCGGGGAGGACGGCCCTCGGGAACTCAGGGCCGGACGACGTCCCCCTCTACCCGCCCACCGGCGTGGGAAGGAGGGGGGCCAGGAAGCGGCCCGTGACGCTCTCGGGGTGGCCCGCCAGATCCTCGGGCCGCCCCATCCCCACGACCCGCCCGCCGTCGGCTCCGGCGCCCGGTCCCATGTCGACGAGCCAGTCGACGGTCTTGATGAGGTCCAGGTTGTGCTCGATGACCAGAACGGTGTTTCCGGCGTCCACGAGGCGCTGGAGGACCTGAAGGAGGCGAGCCACGTCCGGGCCCGACAGCCCTGTCGTGGGCTCGTCCAGAAGGTAGAGCACCCGCCCCCGCTTTCCCGCCGCCCCCGAGAGTTCGCGGGCGATCTTGAGGCGCTGTGCCTCTCCACCCGAGAGGGTCGTGGCGGCCTGGCCCAACCGGAGATAGCCGAGGCCCACCTGCTGGAGGTGCCAGAGCGTCTGACCCAGGCGGTCCTCCTTCACGAAGAACCGGATGGCCTCGTCCACGGTGAAGTGCAGGACGTCGGCGATGGAGCGCCCTCGCACCTTCACCTCCAGAACCTCGGGCTTGAAGCGGCGCCCACCACAGACCTCACAGGGGACGTAGACGTCGGCCATGAAGACCATCTCCACCTCCACGTGTCCGGCGCCCTTGCAGTCCTCGCACCGCCCCCCCTTCACATTGAAGGAGAAGTGGCCGGCCTCGAAGTCCCGCTGCCGGGCCAGGGGCTGCTCGGAAAAAATCCGGCGGATCTCACCCCAGGCCTTGATGTAGGTGACCGGGTTGGAGCGGGGTGTGCGCCCGATCGGACTCTGGTCCACCAGGACCACGTCGTCCAACCCGCCGATCCCCTCCAGGCCGTCGTAGGCCCCCACGGCCTCGCCGAGGTGCTCCTTGGCCGAGGTGTCCCCTCCGCCCAGCTCCTGCTCCAGCGCCCGGTACAGGACGTCGTGGACCAGGGTCGACTTCCCCGAGCCGGACACCCCCGTGACCACCGTGAACGCTCTGAGGGGGATCTCCACCTCCGCGTCCCGCACGTTGTGGAGCCGGGCTCCCCTGAGGCGAAGCCATCCCTTCTCCAGGGTACGGCGTTGCCGTGGAACCGGGATCTCGTTTCGTCCTGAGAGATAGTCGCCCGTGGCGGTCTCCACCTCCACGAGTTCGTCAGGGGTCCCCTGGAAGACCACCTCCCCCCCGCGCTCACCCGACGCCGGTCCCAGCTCGACCACGTGGTCTGCGGCCCGGATGGCCTCGGGGTCGTGCTCCACCACGAGGACGGTGTTGCCCGCCTCAGCAAGCCGACGAAGGAGTCCGAGCAGCGCTCCGGTATCCCGGGGGTGGAGCCCGATGGACGGCTCATCCAGAACGTAGATGGTATCCACCAGTCGGGACCCCAGGGAGTTGGCCAGGTTGATCCGCTGGGCCTCTCCTCCCGACAGGGTCCGGGTCTGACGGGAGAGGCTCAGGTAGCCCAGCCCCACCTCCACCAGGAACTCCACCCGGCTCCGGAGCTCCCTCAGGATCGTGGAGGCGATCTCCCCTTCCGCTCCCGCCAGCTCGAGCCCCCGGACCCAGGTGTCCAGCTCATCCAGCGGCAGGTCACTGATCTGCGCCACATGGTGACCGTCGATCCGGATGTTCAGCGCCTCCTTGCGGACCCGAGCCCCCCCACATTCCGGGCAGGGACGAGGGCTCTGGTACTGGCGCAGAAAGACCCGGATGTACTGCTTGTAGCGTTTCTTCTCGCGCGACTCGAGAAAGGGGATGATCCCCTTGAAGCCCTTGTCGGTGAGCCGCCCCTTTCCCGGATCGGCCCCGTACACGACGGCCTCGCGAAAGCTCTCCGGGAGTTCGGTCCACGGCGCGTGGATCGAGACCTCCATCCGTTCAGCATAGTCCCGCAGCGCCGCCCGCTCCTTCTTGTATCGGGGCTTGGTCCAGGGGTCCACCGCTCCCTCGTCCAGCGACCGGGTGTGGTTCGGGATGATGAGTTCTTCGTCGTACTCCAGGGTGGCTCCGAAGCCCGTGCACTCGGGGCATGACCCGTAGGGAGAGTTGAAAGAGAAGAGTTGGGGGGTGGGCTCCGGAAAGGTGACTTCAGGGTGCTCGGGGCAGCGGAACCGCTCGGTGAAGGAGAGCACCGGGGGAATCCTCCCCGCCTGCGTGTCCTCGTCTGCCCCTGCCTCGTCGGCGAGACCGGCGGACCCTGCCTCGCCGGCGTCGGGAAAGAGGACCCGCGCCTCCCCCTCACCCTCCCGGAAGGCCGTTCCCATGGAATCGGCCAGCCGGTCCCGGGCCCCTGGATCCACCTTCAGCCGGTCGACGACCACCAGGAGTTCCTCGGCCTGGCCCAGATCGCGGCCCAACCCCTCCGGCTCCTCGGCTCCCGGCGCCGCCAGGTCCACCCGCTCCCCATCGGCCAGCAGGCGCACGAAACCCATGGCCCGTAGGTTCTCGACCAGGGGTCCATGGGAGGTGCGGGCGCTCCGGGGAAGGGGGAAGGTGACCAGGAAACGGCTTCCGACGGGGAGTTCGAGGACCCGGTCCACCGCGCCGGAGACGGTGTCGGGCTGGATTCTCCGGTCACAGAGAGGACAGAACGTCCGACCCACCCGGGCGAACAGCAGGCGAAGGAGGTCGTGGACCTCGGTGGCGGTACCCACCGTGGACCGGCTGGTCTTGGTGGGATTCTTCTGCTCGATGGCCACCGCCGGCGAGATCCCCTCCACCGCATCCACGTCCGGCTTCTCCATCCTCTCCAGAAACTGCTTGGCGTAGGAAGAGAGGGATTCCACGTACCGCCGCTGACCCTCGGCGAAGATGGTGTCCAGCGCCAGCGACGATTTCCCCGAGCCCGAAGGACCGGTGATGACCGTGACGGCCCGACGGGGAAGATCCAGGTCGATGTTCTTGAGGTTGTGCTGCCGGGCGCCCCGAACACGGATGTGAGAGTCCATCTACAGTCGGCTGGATGGGAGGACTAGAAGGTGCTCGTTGCGACTCTGGAGTGATCAGTCAGAGATTCGGCGAGGGACCGAGGGGCCCCACTCTAGCGCCTCCCGTACCCGGAGGGATGGAGGGGGATCCGATCCGGACTCCCGTCAGGACCTCCGGTGACGTGGGTACACTCCATCGCGGGCGACCCGGAGTGCGGATGAGTGGAACGGAGTCGGGCAACGCTCCTGTGCGGTCTCGACGTCCAAGGGATGAACGGGCAAGGACACGGCACGGGGAGAGGGCTTTCCCTTACCCGGTCCGCCCGATGCCTCAGGACCCTTGACTACCACGGAACCAGGAGATGATCCCATGAGCTCCCCAAGTCCCCTGTCCCCCGGCTCCCGGATCCCCATCCCCGGGCTTCCCAGGGGATTCAGCCCAGGCCTCTTCGCCTCGGGCCTGCTGGCCCTGGTCCTCCTCATGCTGCTGCCGGGATGGCTTCAGGCTCAGGAACCGGACGAGGAGAGGACCGAGACGGAGTGCCTGTGCCTTCCCATGGGCCAGTTCTCCCTCCCGGAGGGGCTGTCCGAGGAGATGCGGGCCGAGCTCCAGACCCGGATGTCCGAGATGCGGGAGCGGATGCAGGAGATGCGGGAGCGTGGGGAGGGTCCGATGCGCTTCCGGAGCGGGGATCGGGCGGGCCCACGGGGTCCAGGCGCCGATCCATCCATGCGCATCTTCATGCGCGACGGGGAAAGGATCCGCGGGGAGGCACGAGCCCCCCGGCTGAGCACCACTCGGGCCGGCCAGCTCCTCCTGCAACGCGAGGGAGCGAACCGCTTCGGCGTCCGTCTCTACGACCTGAACCCGGAGCTGGGACGGTACTTCGACGCCCAGGAAGGCGTCCTGGTCCTGGAGGTGGATGAGGAGGCCCCCCTCGGCCTGGAGGAGGGAGACGTCATCCACTCCATCGACGGTCGCTCGGTGCTCGATGCCGCCCACGCCCGGCAGATCCTGTCGAGCTACCGGGAGGGAGAGGCCATCTCGCTTGAGCTACGCCGGGAAGGCCGGACCCTGACGGTGGAGGGCATCGCCCCCTGACCTGGAAGGCTGTTGAAGAAGTGGAGGAGGGTGGGGTCGCACCTGTCTGACGACCACACCGTCGCTGGTGACGCTGCGACCCCTCCGGTGGTGAGGCCCCGGACGGTTGCCTGTCCGGGGCCGAGGGCACCAGCTTCTCTCCTATGGAACCACCGATCCCGTCGCCCCGCGGACCCGCCCCTGGGCTCCTCCCTCGGCTCGCAAGGATCGTCGCCCTCGTCGGGCTCGCCTCCATGTCGGCCTGCCGCACGCTGGGCCCGCCCCTTCCCCCGGAACCCCCTCCCGCCGAAGGGTGGAGCGAGGAGGGGATCGCGTCCTGGTACGGACACCCCTTCCACGGGCGCACCACGGCCTCTGGAGAACGCTACGACATGGAGGCCATGACGGCGGCGCACCAGAGCCTGCCCTTCGGCACCGTACTCCATGTGGCGAACCTGGACAACGGCCTCACCACCCGGGTCCGGATCAATGATCGGGGCCCCTTCGTGGACGAACGGATCCTCGACCTCTCCCGTCGGGCCGCCCGAGAGATCGAGATGATCGGGCCCGGCACGGCTCCGGTCCGGATCACGGTGATCGAATCGCCGGCTCCCGTGACCTGCTGGCGCGTCCAGGCCGGGTCCTTCCGTTCCCAGAGCAACGCCCGGGGGCTGGCCCAGAGGCTTCGGGACACGGGATGGGAGGTGGAGGTCGCGCGGGGCGATGGCGGGCTCTACCGGGTCCTCGCGGGCCCCTTCGACTCCCGGGAGGCGGCCCGTAGGTCGGCCGATCGTCTGGAGGGCCAGGTGGTGAACTGTTGAGTCCGTGGAAGGAGGCCAGGCCAGCCGAGTTCCATTTTATGGAACTGAGTTTCACAAAATGGAACGGGAAGGGATCCGAGCCTGACTCCAGTGCCGGCCGGTCACACCCGGGCTCCCGTCCCGGTCGGCTCCTCCCTCACTCCCCCAGCATTCTCCTCAGCAGGCGCTGCGCCAACTCGGGGTCGGCCTTCCCCCGGGTCTCCCGCATGATCTGACCCATGAAGAAGCCCTCGAGGCCCTTCTTCCCCTCGATGTAGGCGCGAACCTTTCCGGGATGGGCCTCGAGGATGCGCAGAATCACGGGCTCGAGGGCCTCAGGGTCACTCACCTGCGCCAGATCCCTGGCCTCCACGATGTCCGGCGGCGAGCCTCCTTCCCGGGCCATGACGCCCAACACCTCGCGCCCTCCGGAGCTGGAAAGGGTGCCCTCCTCGACGAGTGCCACGAGTTCGGCGAACTCCGACGGGCCGAAGGGGAGGGCCTCGAGGGCGCGATCCCCCTGGACCGGGGGCAACTCGTTGATGATCCAGTTGGCCAGGGGGCCGGCCTTGGCCCCCGGATCCGCTCCTGCGGAGGCTCGGAGGAAGGCTTCGGCCGCCGGCTCCCGAGCCAGGATCTCGGCGTCGTTCCGGTCCAGTTCGAGCTCGGCGACCAGGGCTTCCGCACGGGCACGGGCCTCGGGTGAGAGTTCGGGAGGGCGTCCCGGGTCCCCGGGCGTCGCGGCCTCTCCGCCGGCCTTCCCCGGGACTCCCTTCGCCTCGCCTTCCCCATCCACCGTGCCGGTCCCCGAAACCCGCCGCCCCTCCCCGGACGCTGTCCCACCCTCAGCCACCTTCCGCGCCCAGGTGTCGCGGAGGGTGACGATCCGGTTGAAGACCGGCTCGTCGTCCGGGCTCCCGGGATCTCGCCAGAAATAGCCCACCCGCTCGAACTGGTATCGAGTGTCGGGGTCGTCGTGGGCCACGGAGGGCTCGATGACGGCGCCTTCCACCACCTCCAGGGAGTCGGGGTTGAGGAAATCCCGGAAGTCGGTGCCCTCGCCCGCATCGGCCGCGGCCCCATCGGGATCGGCCACGTCGAAGAGCCGGTCCACGTTTCGCAGGGTGCAGGGGAGGGCGTGGGCCGCCGAAACCCACTGGATCGTCCCCTTGACCCGCCGTCCGTCCGGAGCCGTTCCGCCCCGACTGTCCGGGTCATGGCTGCACCGGAGTTCCCGGACCCGACCCGCCTCATCCTTCACCACCTCCTCGCACCGAATGATGTATCCGTAGCGGAGGCGGACCTCCCCGCCGGGAGTCAGTCGGCGGTAGCCTGAGGGGGGATCTTCGGCGAAGTCCTCCCGATGGATCCAAAGCTCCCGGCCGAAGGGCACCGTCCGGCTTCCCTCCAGCGGAACGTCACGAGGGAAGTACGGAGCCTCTAGCTCATCGACCTTGCCCTCCGGCCAGTCGGTCAGGACCACCTTGAGGGGATCGGGCACACAGAGCACCCGGGGCGCCTGCCGGTTCAGATCGTCCCGGATGGCGTACTCGAGCTTGCCCATGTCCACCCGGGAATCGGCCTTGGCCACCCCGATCATCTTACAGAAGCTCCGGATGGCCGAGGGGGTGACGCCCCGCCGCCGGAGTCCGGCGATGGTGGGCATCCGGGGGTCATCCCACCCGTCCACCCGGTCCTCCTCCACGAGCCGGAGGAGCTTCCGCTTGCTCATGACCGTGAAGTCCAGGTTGAGCCGAGCGAATTCGTACTGATGGGGGCGGTGGGGTACGGTCACGTTCTCCACGAGCCAGTCGTAGAACTCCCGGTTGTTCTCGAACTCCAGGGTGCACAGGGAGTGGGTCACACCCTCCAGTGCGTCCTCCAGGGGGTGGGCGAAGTCGTAGAGGGGATAGATGCACCACTCGTCCTGGGTCCGGTAGTGGTGGGCGTGGCGGATCCGGTACAGGACCGGATCGCGCATGAGCATGTTGGACGACGCCATGTCGATGCGCGCTCTGAGGACGTGGGCGCCCTCTTCGAAGTCTCCCGCCCGCATCCGACCGAAAAGCTCCAGGTTCTCGTCCGGAGATCGATCTCGATACGGGCTGGGGGTCCCCGGCCGGGTCACGGTCCCGCGTCCCTCCCGGATCTCCTCCTCGGACTGGGAATCCACATAGGCCAGACCCTTCCGGATCAGCTCCCTCGCCCGCTCGTACATCTCCTCGAAGTAGTCGGAGGCGAAGTAGAGGTGTTCGCCCCAGTCGTATCCCAACCACCGGACATCCTCCTGGATCGCCTCCACGTAACGCACGTCCTCGGTGGTGGGGTTCGTGTCGTCGAACCGGAGGTGGCAGCGCCCTGTCTCGTGCTCTCCCGCGATCCCGAAGTTCAGGACGATGGACTTGGCATGGCCGATGTGGAGGAAGCCGTTGGGCTCCGGGGGGAAACGGGTGACGATGCGGCCGTCGTGCTTTCCCTCCGAGAGGTCGCGCCGGATGATCTGCCGGATGAAGTCGGTCCCGGTCCGACCTTCGTCGTCGGGATGGGGTGGGTGCGAAGGGACGGAGGAGGAGGAACCGCTCATGGGCGTGACCAGGGTCTGAGGGTGGGAGACGGCGTCTCCCAAAACGTAGGACAGCCCCTGGGAGCGGGGAAGGCGGCCCCTTCCCATGAGGATCCTCCAGTGAGACCTTCAACCTACCCTCTTTCGTTCCCCTGACGTTGCGGGAACTCGCCCCAGCGCCCCTCGCTCCCCTTCCCGGTCGCCGCCCCGTGTCCCGATCCCCTTCATCCCGGTCCGGACCCGACGACGTGAGTCCGGAGAGCACTGATGGGTCCGTCGAGCCTGCGGCCCCCGAGCAGTGGCGGGAACAGATCCTCCACGGCACCCTGGTGGCCACGGCCTTCCTGGCGGGTGTGGCCTACGTGCCCGGAGTTCTGGCGGCCGCAGGGGTCGGCCTCTGGTCCGTCGTGGTGGTGGATACCCTGGCCTGGGCCCTCGTCATCATCATGGCCGTCTTCCGGAGCCGGATCCCCTACCAGATCAGGGCGGGGTTCTTCATCTCGGCCTGGTACCTACTGGCGGTCTTCCTCCTCTTCCAGGTGGGCCCGGTGGGGGGCGGCGCCGTGTGGCTCGCCTCCTTCCCGGTGCTCACCTCGATCTTCTTCGGACTCCGGGGCACGGTGGGGGCGCTGGCGCTCACGCTGGCGGCGGTCCTCGGAGTGGGCATCACGATCTACACCGCGCCTCCCAGTCCCATTCTGGACCTGGGGGTCATGGACTACGACCTGGCCTCGTGGATCGCCACCGCCGGAGGGATCCTCTTCATGGGGGCCCTCCTCTCGCTGGGGATCGCCTACCTGGTCCGAGGGTTGGAGGAGGCCCTGGAACGGACCTCCCAGGCCCGGCTCGAGCTCTCGCTGGCCAACCGCCGGCTCGAGGGCGAGATCGAGGAGCGCCGGCGGCTGGAGTCTCGCCTGGTCCAGGCCGGAAAGATGGAGGCCCTGGGCACCCTGGCCGGAGGGATCGCCCATGACTTCAACAATCTCCTGGTCCCCATCCTCATGAGTACCCGGGAGATGTGGGACCGGGCACCCGCCGGGAGCGCCCAGCGGGAGGAGTTGGGACGGATCGTCCAGTCGGCCCGGAGAGCCCGGGAGCTGGTGCGCCGCATCCTGGCCTTCAGCCGTGGTGAGGAGGTGGAGCGGTCACTCTGTCGGGTGGAGCCCATCATCCGGGAGGTGGGACTGCTCCTCCGAAGCTCCCTTCCCCCCCATGTCGACCTCGAATACGAGCTCGAGGCCCCTCTGGCGGAGGTCCGCGCCAATCCCAGCGAACTCCACCAGGTGCTGATGAACCTGGCCACGAACGCCTACCTGGCCATGGAGGGGAAGGGAGGGACCCTGACCCTGGCCACCCGCTGGGAGTCGGACCGACCGGAAGCCTCCCCGTCGGGCACCCTACCGAGCGATCCCAGAACGGAAGGCGAAGGTCGGACCCACCTCCTGATCACGGTCCAGGACACCGGGACGGGAATGGACCCGGAGGTGATGGAACGGGCCCTCGATCCCTTCTTCACCACGCGGGCCCCGGGAGAGGGCACCGGGCTGGGACTGGCCACGGCCCACGGGGTCGTCCAGAGTCTGGGCGGGGAGATCCTCCTGACCAGCGAGCCCGGAGAGGGGACCGAAGTGACGCTGAAACTCCCTGCCACCATGGCCGAGGAGGAGACGTCCCCCCAGGGTATAGGAGGACCGAAGGGAGCCGAATTCCCTGCGACCGGAGCGGACATCCTCCTCGTGGATGATGAGGAGATGGTGCGCCGCACCACCCGGCTCATCCTGGAGCGGATGGGCTACCGGGTGGTCGAGGCGGGGTCCCCCCTCAGGGCGCTCGAGGTGATCGAGGAGGGCCGCCCCCTGGACCTGGTGGTGACCGACTACGCCATGCCGGGGATGAACGGGACGGAGCTGGCCGAGCGGATCCTCCAGTCGCGCCCCGATCTTCCCATCGTGCTCTCATCGGGATACCTGGATCAGAACGCGCTGGACAAGGCCGAGGGGCTGGGGGTCGCCGGGGTCCTGCAGAAGCCCTACGAGCGGGAGACGCTGAGGGCCGTCGTAGAGGAGGCCCTGGCTTCAGCCGGAAGCGGATCGTGAGCCCGGGAGTCGGGTTGAATCCTTCTCGTTCTCCCTGACTTACCCCGACTTGCGACCACCCATCATGCGCGTACTGATCGCTGGAGCCAACGGACACACGGGCCGCATCCTGGTCCAATTCCTTCTGGAAAGCCCCGACCACGAACCCGTGGCCATGATCCGATCGGAGGAGCAGGCCGAACACTTCCAGGAGAGTGGCGCGGAGTGGGTCCTGGGCGACCTGGAGGAGCCCCTGGATCCGGTGCTCGAGGCAGCGGGCCGGATCGATGCCTTCATCTTCGCTGCGGGATCGGGCTCGAAGACCGGCCCGGAAAAGACCCTCTCGGTGGACCGGGATGGGGCGATCCGGAGCATCGCGGCACTGGAGGCGGCGGGTATCCAGCGCTACCTGATGCTCAGCTCCATGCGGGCCGACCCCGGAAGCGAGGGGCACCCCATCTCCCACTACCTCAGGGCCAAGGGGATCGCCGACGCCCACCTCCGACGCAGCGAACTCGCCTGGACCATCGTGCGCCCGGGGCGCCTCACCCAGGAGCCGGGAACCGGCCAGGTGGCAGCCGCTCCCCATCTGGAACCCTCGGGGGAGATCCCCCGTGAGGACGTGGCCCGGGTCATGGTGCGCTGCCTGGACCGCCCGGACACGGCGGGGCTGAGCTTCGACCTGCTCGGGGGCAGCACGCCCATCGACGAAGCGCTGGACGGCCTGGCGGGTTCTTGAGTCAGAACCTCACGGTGTAGTTCACCTTGAAGGCTCCTCCTCGGGAGAGGGTCTCGAAGCGGCGGTCCTCGAACATGTCTCCGCTGGGCGAATTCAGCCAGTTGTGGGTCCAGACCAGGTAGATGTCATTGCCCGGCCGGACGATCCAGCGGGCCCGAGCGAAGAGCCCCACCACCCGCGACACGTCATCGTACTGGATGCTGGAGGTGAGCGAGGTGAAGGGGCTGGCATCCCAGCTCCCGTTCAGGCGGACCAGATTCGTGTCGAATCCACCCTCGGGAAGCCGAACCTCGTTCCGTTCGAGGTCAGTGCTGACGGCGAACCCGGGGGCGGGCCGAGCCGTGAGACTCCCCGAGTACTGGGTCCGGTCGCCGGACCAGAAGTCCCCCCAACTCACCGAGGCGTTCCCGGAGACCAGGCGCCGGCCCGCGGTCCGGACTCCGGCCTCCCATTCGGTGGTGCGGTAGACGCCGGGCTCCAGCACCACCTGCTGGTCGTCTCGGGAGTGGATGAGGAAGGGGTTGTCCAGCCGCTCGAAGCCCCGACCCACATCCAGGGAGAAACGGTCGCCGCTCTCGAACTCCGTCTCCAGCAGGGTGAGGTTGTTGTTCCGGGTGAGGAGCCGGCCGTCCAGGTCGGTGAGGTACTCATGGAAGAGGGAGAACTGGAGCCGCCGGATGGCATCCACCTGAGGGAGTCGAGGGGCCAGGGTGATGGTGGGCTGGGTCCGGCGGAACCCTCGACGCGCTACGAAGCCCACAGCCGGATCATAGCCGGTACCGAACTCCCGGGTGGAGCTGTGCACCCTCAGCAGATCGTTGGGGAAGTTCACCCGAATCCCCCGGGTCCGGTTTTGAGACATCCCCTCCCAACCCCCGGCCTCCGGATCCGTGTGCACCACGACGAAGGCTTCGAACTGAGCGTTGTAGCGCCCGAGAAACGACGAAGTCATGAAGTCGGCGTCGAGCCCCACGGTGTGACGATCCGGGACGTCCGCCTCCGGCCCGGAGGCGTGGGCCCGGCGGGTGTAGACGGCCCCGACGTGGGACTGCTGGAAGACCGCCCGCTTTACCCGACCCACCGTGAAGTCCTCGGACGGCACGCCCAGAGGGTCCTCTTCGGTGCCCAGGGTCGTGCCTCCGGTACGCATCTGATAGAAGCCCAGCTCGTTGCGGCCCACCTGTCCGATCAGGCGGGCGCCGGCGCGGATCGGCACCTCCTCGCCCTGGACCAGTCCGATCCTCCGTGAAAAGAAGGGTCGGGGTCCCGAGCTGGGAGCGAAGGAGAAGACCCCCGATCCCTCCAGGAAGAAATCCCGCTGCTCGGGAAAGAGGAGTGGAAACCGGGTCAGATTCACCCGACGCTGGTCCACTTCCACCTCGGCGAAGTCGGTATTCACCGTGACCGCGGCCCGGAGGCTGGGCGTGATGCTATAGCTCACATCCATTCCCATCTTCGCGTCACGATTCCAGTCGGAGTCCACGCGGGGCGCCTGGTCCCCGCTGGCCGTGAGGAAGGGCCGCGCCTGGATCCCGAGCCCCTGCGAAAGACCTTCCAACCCCTCGAGGCGACCCGCGTGGACCGGACGGAAGAGGGACTCGTTCCGGCGCCATCCCCGCCAGAGGATCTCCTCGTTGTGGCGGCGAATCGTCCGCTGGAAGTTCACCCCCCAGCTGTCCAGGGTCGGGTCGAAGTTGAGGGTACTGAAGGGGATCCGGATCTCGGCGCTCCATCCATCGGAGTGGATTCGGGTGCGCACATCCCAGATCCCGTCCCAACTCTTGTTGACCGAACTCCCGCTCCCGGGGGTGATGATCCCGTCGCCCATGAGACCTGCGGGATTGATCTCGAAGAAGTATCCGGTGCGCCCATCCTGGAAGGTGTCCAGGATCCACATGAACCGGTCGTCGGTCCCGAGTCCGGCGTTCCGGCGCCGCTGATGGGCGATGATTCCCGAGGGATCGGGCTCATGGAAGAAGGCCCCGATGTAGAGGGCGTCGTCATCGAAGAGGACCCGGATCTCCGTAGGCTGGGAAGGCGCCGCTCCCTCGACCGGCTCCTGCTGGGTGAAGTCGGTGATGGGTTCGGCCAGACTCCAGGCCTCCTCGTCGAGTTCCCCGTCCACGCTGATCTCCATCCCCTGGGGGATGCGGGTGGCCACCAGCGGGAGCTCCTCTTCAGGCGCCTGGGGTTGCGGGACCCCGGCGGGCTCGGTCGAGCCGGCGAACCCGATCTCCGAGAAGGGGGCTTCCCCGCCTTCCGTCAGATCCAGGGCCGCGGGTGTCGCAGACGCCGTCCCCGCGGAGAGGCTGTGCGGGGCCAGGAACAGGAAGGCCGCCATCCCGAGAACGAGGAGGCGGGAGACCAGGTGAGCGAAGGGAAGAGGCAGCATCATGGCAGCCTGATGTGCCACCCCTGGCCGGGGGTGGATGGGAGGATCGTGGAGATTGAGAGATGGCAAACATACGGGTCATCGGCCGATCGCGGGAGTGCCTCACCCTCACCAGCCTCCTACCGCAACGACGACCGATCGTCTCCCGGAATCAGGACCTGACGGGCCAGCGCCACCGGAAGCCCGATCTGAAGGAAGCGGTCGTGGAAGTCCCGAAGGGAGAACTCCTGCCCCTCCTCCTCGAGGTGCTCCCGGTAGTCCTCCCGGAGCTGGAGAATCTGCATCCGGCCCAGGGCATAGTAGAGGTACGTCGGGTTCCGGGCGCCCCGCTCCACCTCCTGCTGGGCTGGGAAGCGGGCGAAGTACGCGATCTCCTGGTATCGGTCCGTGGCCTCGTCCAGCGAGGCGCCGAAGGCGTGCATCTCCAGGCCCGCGTACCAGCGGGCATGCCGCTGGATGGCTCTCCTGAGCTGGCCGAGCCGAATCGCCGGATCTCCCTCTCCCAGCCCCTCGTCCACCATCATCTGCTCGGTGTAGTGGGCCCAGCCTTCGGAGAGCGAGCCCCAGTTGAAGACCTTCCGCACCCGTGACTCGATCCGGGGCCGGTAGAGGAAGTCCACGAAGTGCCCGGGAAAGGACTCGTGGACCGTGATGCCCAGGAGCCCGGGGTAGTTGAAGTAGGTCAGGTGCTGGCGCTGCTCCTCCTCGCTCCATTCGGGCAGCACGTTGGTGATGTTGTAGTAGGCCTCGGTGGCTCGGGTCTCGAAGGGTCCGGGCACGCTCATCGAGGCGAAGCCCCCCCGGGCGTAGTCCGGGGTCTCCCGCACCGTGGGCTGGTCGTCGGTGGGAAGGGTCACGATCTCGTTCTCGCGGATGAAGGCCTGAAGCTCATCCTGGAATCGCTCCGCCGTAGCGATGAGCTCGTCGGAAGGGGGGAAGTCCGAGGTGACCTCCTCCATCACCTCGGCGGGCTCGCGATCGGGATCGATCTCGGCGGCCACCTCGGCGATCCACTCGTGGTAGCGTTCGATCTCCCGCTCGTTGATCTCCCGGAGTTCATCCACGGTGAGGTCGACGTGTTCGTCGTAGCGGAGCTTTTCCTCGAAGCCATCGGCGCCCAGACGAAAGTCGCCGTCGGCCCGGGGGAGGAGGTCGTCCTCGAGCCAGTCCGCAAAGGCCTCCATGGAGTCGGCCGCAACCTGGCTCGCCCGCCGGAGCTCGTCGCGAAGTTCGGCCCCCTCCCGCTCCAGCCCCTGGGCGTCCAGGGCCTGAATCAGGTCGTCCCGAAGGTAGCGCGCGGTGCCCCGAGCCGATCCCACCGCCGAGCGGGCCCAGAGCTCAGGGACGTCATCCAGGTTCTCCCGGGCTGCGGCCAGAACGCGGGGGATCTGGCTCTGGCGACCGATGATCCCCCGAACCCGCTCCTCCATCTCCGCGATGTCCCGATCGGCCATGACCGAAATCCCGCCCGACACGGCCCCGATGTACGTGGCCGGCTCCTTGGTCCACCAGCGGATCTCCTGGATCTCCAGGAGCTGTCCCCGTATGGCATACTCCAGGACCTGGTGGTCCAGTGCATCCTCGTGGGAGAGGTGCTCGGGGTCGATGACCTCCAGGTTGGCCAGCCAGGCCTCCAGGTCGTCGGCCCGACGTTCGAAGCCCTCCCGGCTCAGGTCGGGAAGCGCTTGGTTGTGGTCATGGATCCCGAGACGGGTCGCCCTCACGGGCTGGTCCGCGAAGTGCCAGGCCAGGAAGTCGTCGACGAAGCTGTCGTAGGCTTGACGGTGGGCATCCTCCTCCGAGGACCCCTCGCACCCCATCAGAGCCAGAGACAGGAGGGGCAGCAGCGCCAACAGAAAGAGCGGGTGGGATGGACGGGTCATGAAGAGGGGGTCCTGGGCTTGAGTGGATGGTGGGTTGAGGGTAGGAAGGGATCGCTGTTGCGACAACCGGGTGAGCCGGGGCCCTCATCTCCACGAACGTGGAACCGCCGGACCGCTCGGCAGGGACGAGGACCGGCCGGGGCCCTTCCCGTTGACCTTCCCAGGCCGCTTCCCTACCTTCGGTCCATGCGAATCTGCCGGCACCACCACCCCCATCACGCCCATCATGCGCCCCGGACGGGGCGGGTGACGGTCGGGGTGCGCCGCTGAGGCAGGTCGCACGAACCACAACCGATCGATCCCCGCGGCCCGTCCCTTCCCGGACGGGCCGCGTTTTTTTGTGCCGTGGCCGATGCGGGCCACCCGATACGAGACCAGGAGTCCTCCCGTGCTGCGAATCGCCATACCAAACAAGGGCCGACTGTCCGAAGAGGCCCTCTCCCTCTTCGAGAAGGCCGGACTTCGTGCCCAGTTCCGGGCCGACCGGGCCCTGGTGGCCCGTCTGGGCGACCACTTCCAGGCCATCTTCGTCCGGGCCCAGGACATCCCCGAGTTCGTGGCCGATGGGGCCGCCGAACTGGGGATCACCGGAGCGGACCTGGTCCAGGAGAACCATCGGTCCGAGGTGAAGGAGTACCTGGACCTGGAGTTCGGTCAGTGCCGTCTGGTCGTGGCCGTCCGCGACGAGAGCCCCGTGCAGGAGCCTGCGGACCTCCCCGACGGCACCCGGGTGGCCACCTCCTTCCCAGGGGTGGCTCGCCGGTTTTTCGAATCGCTGGATACGAAGATCCAGGTCGTCCCCGTCTCCGGAGCCGCCGAGATCGCCCCCCACCTGGGGGTGGCCGACGTCATCGTGGACCTCACCTCCACCGGCTCGACCCTCCGAGTGAATGGACTCCGGGAGGTGGGCACCATACTCAACTCGTCGGCCCGCCTCATCGGAAACTCCGAGGCCCTGGGCGCCCAAGAGAGCACGCAGGCGGTCTCGGAGCTCACCTCCGCGCTGGAGTCGGTGCTCCGGGCTCGTCACAAGCGCTACCTCATGACCAATGTCCCCCGGGACCGCCTGGACGAGGTCCGGAAGGTGCTTCCGGGGATCTCCGGTCCGACCATCGTGGACGTCCTGGACCAGGGGAAATGGGTCGCGGCCCATGCGGTCGTGGACGAAGCCCGGCTCTACGAGACCATCGCACAGCTCAAGGAGCTGGGGGCCGAGGGGATCCTGGTGACGCGCATCGAGAGGCTCCTCCCGTGACCTCTTCCATGACCTCGGGCACCCGAGCCCCAGCGCTGGCCTTCGACGGTCCTCTCGACGCTCTGACCCCCGAAATCCGGCGGCGGATCGTGGATCGGCGCCCCACCGACGAATCCAAACTCCAGGAAGCGGTCCGGAAGCTCATCGCCGAGGTGCGCCGGGACGGAGACGACGCACTCATCCGGATGGCCCGCGACTTCGACGGGGTGGAGCTGGAGTCGCTGGAGGTGCCTCGGAGCCGATGGACCGAAGCCCTGGACGCCATGTCCCCGCCGGTCCGCAGCGAGCTGGAGCGTGCGGTCCGCAACCTCGACGCCTTCCACCGGGCCCAGATTCCCGCAGATGTGGAGCTGGAAACCGAGCCTGGGGTCCGGCTGGGCCGACGAAGCACGCCCCTTCCCGCCGTGGGGGTCTATGCCCCGGGAGGTCGGGCGGCCTATCCCTCCTCGGTGCTGATGGGGGTGGTCCCGGCCGCCGCCGCGGGAGTCCCGGAGATCGTGGTGTGCTCCCCCCCCGGCCCCTCAGGAGAGCCTCCCCTGGAGGTCCTGGCGGCCTGCGCCCTGGCCGGCGCGACCCGCCTCTTCGTACTGGGCGGGGCCGGCGCGGTGGCGGCCCTGGCCTACGGGACCCCTACCGTACCTCGGGTCGAGGCGATCGTGGGTCCCGGGAACCAGTGGGTCACAGAGGCGAAGCGACAGGTGGCGGGCGAGCTCCGGATCGACTCTCCCGCCGGCCCCTCGGAGGTCCTGGTCGTGGCCGGGCCCGAGGCCGATCCGGCCCGGGTCGCCATGGAGCTCATCGCCCAGGCCGAGCACGACCCCGAGGCGGCGGTGGCGGCGGTGACGTGGAGCGCTCCACTGCTCGAGGGGATCCGGACGGAGCTGGCCAGCCAGGTGGCCGGAACCCCGAGGCGGGAAGTGGTGGAGACCGCCCTGGCCGACCGGGGGGCCCTCCTCCTGGCCCGGGACCGGGCCCAGGCGCTGGCCTTCAGCCAGGAGTATGCCGCCGAGCATCTGGCCCTCTTCACCGACGATCCCCGAGATGACTTGGAGGGCCAGACCACCGCTGGGACCGTCTTCCTGGGAGAGGCTTCCTCGGTGGCCTTCGGGGACTACCTGACCGGGGCGAACCACGTGCTCCCTACCGCCACCCGCTCCCGTTCGTTCTCCGGCCTCTCGGTCCTGGAGTTTCTCCGCTTTTTCACCTGGCAGGAGCTCTCGGAGGAGGGGGCCTCCGCCATGGCGGAGGGGACGGGCCTCCTGGCGGACGCCGAGGGGCTTCCCGGACACGCGGCGGCGGCTCGGGCCCGTCTTCGCCCCGGCGGGGAGGCCTCCACCGAGGCGGAGGGTTCATCCCCATGACCCCCTTCCCCAGGGAGGCCTACCGTCCTCTCGAGCCCTATGCCCCGGACCGGCGTCCCATCCGAGTGGACCTCTCGGACAACACGAACCGGTGGGGAGTCCACCCCGACGCCCTGGCCGCGGTCCGGGACGCCGACCCGGAAGAGCTTCTCAGGTATCCGCCCGTCTACGCGGACCGCCTCCGAGCGGCGGTGGCTCGGCGTTTCGGGGTCCCCCCCGAGACCGTGGGAACGGGGTGTGGCTCCGACGACCTCCTGGACTCCATCTTCCGGGCCTCGGGGGAGCCGGGCGAGGGTGTGGCCTACCTCCCTCCCACCTTCTCGATGATCGAGATCTTCTCCCGGATGAACGCCCTGGAGGCCCGACCGCTCGACCGGTTCGGAGGACGGGCGGGCATGGGATCGGGCCGTGTGGGGGGCTCGGACGACAGCGCGGAGGCCGCCTGGAAGGGCTCCCCTCTCCTGGGACGGCTTCCGGATCCCGGGGAGCTCATGGAGGGGAATCCGACGCTGATCTATCTCTGCCGCCCCAACAATCCCACCGGTGAAGTGGTGCCCCGGGAATGGCTTCTCCAGGTCATGGAGGCGGTGGAGCCTCGGGGGCCCATCCTCCTCATCGACGAAGCCTACGCCGATTTTCTGGATCCAGCCGAGGAGGACCCCAACGGCCTCCTCCTCCGAGCCGCCGACTCCCGGCGCACCGTCGTGCTCCGCACTCTCTCCAAGGCCTACGGGCTGGCCGGGCTTCGGGTGGGGTTCGCGGTGGGCGCGCCGGAGGTGATCCGGGAGCTGGAGAAGTCCCGGGGGCCCTACAAGGTGAACCGGTTGGCCGAGGCCGCCGGGGTGGCCGCCCTGCGCGACGAGGTCGGATGGATCCCCGGAATCCTGGAGGCGACCCGGAGCGCTCGAACCGACCTCGAGGTCGAACTCCGGCGACGGGGCCTTCCCCCGCTCCCCTCCGGAGCCAACTTTCTGTGTCTTCCCCTGACGGGCGCCGAGACCGAGGCTCGGTTTCAGGTGGAGCCCACCGCCGCCGCCGTCACCGCCGCCCTGAGGGACCGGGAGGTCGCGGTCCGGCCCTTCCCCTCACTTCCCGGGGTGGGCGAGGCGATCCGGGTCAGCCTGGGGCCCCCGGACGAGATGAACACATTCCTGGACGCTCTCGACGAGATTCTGACATGAACGAGACCCCCCGCGCACCCGAAATGAAACGCGATTCCGATCCCCGGTCCTCCGAGCCGGTCCCGGCGGACGGGGTCCGAGTCGCCCTCCTGGACTACGGCGCCGGAAACCTTCATTCCCTGGCCAAGGGCCTGGAGGCCGGAGGCGCCAGGGTGACGGTCACCACCGACTGGGACCAGGCGCTGGGCCTCGACGCCCTCGTCCTTCCCGGTGTGGGTTCCTTCGGTGCCGCAGTCCGGGCGCTGGAGGGAGAGGAGGATCGGGTCCGGGACGCGCTGGCCGGAGGCCTTCCCTGCCTGGGAATCTGTCTGGGGATGCAACTCCTGTTCTCCGAGAGCGAGGAGGGCGAAGGCAGAGGGATCGGACTGATCCCGGGCCGGGTCCGTCGCCTCCGGGCGCGCACCGTGCCCCAGATGGGCTGGAACGATGTGGAGCCGACGGAGGCCGGGACCCGGGACCCCCTCCTGGCCGGACTCGCCGAGCTCACCGCATACTACGCCAACTCCTTCGTCTGTGACCCCGAGGACACGACCTCGGTGATTGCCGAGACCGAGTACGAGGAGGAGCGCTTCGCCTCGGCGGTCCGAAAGGGTCGGAGCTGGGGCGTCCAGTTCCACCCCGAGAAGAGTTCCACGCCCGGGCTCGCCCTCCTTCGCAACTTCCTGGACGAGGTGGGGCGGTGACCGGATCGAACCAGAGCTTCCGAGCGATACCGGCGGTGGACCTGAAGGGGGGCCGCTGCGTTCAACTGGTGGGCGGGCGCCCCGAGGAGGAACGGGTGTCCCTTCCCGATCCGCTGGAGGTGGCCGCCGGCTGGGTGGAGAAGGGCTTTCGGACCCTCCACGTGGTCGACCTGGATGCGGCCCTCGGCACGGGCGACCACCGGGACCTCATCGGCACCCTGGCCCGGGAGCTGACCGTGGACCTCCAGGTGGGCGGCGGGATCCGGGACGCGGCGCGAGCCGGGGAGCTGCTGGAGTCGGGGGCTCGCCGCATCATCGTGGGGACCCGGGCGGTGGAGGACCGGGGCTGGCTTGAAGACCTGGCGGCGCGTTGGCCCCATCGGGTCGTGGTGGCCGCCGACATCCGGAACGGGGCCGTGCTCCGGAAGGGTTGGACCGAGAGCGCCGGAGTCCAGGTCGGGGAGTTCCTGGAAGGTCTGGGCGCGCTTCCTCTGGCCGGCGTTCTGTGTACGGACGTGGGGCGGGAGGGACAGCTGCAGGGGATGGACCGGGAGGGGGTCGAGGAGGTTCTGGGTCACACCTCCCACCCGGTGTGGATCTCGGGAGGGGTGACGACGATGGACGACCTCCGCTTCCTGGACGAGGCGGGGGCGGTGGGCGCGGTACTCGGAATGGCCCTCTACACAGGGGCCCTGGACGCGAACCAGGTGGCGGAGGAGTTCGGAGGATGAGCCGGATCAGACGTACGACAGGCGAGACGACGATCACCCTCGAGGTGTCCCGAACGGGTGGACCGATCCAGGTTGGCACCGGGGACGCCTTCCTGGACCACATGCTCATCACGCTGGCTCGATACGGGGGTCTGGGGCTGACCGTCGAGGCCACCGGGGATCTTCGACACCACCTGGTGGAGGATGTGGCCATCGCCCTGGGGGTGGCCCTGGGGGCCGAGATTCCGGCCCGGGCCGATCGCTACGGATGGGCCCGGGTGCCCATGGACGAGGCCCTGGTGGAGGCTGCGGTGGATGTGGGAGGACGACCCTACTACGTGGGCCCCCTACCCTCCCAGCTCTACCAGCACTTCCTCGAGTCCATGGCGCTGAACATGCGCGCCACCCTCCACGTGGAGGTGCGGAGGGGACAGGACCGCCACCACATGGTGGAAGCGGCGGTCAAGGCGGTGGGGCTGGCCCTGCGCCAGGCCCTCCGGGAGGGAGATCAGGTCTTCAGCACCAAGGGCTCGGTCACCATGGAACTCACCGTGGACCCCGGGGAGGAGTGAGATGCTGAGGCCCAGGGTGATCGTCTGTCTCGACGTGCGGGACGGTCGGGTGGTGAAGGGTACGAACTTCGTGGAGCTCCGCGACGTGGGCGATCCGGTGGAGCTGGCGAGGCGCTACGAATCGGAGGGCGCCGACGAGATCGTGTTTCTGGACATCTCGGCCTCCCACGAGGGACGAGGCACCCTCCTGGACACGGTCCGCCGCACCGCCGAGGTCCTCTTCATCCCCCTCACCGTCGGGGGCGGGGTCCGGACCGAGCACGACATGAACGCGCTCCTCAGGGCCGGTGCCGACAAGGTGAGCGTGAACTCCGGGGCGGTGCGGGACCCGGAGGTCCTGACCCGGGGCGCCCGCCTCTTCGGAAGCCAGTGCGTGGTCGCCTCCATCGACGCGAAGTGGAGCGACGAGGGTCCCCGGGGGCCGGGCTGGTACCATCACACCCACGGAGGCCGGAAGCGTACCGATCTGGAGGCCGTCGCCTGGGCCCGGGAGTGCGCCCGTCGGGGCGCCGGGGAGATCCTTCTCACCTCCATGGACCGGGACGGTGTCCGGACGGGTTACGACCTGGAGCTCACCTCCGCGGTGGCCGAGGCCGTGGATGTGCCCGTCATCGCCTCCGGTGGAGCCGGCGAGGCGTCCCATCTCCGGGACGGATTCACCCGGGGCCGAGCCGACGCCGTCCTCCTGGCCGGGATCCTCCACGACGAACTCACCACGGTCACCGCCCTGAAGAAGGCGCTCACCGACTGGGAGATCCCGGTCCGGCCCGTGCGGGGGGTGACGGAGGCCCCGGAAACGGGACGGGGCGCGGGCGAGCGGTCCGGAAGCCCCCGGGAAGGCACGGACTGATGGCCGCCGCGGACCGTACGATCCGGACCCCGGCCGATCTGGATGGCCTTCGGTTCAATGCGGCGTCTCTCATCCCCGTGGTCGCCCAGGAGGCCGGAAGTGGCGAGGTCCTCATGGTGGCCTGGGCGAGTCGGGAGGCGCTGGAGCTGACCCTGGAGTCCGGGTTCATGCACTACTGGTCCCGTTCGCGGCGGACCCTCTGGAAGAAGGGCGAGACCTCGGGGAACCTGCAGGAGGTCGTCTCCCTGCACGGCGACTGCGACGCCGACACGATCCTGGCCCGGGTCCGGATGACGGGGCCCGCCTGCCACACCGGTGATCCCACCTGCTTCGGCACGCTGTCCCAAGCGGAAGGAGAGGAGCCGGCAGCGGCTCCTGCGGTCGGTGGGGTCCTGGAGGAGCTCTGGAAGGTGCTGGAATCACGAGACCGAGAGCGTCCCGAGGGGAGTTACACCACCCGGCTCCTCACCGATGAGAACCTCCGACTCAAGAAGCTGGGCGAGGAGACGGTGGAGCTCGTGACCGCCCTGATCCGGGGGGAGGAACGAGCTTCGGAGGAGGCCGCCGACCTCATCTACCACCTCATGGTGGCCCTTCTGGGGGCGGGACGGAGCTGGGCCGAGGTCGCCGACGAGCTCGACAAGCGGCGGGGCTGACGGTCTAGCCTTCCCCCGCCCTCCATGCGTCGTAGCGCTGCCGCAGGGTGATGACCGGGTTCGCGTTCTCGTCGGGGCGAATGTTCTCGTCGGTCACGTCGATGAAGAGGGACCACTCCCCCTCGCTGTGGCCGGGCCCCGCCGGGTCCCCGGGATCAGCGGCCAGGATATAGGCCACATGGGAGGTGCGCCCGTTGCACTGGGTCCGGGGAAGCGGCTCGGTCTCGCAGGTGCAGCGCCGATCCCCCCCGGCGGCGTCCGCCGCCTCCATGGCGGCCATGACCCTGTCGGTGAGGCGGTCCCCCGTGGCCTCCAGGAAGGCCTGGACCCCGGCGTGGACCACCGCGTCGGAGGCCAGGATATTCCCCTGGACCGAAAAATGGATGTCTCCACCGGGCACCTCTCCGGCCGCCGCCAGGGACGCCTCACCGTTCTCCGCTCCCGAGAAGGTGGCCGTGCGTCCCTCCAGGTCCACGATGGCGAACTGGCGGCGCTCCACCTCCGGATCACTGCGAAGCTCGTCCAGAATCCGGGCGGGATCCCACCCTTCGGCCAGCCCGCGGCGAATGAGATTCTGGTTCTCCCGGCTCCGGTCGACCCCGGCCTGGGCGGCGGCCACCCCCCGTCCAGGCACCACCACGGCCTGGATGTCCATCAGGCCGCCTGATGGGAACCCCCGCAGAGCCTCCTGGGAGACGCAGGTGGCCGAGGCGATGACCACCTGACCGGAGCTTCGGTCCACGGCGATGACGGACCAGGTGGCCTCCAGCCCTGCTGGAGTCGCCAGGAGGGTGGCGCAGAGGAGTGGGAGAACGGACCGGGCGAACCTTTTCATGTGTCCCTCACTGTGTTCAGCCTGCCTGGCGCCCGGCCAGGAGATCCCGGATCTCGACGAGCAGCTTCTCTTCGGCCGAGGGCTCTGGCGGCGCCGGCGCTGCTTCTTCCTTGGCTTCTTCCTGCCGCTTCAGCTTGTTGAAGCTCCGGACCACCATGAAGACGGCAAAGGCCACGATCAGGAAGCTGATCACCGAATTGATGAAGAGTCCGATTCCGATGCTCACCGCCTCACCCTCGGGCCCCGTCCCTACGGGGATGGCGATTTCGGAGAAGTCCACACCGCCGAGTAGAAGGCCGATGGGAGGCATGATCACGTCGTTGACCAGCGACTGGACCACCGTACCGAAGGCGGCCCCGATGATGATTCCCACCGCCATGTCCAGCACATTTCCCTTGACTGCGAACTCCTTGAACTCCTGAAGCATCCTGCATCTCCCTGGTTCGTCCAACGGTGGGTCCATGCCGCAAAGCGCGAGCGCGACATTCCGAACCCAATGTGCGGGCCCAACGACAGAAGGGAAAGGACCGCTCGGATCCAACCCTGGAAGTGCGAGGAACCGGAGGTGGAACGGGGGTAGCACTCTCCCATGACGAGTTCACCCACCGGGCCGATCCAGGAAGAGGAGGCGCTGGGGAAGGCCTACGACGCCCGCCTCATGCGCCGCCTCCTCCGGTACCTTGCTCCGTACCGCTGGAAGGTGGTCCTGGCCATCACCCTCCTGGTCACGGCCGCGGGTCTGCAGATCATCGGGCCCTGGCTCATCCAGATGGCGCTGGATGACGCCGTACCCGCCCAGGACGGGGAGCTCCTGGCGATCCTGGCCATCGCCTACCTCGTCGCCACCATCGGGACCTTCGGCCTCCAATATGTCCAGGCCCTCCTCACCACGTGGCTCGGGCAGAAGGTCATGCTGGACCTCAGGACCGAGATCTTCGAGCGGCTCCAGGCCCTGGACCTCCAGTTCTACGACCGGAATCCCGTGGGCCGGCTCATGACCCGGATCACCTCCGACGTGGAGACGCTGAATGAGCTCTTCAGCTCCGGGGTCGTGGCCATCTTCGGTGACATCTTCACCCTGATCTTCATCATCTCGGCCATGCTCCTCATGGACTGGCAGCTGGCCCTGGTGACCTTTGCGGTCCTTCCGCTGGTGGCATGGGCGGCCTTCCTCTTCCGGAGTCGGATCCGGGACGCGTACCGGGACATCCGGGTGCGCCTGGCCCGGATCAACGCCTTCCTCCACGAACGCATCACCGGGATGCGGGTCGTCCAGCTCTTCAACCGGGAGGAGGCCGACGCCCGGAAGCTGGACGAGGTGAACGACGACTACCTCCAGGCCCACCTCCGCTCCATCACCTACTACGCGCTCTTCTTTCCCGTGGTGGAGCTCTTCACCGCCATCGCCCTGGCCCTGATCATCTGGTACGGGGGAATCGCCATCATCCAGGAGAACACCACGGTGGGGGTGGTCACCGCCTTCCTCCTCTATGCCCGCCGCTTCTTCCGCCCCATCCAGGACCTGTCGGAGAAGTACAACGTCCTCCAGGGCGCCATGGCCTCGTCGGAGCGGATCTTCAAGCTCGTGGACCGGGATCCGGCCATCCAGGATCCCCCGTCTCCGAGGGACTTCCCGGAGCGGATCCAGGGGGAGATCGAGTTCCGGGACATCTGGTTCGCCTACGGCACACTGGAGAACGGTGAGCCCGACTGGGTCCTGAAGGGGGTCAGCTTCCACGCCCACCCCGGCGAGAAGATCGCCCTGGTGGGTCACACGGGAGCGGGCAAGACCACGATCATCAACCTTCTCATGCGTTTCTACGACCCGCAGAAAGGGGAGATCCTGGTGGACGGGGTCCCGATCCGAGAGGTGGCCCAGGCCGAGCTTCGAGACCGGATCGGCCTGGTGCTCCAGGACGTCTTCCTCTTCAGTGAGGACGTGCGCTTCAACATCCGGATGGGCAACACCGGAATCTCGGAGGAACGGATCCAGGCCGCCGCCCGGGAGGTCGGTGCAGAGCCCTTCATCCATCGGCTGGAAAAGGGATACGACCAGCCACTGGGAGAGCGTGGCGCTTCACTCTCGGTAGGTGAACGGCAGTTGATCTCCTTCGCGCGGGCCCTGGCCTTCGACCCTGCGGTCCTGGTCCTGGACGAAGCCACGAGCTCGGTAGACTCGGAGATCGAGGCCCAGATCGACGAAGCCACCGCCCGGATCATGGAGGGTCGGACCTCCATCGTCATCGCCCATCGGCTCTCCACCGTCCAGAGCGCCGACCGAATCCTGGTGCTGCACCAAGGGGAACTGGTGGAGGAGGGCTCCCACGGGGAGCTCATCGCAGAGGGCGGCCTCTACGCACGTCTGCACGAACTCCAGTTCGCCCCGGCGCCTTCAGCGTAAGGTCCGTGGCCCACGTACGTCTTCAGCACCCTTCCTGATCATGGCGCAGATCGACCCCATACCCGAAGGAGTCCGGACCGCTGCGGGGGACCGGGGCGAGGAGCTGGCGGAGCGGGTCTACGAGGTGGTCGCAGGCGAAGAGGACGAACGTAGCTGCGAGGCCATCCCCGACGAGGCCTGCCAGGAACTTCCGGGGAACTTCCTTCTCAACGCCCTCAACGGCGCGTCCACCAAGCTGGCCGAGCAGCTGGCCTCACCGGGGCTCGTGCTTCCCTGGCTCCTGGGCGCCATGGGAGCTCCTGCCGCACTGGTGGGGCTTCTCGTTCCGATCCGACGGGCCGGATCTCTCCTCCCCCAGCTCGCGGTGGCCGGTCGAATCCGGGCCCAGCCCCGGCGGAAGTGGTACTGGGTCGGAGCCGGCGTGACCCAGACCGTGGCCCTCGTGGCCATGATCCCGGCGGTGCTCCTTCTCGCCCCCACGGCCGGAGGAGTGGCCATCGTGGCGGCCCTGGCCGTCTTCGCCGTGGCCAGTGGGGTGGGTTCAGTGGCCTTCAAGGACGTGATGGCCAAGACGATTCCCAGGGGGCGCAGGGGACGGCTCCTGGGCACCCGGGCTACCCTGGGGGGCCTCCTGGCTCTCGCGGCCGCGGCGTTTCTTCGGTTCGGGGTGGGAGAGGCGGATTCCCTGGCTCCCTATGTGGTGCTTCTCGTTACGGCGGCAGCCCTCTGGCTCCTGGCCTCGGTCCTCTTCGCGGCGATCAGGGAAATGGACGGGGCTACCGATGGGGGACGGACCGCACTGGAAGAGGCCTTGGCCGGTCTCCACCTTCTGGAGGAGCAGCCGGCGTTCACCCGCTTCGTCTGGGCCCGGGCCCTCCTCCTGGCCGCTCAGCTGGCCACGCCCTTCTACGTCCTCCAGGCCCAGGAACTGACCGGGGTGGGGGCCGGGAACCTGGCGATCCTTGTCATGGCCTCCAGCCTGGCAGCCGTACTCTCCGCCCCCTTCTGGGGTCGCTTCTCCGACGCCTCGTCCCGACGGGTCATGGTGGCCGGGGGGATCTGGACCGCCGTCACGGTGGGGCTGGCCCTCTCCGCGGAGATCCTTCCGGAGGGGTGGCTGGGGATCAGCCTCTTCGCCCTCGTCTTCCTCTCGTCGGGCTTCGCCGTGGCCGGGGTTCGCCTCGGACGGAAAACCTACCTCGTGGACGGGGCTCCAGCGGCGGACCGCCCCCTCATGGTGGCGGTGGCCAACGCCCTGGTCGGAGTCATGTACGCGGTGGCAGCCGTTTTCGGACTCCTGGCCGACCAGCTCGGAGTGTGGGCGGTACTGGTCCTCCTGGGAGTCATGGCCGTCGGGGGTACGCTCCTGTCGCTGAGTCTTCCGGAGGCCGAAGAGCTGGTGACGTGAGGCCCTCGCCCAGGATCAACGAGCGGGCTCACCCCGGGGACGCGAACGATTCATGGGCACCAGCTCACCTCCCAGGCGCATCAGGGGCTCTTCGCCCTCGACCCACCCCCCTCGCGGCTCCAGCGCCTCGACGGTGTATCGGCCCGCGGCGTTCCAGAGGATCCATTCATCGATCCCGGCGTCATAGGCCCCCTCGATCTGGGCTCGGACCTCCGCGGACCCGTACCGAGGAGGACCCAGGGTGAAGTCCTGGATCCAGGGGATGATGCGGCCGGCTCCCTCGATCCCTTCGGTCCGCTGGACCGCATACTCGAGGGACCGCTTCACGATCTCGTAGGGGTAGGCGTTGGGGTCGTCGTAGCCGAAGCTCCCCGGCCAGTAGTGCGAAGGGTAGATCATGGGGAGGATGGCGTCGACGGCATCCACCAGGTCTTCCCAGAGTTGGCCGATTCCCACGTCCCGTGTGGACGACGCAGCTACTCCAAAGACGTCTCCAGTGAGGGGGAGGTCGAGGTCCGCAAGCTCATCTCGGCTCCAGAGGAGGAAGTCCCGAATCGCCTGGGAACGGGTCCGATCGCCCTGGCCGGGAAAGACCGCCCCCTCCAGCTCCGAGACCGGTCGGTCGGGAAAGCGGATGTAATCCCACTGGATCTCGGCGAATCCCATCTCGGCGGCCTCCCGGGCCAACGCCACGTTGTAGGCCCAGACCTCCTCGTTGAAGGGATTCACCCACACCTCGCCGTTCCCGTCCACCCACGGTCCCCCCGCCGTATCCTGCACCGCCAGGTCCGGTCGCTCCGCCGCGAGGTGATAGTCCTTGAAGACCACGATCCGGGCGATGGGATAGATGCCCTCGTCGGAGAGCCGACGCAGCAGGGCCCGAATCCCGTGGATCCGAAGCTCCCGGTCCGCCCCCGTTTCCCGAGCCAGGGCCACCTCGGTCTCATAACTCACGTAGCCGGTGGCATCCTTGACGTCGATGACGAAGGTGTTGATCTCGGTCTCCCGGGCCAGATCCATGAGCGCCTCCCTTCGGACCCGGGAGCCCGAGACCCATGCGTTGAGATAGATGCCCCGAATGGCTTCCGGGCGCTCGAACCGGGGAGTCGGAGCCGACTCTCCAAGGAGCGGGGGCTCGACCGTTGCCTCCGCGTCCGCGCCGTCCACCGCATCCCGGAGGGTGGCATCAACGGACTCGAGGCTCACGGGCGCTTCCTCAGCTTCTCCCCCGCTCGAGGATCCTGAGCGGGCCGACTCCTCTGCTGTGCGGGAAGCCGGCAACACATCTCCGGAGTCGATCGGATCGCCCTGTTCGCATGCCCCGACTACGAGAGCCAGGAGGAGGAGAGCGACCGTTCCCCGCCGACGCACTCCCGTGGAGGAGGAAGAGCTCCGCTCCGTGTACCGGTATGCCTGAGCTCTGGGCCTGGCGCCCCTCGAACTGCTCAATATTCGGGCACGTCTGGATCCACGTCATCGCGCCAACGGAGGAGTCCGCCGGTGAGATTGAAGACCCGTGAGAATCCCCGTGACGCCAGGACATGGGCGGCCTGTCCGCTCCGGGCTCCGGACCGGCAGTAGATCACCAGGTTCTCCTCCGGATCCAACTCGTCGAGTCGACCCATGAGCTCGGCCAGCGGAATGCGGAGCTGGCCCACCTCCGGGAGGTCGGCGATCTCCCACTCGTGGGGTTCCCGGACATCCAGGAGCACCAGGGGCTGCTCCTGTTCGAGGCGCTGGCTCAGCTCCACCGGCGTCATCTCGCCCGGCTCGATTCGGCTACCTGTCATCGTATTCGCACTCCTTGGAAACGTGAATGTCTGATCCTGTCGGGGAGTCTCGCCCGGGGAGCAGCCGCAGCAGCTCCCGCACGGTCTCGAGAGCGGCTCCGGCGTGTTGGCGAATGTACCCCTCCGCCCGCTTGCCAGCTGCCCGGCCGCGCTCCGGGGGAGTCAACCACTGGGCCAGGGTGTCGGACAACTCATGGTCGTCGGCCACCTCGTGGGCCCCGCCCGCCCGAATCAGCTCGCCTGCTGCCCTTGCGTTGGCGTGACGCGGCCCGAAGACCACCGGACACCCCACCGCCGCGGGCTCCAGGACCGAGTGCAGGCCGTGTCGGTGGAAGCCCCCTCCCACGAACGCCGCCGAGCCCACCGTGTAGAGAGGCGCCAGAACCCCGACCCGGTCCACCACCACCGCCGCGACACCGTCCACGCTTCCCCGCTCCTCGACCTCTCCCAGGCGGGCGGGCGCCCACCCTCCCTCATCCAGGGCCTCTTCCAGACGAGCCAGGTGAGGAGCGGTCGGCTCGTGGGGCGCGATCACAAGGCGAAGCTCCGGAATCGTCGCCCGAAGGCGCTCCAGGGCCGGCAGGAGCACCGCCTCGTCGGCGCTCCAGGTGGATCCCGCGACCACGGTGGGCCGGGGAGCCCGGTGGAACGGGGCCAGGTACGGTGCGTCGGGATCGATCTTCAGGGCGCGGGTTCGCGCGGAATCGATCCCCGGGTCGCCGGTGATCCCGATTCTGGAGGGATCGACTCCCAGGCGGATGAACCGACGTCCGTCATCGGAGGAGATGGTCAGCACGCGGTCCAGCTCTCCGAAGACGGGTCGGAGGAGAACTCGTGCGGGAAAGCGCAGCCGACCGGCATCAGGGGGAAGGGTCGCGGCGACGAGCACCACGGGAATCCCCCGACGGCGAGCCTCCCGGGCGAGGACCGGCCAGACCTCGGTCTTGGTGAACACCAGGAGGGTGGGTTGGAGGGCATCCAGAGCGGCCCGAACCTGACCCAGGGTGTCCCAGGGCAGATAGTCGGCCACCTCGGCGGGCATCCGCTCCGCCAGTCCCTGTGCCGAGGGTGAAAAATGGGTGTAGGCGACCTGGAGAGGCGCTGCCTCCCGCCGCAGAACCTCCATCACGACCCGGGCCTGGAGCCCCTCCCCCACCGAGGGGGCGTGGAACCAGACCAGGGGAAGCTCGCGCTTCCGCTCGTCCTCTGCCCAGCGTCGCAGACGCTCGATCACCCCCTGCCGACCCCGGACCCCCCGGGTGAGCTTGGTCTCCGGGTTCACCAGGAGTGGACCCAGAAGGAAGGTCCCCCGTCGGAGGAGATCCAAGCCCAGTCGGTAGCTTCGATAGGGAAACGGCATGGACCGAATTAACCCCTCTCACGACCCCGACTCAAGGCCAGGCCGCAGACTGGACGGCTGTGGAAGAGGGAACCCGGGCCCTCCTCTCGTGTCCGCTACCCATCCAGGCTTCGGTTTCCGCCCGGCCCAACCCATCAGAGGACGGAGGTCCAGTGGAGTTCCAGGTGACCATCCGATACGGTTCCGGCCGACAGCGCTACCACCTGATCCGGGTGACGGGGGAGAACGTGCGAGAGGTGCTGGCGGCGCTTCCGGACAAGATCCCCGACGAGGTGGTGGACAGCGCAGACCTCGTGGAGGTCCGCCCCTCGGTGGACCCTGAAGGTCGAAGCTACCTGGGCGACGGCGAGGCCTGAGACCCGATGACGCGCGGTTCCGCACGACATACGATCATCCCACGCAGGAGGCGAGTAGAATCTCATGGACGAACCCTGGATCATCTATCTGGAAGAACTTCGAGACCGAGGCGAGGGCATCCCCGACCAGGAGGCCAACCGGAAGGAAGACATGAAGGAGGCGGCTCGGGAGACCCATCAGTTCACGGTGGATCGGCTCCACAATCAACTCGACCTTCCGGAGGCCGAGGCCACCAAGCTTACCCGAGGATTCGGGAAGGTGGTGGAGGAGTGGGTCGAAGAGGGTGTCATGGACTGGGATGAACTGGACGAGAAGCTGGAGATCTTTCAGCAGGAGTTCGATCCGGAACTGAGTATCCGGCTTCCCTAGACGGCTGTTGAAGAACGGCTGATGGGGAGTCCAGGGGCATGACCGTCCTCGGTCGGGTTGTCGCACCGACTCTGTTGCTGGTACTCGCCACCGCAGGCTGCAATCCGGTCTACGTCGGGCGTGCGGGTTGGGCCCAGGCTCAGATCCTGGCCTCCCGTGAACCCCTGGTCGAGGTGATGACGGATCCGGCCACCGATCCGAGGACCCGAGGAAAGCTCCGACTCGTGCGAGAGGCCCGGATCTTCGCCCGCGATGTGCTGGAGTTCGAGAATACAGGTGAGGCCTATACCTCCCTGGCCCGTCTCCCCTCGGACACCCTGGCCCTGGTCCTCACCGCGGCCCGTCGAGACCGTCTGGAGCTCCACACCTGGTGGTTTCCGATCGTGGGGCGGGTCCCGTACCGGGCCTATTTCACCGAGGACGGGGCGATCCGCGCCCGGGACCGGATGGAGGCCGAAGGATATGACACCTTCCTTCGTCCCACGGCCGCCTTCTCCACCCTGGGGTGGTTCGCCGATCCGGTCTACTCCACCCTCCTCCGCCAGGATGAGGTCGGCGTGGTCGAGACGATCTTCCACGAGCTCGCGCACAACCACCTCTTCCTGAGCGGCCAGGGGCGGTTCAACGAGTCCTACGCCACCTTCGCCGGTCACGTCGCCGCCCTGACCTTTTTCTGCGAGCGGGACGGTGGAGGGACCGACACGGTCTGGTGCCGCAGGGCCCAGGACCGCTGGAGCGACGCACGGAAGGTATCCCGGTTCCTCATGGAGCTGGAGGCCGATCTCCTCGAGATCTACGACCTGGAGGACCGGACCCCTGAGCAAAGAATTCAGGAGAGGGACCGCCGCTACGCTCGGGCGCTGGAAGAGTTTCGAGATCAGGTCCAGCCCAACCTGGCGGCGAGCCCCTACGAGGCGCTCGCGCGGGAGGAGCTGAACAACGCCACCCTCCTTTCGCGGATCCTCTACTTCCACCGCCTGGACGACTTCCACTCCCTCTGGGTCCACGACTGGAACGGGGACCTGGCCGGGCTCATGGGCTGGCTGGCACGGGAGGCGCCGGGCCGTTCGGACCCCTTCCAGCTCCTCGACGCCCGACCGAGTACAGCGGATCCCACCGACGGGGCAGGAGACCCATCGAGTCGAGCCGACCCCGAGATTCCCCTGCCGATCCCCCCGTTTTCAACAGGCTCATGGGGAGGTTATCTTGCGGGCTCACAACAGGAGTGAGACGATGCCCCGAGTCCGACCCCATCATCCCACCGTCCACAGGACCCCGGACGCCCCCCAGGAGCTCAGTCTCGTCAGGCTCGGCCGACACCTGGGGCGAGCGGCCCTGCGTCGCTGTCCGAACTGCGGGAGCGGGGGCCTGTTTCGCCGGTGGCTCCTCATGCGAGACGTCTGTCCCGGTTGCGATCTGAGGCTGGACCGGGGCGAATCGGACTACTTCATCGGAAGCTTCACGGTGAACCTCGTCACCGCGGAGTTGATGATCTGCGCCCTGGGGCTGGCCGGGATCCTCATGACCTGGCCCGACGTACCCTGGGATGCCCTGAAGTGGGGGCTCATGGGCGCCATGGTCCCCCTGCCCGCCTTCTTCTATCCCTTCGCCAAGACCCTCTGGTTGGGCGTGGACCTCACCTTCCGGCCGCCGACCCTGAACGATTTCGCCGGCCATGGCGAGAACTTCCCCTCGGGTGGAGAGATTCCCACCGAGGCGCTCCCCTCCTTTCCCCCCGGGCTCCCGCCGCGTTGAACCCGTCCCCGCCGATCCTCGGCGAACGAGGGGCCCACAAGGACCGCCGGGCCCTTGGAGCCCTTCTCCGGCAAGCTTATGTTCGGGGTCTCATGGCAGCTGTGGGGCCGGCACGATGTCCGGCATCCGAGGCTCTCGGACGTTCCTGGATCCCCGGCGCCCATGAGTCCCTTTGCACCCGGTGGCGACTCGCCCCACCACCTGCCAGACGACAAGGCCCGATCCATGCCAGACGATAGATCCGAGTGGTACGACCCCTCCGCCGTGGAGACCCGGTGGCAGGCCCGATGGGAGGCCCGGGGCACGAACGCCTACTCCACGGATGAGCTCCGTTCGCCCGAGCGGCCCTTCTACAACCTCATGATGTTTCCCTATCCATCGGCCGAGGGGCTGCATGTGGGGAACATCTACGCCTTCACCGGCGCCGACGTCCACGGGCGGTTTCAGCAGCTTCAGGGTCACCAGGTCTTCGAGCCCATCGGGTTCGATGCCTTCGGAATCCACTCCGAGAACTTCGCGCTGAAGGTGGGCACCCATCCCATGGAGCTCATTCCGGCCAATGTGGCCAACTTCACCCGGCAGCTTCGGCGCATCGGGGGGATGTTCGACTGGGCCCACACGCTGGACACCACCCACCCGGACTACTACCGGTGGACCCAGTGGCTCTTCCTCCAGCTCTACAAGGGAGGGCTGGCCGAGCGGAAGGAAGCACCGGTGAACTGGTGTCCCTCCTGCATGACCGTCCTGGCCAACGAACAGGTGGTGAGCGGGCTCTGCGAACGGTGTGACTCGGCGGTGGAGCAGCGGCGGATCGCCCAGTGGTTCTTCAGGATCACCGATTACGCCCAGCGTCTCCTGGACAACCTGGAGACCCTGGATTGGTCCGAGACCACGAAGAAGGCGCAGAGGAACTGGATCGGTCGAAGCGAGGGCGCCCTTCTCCGCTTCCCGGTCCTGGGCGTCGAGCCCACCTCCGACCTCCTGGAGAGCGTCTCCGAATCGGGAGAGGGGAAGACCCGGGAAGGCCACCTGCTCCTCGAGGTCTTCACCACCCGACCCGATACGATCTTCGGGGCCACCTACATGGTTCTGGCCCCTGAGCACCCCCTGGTGGATGCCCTCACCACCTCGGAGCAGCGCGAGGCGGTGCAGAGCTACCGGGAGAAGGCCGCACGGATGGATCTGGTGGCTCGGAAGAAGGAGGAGAAGGAGAAGACCGGCGTGTTCACCGGAGGCTACTGCCGCAATCCTGCCACGGGCGAGGAGATCCCCGTATGGGTGGCGGACTACGTCCTGATGGAATACGGGACGGGGGCCATCATGGCGGTGCCCGGGCACGATGAGCGGGACTTCCAGTTCGCCCGGACCTTCGAGCTTCCGGTCCCCAGAGTGGTGGCCGGCCCGGAGCACCAGGCGGACACCCCCCTGGATGAAGCCTACACCGGGCCGGGGCGACTCGTGAACTCCGGGGACTTCGACGGGATGGAGGTGGAGGTGGGGAAGGCGAAGATCACCGCCTGGCTCGAGGAGAAGGATCTCGCGGTGGCGCGGGTCAACTACCGCCTCCACGACTGGTGCATCTCCCGGCAGCGCTACTGGGGTCCCCCCATCCCCATCGTCTACTGTGATCGGTGCGGCGCGGTCCCGGTTCCAGAGGATCAGCTCCCAGTGGTCCTGCCCCGGGTCGAAGACTTCAAGCCCGACGACTCCGGGGTGAGCCCACTGGCCCGGGTCCGGGAATGGTACGAGACCGAGTGCCCCGAATGCGGCTCCGACGCCCGACGGGAGACCGACGTTTCGGACACCTTCCTCGATTCGGCCTGGTACTTCCTCCGGTATCCCTCCACCGACCTGGACGACGTGGCCTTCGACCCGGAGATCACCCGCTCCTGGCTCCCGGTGGACTGTTACATCGGTGGGAACGAGCACGCCGTACTCCACCTCCTCTACTCCCGCTTCATCACCATGGCCCTGAAGGATCTGGGGCATTTGGACTTCGAAGAACCCTTCACCCGCTTCCGGGCCCACGGACTCATCATCCGGGAAGGATCCAAGATGTCGAAGTCCAAGGGGAACGTGGTCGTCCCCGATCCCATCATCGAGGAGTACGGGGCCGACACCTTCCGGCTCTACCTCATGTTCCTGGGCCCCTTCGAGGAGGGCGGCGATTACCGGGACTCGGGAATCCAGGGTCCCTTCGGCTTCCTGAAGCGCCTGTGGGACACTGTGGTGCCAGTGGCGGATCTGGATGGCGACGACCCGGACCCCGATGTGGAGCGGAAGCTGCACCAGACCATCGAACAGGTCACGGCACAGGTCCCCGAGCTGGGATACAACACCTCCATCGCCGCCATGATGGAATACCTGAACGTGGTCCGAGCCGAGGGGCGCAGGGCCCGCCGAGGTGAGGTGGAGCCCCTGATCCCCCTCCTGGCCCCCTTCTGTCCCCACATCGCGGAGGAGCTCTGGGCCCGACTGGGCCACGACGAGAGCATCTTCGAGGGCGCCAACTGGCCGGATTTCGATCCGGTCAAGACCCAGGAAGACCGGGTGACCCTGGCAGTTCAGGTCAACGGGAAGCTGCGGGGCACGGTGGAGCTCCCGACCGGGGCGGCCGAGGACGATGCGCTGGCCCTGGCCCGGGCGGAGCCCAATGTGGCCCGCCACCTCGACGACGGTGAGCTCCGGAGGGTCATCTACGTGCCCGACCGACTCCTCAACCTGGTGGTGGGTTGAGGAGACGCCGACTCCCGCAGACGGAAGCGCCCCCGCCAAGTCCTACTCCTTCGCACCCGAGAACCCCACCCATGACCGATATATCCCGCGTGTTGATTCCCTCCGAGGCCCCGCTCCAGCTTCCCGACGACGAGACCCTACGCCTGGCCATCGACGCCGTTCGGGTCCTCTCCATGGACGCGGTGCAGGCGGCGAATTCGGGACACCCGGGAACCCCCATGGCGCTCGCCCCGGCGGGGTATCTCCTCTGGAGACATCACCTCCGACACAACCCGGCGAACCCGGGGTGGGTGGACCGGGACCGGTTCGTCCTCTCGGTGGGTCACGCCTCCATGCTCCTCTACTCCCTGCTCCACCTCACCGGGTACGATCTCTCCCTGGAGGAGCTGAAGGACTTCCGGCAGTGGGGAAGCCGGACGGCGGGGCACCCCGAGTACCACGAGCCCCCCGGCGTCGAGACCACCACCGGCCCGCTGGGCCAGGGGGTGGCCAACTCGGTGGGAATGGCGCTGGCCGAGCGATGGCTGGCCCATCGGTTCAACCGGCCGGGTCACGCCGTGGTGGATCACTTCACCTACGCTTTCTGCTCAGACGGCGACCTCATGGAGGGCATCTCCCACGAGGCTGCCGAACTGGCGGGCCACCAGGGCCTCGGGAAGCTCATCTGGGTCTTCGACGACAATGAGATCACCATCGAGGGCTCCACCGACCTGGCCTCCTCCACCCGTCAGCTCCAGCGGTTCGAAAGCTACGGATGGCATGTCCAGCAGGTGGACGACGGCAACGATCTCCCTGGACTCCACCGAGCCTTCACGGAGGCCCGGGCCGCGGCGGGACAGCCCTCCCTCATCGCCCTCCGTACCACCATCGGCTGGGGCAGCCCAAACATGGCCGGGAAGGCCGCAGCCCACGGCGCCCCTCTGGGCGAGGCTGAGATTCGACTCACCAAGGAGAACCTGGGCTACCCGAGCCAGGAACCCTTCTGGGTTGCCGAGACGGCCCGGAAGGAGTGGAGCCGGGCCGGGGACCGGGGGGCAGCGCTGGAGGAGGAGTGGACCGAGGCCTTCGACACCTACCGCGAGGCTCACCCCGACTTGGCCGAAGAGCTGGAAGCCTATCTGGACGGCGACCTTCCGGACGGTTGGGAGGCGGGACTCCCGGACCTCTCCGACTGGACCGGAAAGGAGGCCACTCGGGCCACCTCGGGGAAGGTGATCCAGGGGATCGCCGAGGCGGTACCGAACCTCCTCGGCGGATCCGCGGATCTGGGTCCGTCGAACAAGACGGAGATCAAGGGGGCAGCCTCCCTCCTCCCTCCAACCCCGGACGGGCGCAATCTGCACTTCGGGGTTCGGGAGCACGCCATGGGCGGAATCCTGAACGGGATGGCTCTCCATGGCGGAGTCCGGGTCTATGGAGGCACCTTCCTGATCTTTTCCGACTACATGCGCCCCGCCATCCGCCTGGCCAGCCTCATGGGCGTGCCGGTGACCTACGTGTTCACCCACGACTCCATCGGTCTTGGAGAGGATGGACCGACCCATCAGCCGGTGGAGCACCTCCTGGCGCTCCGGGCCATCCCGAACCTCATGGACCTCCGACCCGCCGACGCCATGGAGACCGTCGAGGCCTGGAGGTTGGCCGTGGAGAGGACGGAGGGGCCCTCCTTCCTCTCGTTGACTCGCCAGGGCGTGCCGGCACTGGACCGAAGCCGTACCCCTGATCCCACCGCTGTGGAACGGGGTGGCTACATCTTCCGGGAGGCTGAAGGAGGATCCCCACGGGTCATCCTCATCGGCTCGGGCTCCGAGCTCCAGTTGGCCCTGGCGGCGGCCGATTCCCTGGAAGGAGAGGGCACTCCGACCCGGGTCGTGAGCCTCCCCTCGTGGTATCTCTTCCAGCGCCAGTCCCGGAGTTACCGGGAAGAGGTGCTCCCTCCGACCATCGGGGCGCGCGTCGCGGTGGAGGCCGGCACCCCCCTGGGCTGGGAGCGATGGGTCGGGACTGGAGGCGCCGTAGTGGGGATCGACCGATTCGGTGCCTCGGCTCCGGGCGCGACGATCTACCAGAATCTGGGGATCACCGCCGAGGCCGTGGCCGACCGAGCCCGGGAGATTCTCCAGGGCTGATCCCACGGGAACACTCCGGGGGATCCGGGGTGAGGCGGCGTGGCCGGAGCCGGCGGTGACGGTTGCCAGGGCCGCGCCCCGAGTACAGATTGCAGGTCTTCAATTTCCTGGGGTTCCACATCGTGACCCCTCCGAATCTTCGGTGGGCAGGGCATTCGTTCGCCCTCCCGCGAAGAGCCGGTAGGGTCGCGGTCCGAGACCGAGTCGAACAGGGACGACGATGGCCACCAACCAGAGACACGATTCTACGGACCCTCCATCCTCGGGTGGGAAGGTAGCGTCACCGGCACGGTCCGGTGGAGCAGGGCGGACCGTCGCCCTCATCGTGATCCTTTCGGTGTTCTGGTTCATCCTCTCGGGGCGGATCGGACTGCAGTACTTCATCTTCATGGCGGCCTCCATCGCCATCGTTCTGGTCGCGAACCCCGAGCGTCCCTTCGCCGGATCCACCGATCGGCGGCGATGGGGACTGGCCGATCGCCTCCGGTCCACCGTCCACCTGGTGCGGTATCTGGTCTGGCTGATCTGGAACGTCCTCAAGGCGAACGTGGAAGTGGCGATCATGATCCTCCACCCCCGCATGCCGATCCGGCCGCAGCTCATGGTCTTCCGCACCACTCACGAAAACCCCGTCTCCCGGGTGCTGGTGGCCAACTCCATGACGCTGACTCCGGGAACCATCACCGTGGACCTGGAGGAGGACCGGTATCTGGTTCACGCCATCCACCCGGCCTCGGCGGGCGCAGTGACCGGCTCCGGACTCCAGAACGCAGTGGGCCCGATCTTCGGTGAAGCGGACCAGCCTCCACCCCGGGTCTCCTGGTACAGCTCCTTCTCGCACGTGCCATCCAACGTCGAGGAAGGTCTCCTGTGACCGAGGTCTTCACCGTACTGGCGATCTTCATCTGCCTCCTGATCGCCATCAGCTTCTACCGCGTCGTGGTGGGGCCCACCATCTACGACCGGCTGCTGGGCGTCGGGGCCATCGGCACCTACGCCGTCCTCCTCCTTGCCCTCTTCGGCTTCATCTTCGGTCGGGTCTCCGGCTTTCTGGACCTGGCCATCACGTACGCGATTCTGAACTTCATCGGCGTCGTGGCCGTGGCGAAGTACCTGGACCTGGACACCGATGACAAGCGGCTGGCCGAGGAAGCCACCGCACGCGAGGGCGGAGTCGACTCGGCTCCCGGAGGAACCCCTCCCTTTGGAGACAATACGCCATGACGATCATGGACTGGGTCTCCATGCCCTTTCTCCTGGGCGGCGCGTTCTTCCTCCTGGTGAGCGCAGTGGGAATCATCCGGTTGCCCGACTTCTTCTCCCGGGCCCACGCGGTGGGGAAGTCCGAGACCCTGGGATCCTTCCTCCTCCTCATTGGACTCGCTCTTCACCACGGTCTCGGCCTGGAGAGTGGGAAGCTCTTCCTCGTCACCCTCTTCATCGCCATTACCAATCCTACGGGAATCCACACCTTGACCCGAGCCGCCCTTCGGGCCGGCGCGGACATCTGGGTGCTTCCCGTGGACCGGGCCGGTGCCCGGTCCGGAAAGTCGGACGAGATCGAAGACTCCCCGTCTACCGCCGGAGGCGCCTCATGACCTGGCAGATCGACTTCTGGCTCATGCTGGTTCTCATCATGTTCGCCGTCCTGGCCCTCGAGGTGTCCGATCTCCTGGCGGCCGTGGGGATCCTGACGGGTTACAGCTTCCTCATGGCCCTCCTCTTCGCCGAACTGGGAGCCCCTGACGTGGCCCTCACCGAGGCGGCGCTGGGAGCGGCCATCACAGGGATCTTTCTCCTGGTGACACTCCGCTTCGTCGGACGGAAGGAGGAGCACTGATGCGCCTCATGGGAGTGGTGCTCATCGCGATCATGGCCGGGTTCATCATGTGGGCCACCCGGGATCTGCCCCTCAGAGGTGATCCCCAGTCCCCCGCTTCGACCCACGTCTCGGTCTACTACATCGAGAATGCGCTGGAGGACTCGAACACCCCGAACATGGTCACGGCCGTCCTGGCCGACTACCGGGGCTTCGACACCTTCGGCGAGGCCATCGTGGTGGTGGCCGCCGCCCTCTCCTGCCTCCTGATCCTTCTTCGCAGACGCGACGACGAAGGCCCTCTGGCTCAAGGATACGGGACCGACGAGGGGATCGGGGACGGGGATCCGGAGCCGCCGGAGCAGGGGGCACGGGGATGACCAGTCGATACGAGTCCACCTTCCTGGACGTGGTTTCCAGGGCCATCGTGCCCCTGATCCAGATCTTCGCCCTCTATGTGGTGACCCATGGCCACTACGATCCGGGTGGGGGCTTCCAGGGCGGCGTCATGCTGGCGGCCTCCATCATCCTCCTCCGGATCGCCCAGGGGGAGGAGTCCTTCGAACGCTTCCCCCAATCGGCCGGTCTCTATCTGGCTGGTTTCGGCGCGCTGGCCTTCACCATCCTCGGCTTCATGTCGGTGGTCTTCGGCGGGAACTTCCTGGAGTACGGCTATGCCGTTCCGGGGGTCGATGGGGTGGAGCTCAGGTACTGGGGAATCTTCTTCGCCGAGGTCTTCATAGGGTTTCTGGTCTGGGGGGCGCTGGTGGCGATCTATGATGCGCTGACGACCGGAGGCACGGCGTGAACGGGAGAGGTGCAGTGACGAGAGCGCGAGTGGGAGGAAGCCGGTGACCATTGAATTCTTCGCGGGTCGCTACCCCTACATCCTCATCGCCGTACTCATGGGGATCGGGCTGTACGGCATGACGATGAAGCGGAACCTCCTGAAGAAGATCATCGGGATGACGATCTTCCAGACCTCCATCTACCTCTTTTTCATCCAGGGGGCCAACAAGAGCGGGGCCACGATTCCCGTCTATCTGGAGGAGCTGGGCACGGAGCCCACGCAGTATATGAACCCCCTCCCCCAGGTCATCGTCCTCACCGCCATCGTGGTCGGTGTGGCCATCACGGGGGTAGCCCTCGCCCTTCTTCTCCTGACCTACAAACGATACGGCAGCCTCGATGAAGAGGTGATCCTCAGGCGCATGAGGGAATCGGGGTGAGCCAGATTCCCGCCCTGATCCCGACCCTACTCCTCCTCGCAGCACTTCTCAGCCTCCTGGCGGGGCTGAAGAGTCAGCGAGCGGGCTATTTCCTGGCCCTCATGGGCGCGGGGGCCTCCTTCCTGGTCTCGGTTCTGGGACTCGTGGAGGTCGTCTCCTCGGGACAGGCCATCCGATACGCCATGGGCGGCTGGATTCCCCCCATCGGGATCGAGTTCGTCCTCGATCACCTCGCGGCCTACATGACCACCCTCATCACCTTCATCGGTGTGGTGGTGTTCATCTACGCTCCCCGGTCCCTCCACTTCGAGTCGCCGGGGAAGGCCACCTTCGCCTACCCCTCCATGGCGCTGCTCATCGCGGGGCTCGCCGGGATGACCCTCACGGGAGACGTCTTCAACCTCTACGTCTTCCTCGAGATCGCCGCCCTGGCCGCCTACGCGCTCCTGGCCATCGGAGAGAGGGGAGGGCCCTTCGCCACCCTGAGGTATCTCCTCATCGGCGCGGCGGGGGGCGGATTCTACCTGCTGGGCGTCGGCTTCCTCTATTTCTCGGCGGGAACGCTGAACATGGCGGACCTCTCCGGGCTCCTTCCCGAGCTCATGGAGAACCGGGCGGTCATGACGGCGGCGGCCCTCATGGTCGTGGGGCTGGCCCTGAAGATGGCCCTCTTCCCCATGCACTTCTGGATGCCCGACGTCTACCACAACGCGCCTACCGTGGCGGCGGGGCTCATTGCCCCCATCATGACGAAGGTGTCGGCGTACGCCATCATCCGGCTCTTTCTCGACGTCTTTCCGCCGGGCTTCTTCACCGAGACCCTGCCCATCACGGCTACCATTGGCTGGCTTTCGGCGGCCGGGATTCTGTACGGCTCGATCCTGGCCATCGCCCAGCATGACTATCGGCGAATGCTGGCCTACTCCTCGGTGGGACAGATCGCCTATGTGGGCCTCGGAATCGGGCTGGCCAACCCCATCGGCCTCATCGGCGGCCTGCTCCACATCGTGAACCACGCGCTGATGAAGGGCCTGCTCTTCCTCATCGGAGGGGCCGTTCGGCTCCGGACCGGTGTGACCCGGATCCCGGACATGAAGGGGCTGGGACGTTCCATGCCCTGGACCATGTACGCCTTCGTGATCGGAATCCTCGGCATGGTGGGAATTCCGCCCACCGCCGGATTCTTCTCGAAGTTCTACCTCCTGCTGGGAGCGGTGGAGGCGGGGGCCTGGATCTGGTTCGCCGTGATCATCGTGTCGTCCCTCCTCTCCGCCGTCTACTTCTTCCGGGTGACCGAGATGATCTTCCGGGACCCGGGTGAGGATCCGGCCGAGACCTCCAGGGAGGAAGGCGGGGAGAAGGACGAGACGACACCGGACCATCCCCAGGGCGATCCACCGGCCTCCATGTTCATCCCCATCGCCATCCTGGCCGCTGGAGTCATCCTGGTGGGTGTGTTCAACTTCGTGATCATCAGCGCGCTCCTGGAGCGCGTCGTGGCCCCGCTGGGAGGCTGAGATATGGATCAGCTCCTGAACTGGGCCCCACTTCTCGCCATCCTGGTCTCCGCCTTGGCGGCGGTGGCCATTCCTCTCACCGGCGAGCGCAACCGGAATCTGAGGGAGACGTGGACCATCCTGGCCTCGATCCTGAAGTTCGGGCTCGTGGCCAGCATGATCCCCGGTGTCCTGGCGGGACAGCGCTACGGGGTGGAACTGCTGGAGATCGCCCCCGGCATCGAGTTGGCCCTCCGGGTGGATCCGGCGGGACTCCTCTTCGCCATGTCGGCCTCCTTCCTGTGGATCCTCACCTCGTTCTACGCCATCGGGTACATGCGCGGGGGGAAGGAACGGAAGCAGAGCCGGTTCTTCAGCATGCTGGCCGTCTGTCTCTCGGCCACGATCGGGATCTGTTTTTCGGCGAACCTCCTGACCTTCGTACTCTTCTACGAAATCCTCTCGGTGGCCACGTATCCCCTGGTCATCCACGCAGGCTCGGAGAAGGCCTACCGGATCGGTCGACAGTACCTGGTCTACGCCATCACGGCGGGCATCGCCCTGGTGGGTGGGATCGCCCTGATCTACGGGGTCACCGGCACCCTGGACTTCGTGCCCGGTGGATTCCTGGACGCCGGGGCCGGAGCTCCCATGCTCTGGACCATCTTCATCCTCTTCGCCATCGGCTTCGGGGTGAAGGCCGGTGTGATGCCCCTCCAGTCGTGGCTGCCCAACGCCATGATCGCGCCCACTCCGGTCTCGGCGCTCCTCCATGCAGTGGCGGTGGTGAAGGCCGGTGTGTTCGGCTTCGTGCGGCTGGTGGGATACGTCTTCGGCCCCGAACTCTTCGGGGACATGGGCGCCGCCATCGTCCTGGCCACCTTCGCGGGCGCCACCATCGTGCTGGCCTCGCTCATCGCCATGACAAAGGACGACCTGAAGGCCCGGCTGGCCTACTCCACCGTGGGCCACCTCTCCTACATCGTCCTGGGGATCGCACTTCTCGTGCCCCAGGCCATGCTGGGGGCGGCCTTCCACATGGTGACCCACGCCGCCATGAAGATCACCCTCTTCTTCTGCGCCGGGGCCATCTACATCCACACCGGGAAGAAGAAGGTGAGCCAGCTCGACGGCATCGGACGCCAGATGCCCATCACCATGGCCGCCTTCGGTGTGGGGGCGGTGGGGCTGGCCGGCGTGCCCCTGGTCGGGGGCTTCGTATCCAAGTGGTACCTGGCGGCCGGATCGGTGGACGCCGAACTCCTCATCTTCCTGGGAGTGCTCCTCGTGAGCGGACTCCTCAACGCGGCCTACCTCGTGCCCATCGTGACCCGGGCCTTCTTCCGGAGCTCCGAGGAGCACCCCCGCTTCGGCGAGGCCTCGATCTTCATGGTGGGCCCCATCGTGGTGACCATGCTCCTCTCGCTCCTCCTCGGAATCCACCCCGATGGGATCTTCGGCTTCTTCTCCGTGGCCGAAGCCATCGTGGAGTCGGTGACCGGAGTCTCCTTCTCCGGAGGCGGCTGATGCAGACCAGACACTGGCGACTCCTCTTCGGCGCGGGCCTGCTGGGCTCGGTGATCCTGGGCTTTCTGGGCGACACGGCTCCGGTCTACATCTGGGACTTCGCCCTCTTCTTCGCCATTTTCGGCCTCCTGGGCTGCCTCCTCCTCTCGTACCTGGCCAAGGGACTCGTGAGCCCGGTCCTGGACCGTCCCGAGGACTTCTATTCGGAGACGGATACCGAGGGGGACTGGTCCACCCAGACCCCGGCCGCCCGACCCGACGCGGACGCCCATCGGACCCCCTCGTCTTCCGGGGAGGGCTGAGCCATGTTCGGACTCCTCCCTCCGGGTCTCATCCTCATTCTCGGGGCGCTCCTCCTGCCCCTCGTGCCCCGCAACGCCCGGGCCTGGGCCTTCCTCGTGCCCCCGGTGCTGGCGCTGCTTCACCTTGGGGGGCTCGAGAGCGGCGATCAGGCCACCTGGAGCTTCGCCACCTTCGAACTGGTCCCCCTGTATGTGGACACCCTGGCCCTGGTCTTCGGCTGGATCTTCGCCCTGGTGGCGCTGGTGGCGGGGGTGTATGCGCTCCACCTCCGGGACACGGGACAGCAGGTCAGCGCCCTCCTCTACGCGGGAAGCGGACTCGGGGCGGTCTTCGCAGGGGATCTCTTCACCCTGTTCTTCTTCTGGGAGATCATGGCCTTCGCCTCGGCCTACCTGGTCTGGGCCCGGCGCACGGAGGAGTCGTACGCCTCGGCGATGCGCTACCTCTTCGTCCACCTCCTCGGGGGGAGCCTCCTCATGGGGGGAGCCCTCTGGCACATCTCCCAGACCGGCTCCATCGCCTTCACGGCGTTCGAGCCCAGTGCGGCCACCTGGCTGATCCTGGGCGGGTTCGCCGTGAACGCCGCCGTGGTCCCCTTCCACGCGTGGATCGCCGACGCCTACCCCCGGGGAACCATCACCGGGAGCGTCTTCCTCTCGGCCTTCACCACGAAGACGGCGGTCTACACCCTGGCCCGGGGCTACCTGGGATGGGAGGTCCTGATCTGGGCCGGTCTCCTGATGGCCCTCTGGGGCGTCACCTACGCGATCCTCTCCAACGACATCCGGCGGGTCCTGGCCTACCACATCGTGAGCCAGGTCGGGTTCATGGTGACCGGCATCGGGATCGGCACCGAGCTGGCGCTCCAGGGCGCCACCTCCCACGCCTACACCCACATCCTCTACAAGGGACTCCTCTTCATGGCCACCGGGGCGGTGATCTACGCCACGGGCCGGAGCAAGATGACCGAGCTGGGCGGGCTCATGCGGCAGATTCCGGCCACCTTCTGGTTCTATATGGTGGCCGCCCTCTCCATCTCATCGGCGCCCTTCTTCTCGGGCTTCATCTCGAAGCCCATGACCATCAGCGCCGCCGAGTACGCCAGTACGCCCACCGTGGTGCTCCTCCTCCACCTGGCCTCGGTGGGTACCTTCCTCTCGGTGGGGCTCAAGCTGCCCTACTTCACCTGGTTCGGCGACGCGCCCAAGGAGCCGGTGAAGACGGTCGCCATCCCGTGGAACATGTACGCCGCCATGGGAATCGGAGCCGCCCTGAACGTGATCCTGGGGATCTGGCCCGACCCCCTCTACGCCATCCTCCCCGGTGGCGTGGTGGACTTCGATCCCTATGAACTGAAGAATCTGAAGAAGGGCTTCCAGCTCCTCCTCTTCACCGCCCTGGCCTTCTTCGCCATCGTGGCCTATCTGAAGCCCAAACCCAAGATCCAGCTCGACACCGACTGGTTCTATCGAGTCTCCGCCGAGCGGGCGTGGAACGCCACCGTGGTGCCGGTGGAACGGTTCTTCAAGTGGTGGGAGGGGGCGTCGTGGGGGGCCGCGGGCACCGTGGCCCGGGCCGGGATCGATCCCGTCCGATGGATTCGGGCCCTGTCCGGAGCCGAGCCGGTGCCCATCTCGAGCCCCGGCGAGACCTCCTCCACCACCTTCAGGGTGTCCATGACCGTGATGATGGTCCTCCTGGTGGGAGCGCTGGGGCTGATCATGCTCCTCATGGTGATCTAGTGTGGTGAGTCAGAGATTCGCGGGCGGAAGTCCTACCACCTCCGATCCCTCTTCTCTCCCGGGGCGGGGTGTTCTATTCTGAGTAGGGGAAGGATTCGTTCGCGCTTCCTTTCCCCTCTTCAACCGACCCTTCGGCTGCACCGACCACCCTCCGGCGCCCCATGATTCGACTCGTTCCAGCTCTCCTGAGCGCAGCCCTCCTCCTGGGCGGATGCGATGCGGCGTCCGGCGGCGGCGACGTGGCCCAGGATGCCGACGGGGTGCCCCTGGGCGGCTCCCCCGATCGGGCCACCGCCCAGGCATGGGCGGACCCCCCGGGCGAGGATCCGGGAACGGTCACGGATCATTCCGATCTGGGATACGAAACGCTGGTCACGGAGCTGGAGACCGACGTCCACCCCGATGCTCTCTTCTTCCAGGGGACCCTTCCCTGCGCCAGCTGTCCGGGCATTCGTACCAAGCTGACCCTCGTTCCGGGGGTCCGACTCTACGTCCTGAGAGAGACCTACCTGGAGGCCGTGGACGGGGAGGACGCCACCTTCACAACAGTGGGACGATGGGGAGAGGAGCCGGGGGTCCTGGAAGCCCGGCCCGAAGCTCCGGTGCTTCGGCTGGAGGGTGCTCCGGATGGTCCTCCACGTGCGTACATGGCCCGACTCTCCGTCGACACCCTCCGCCTGCTGGACCGGGAGGGCGATTGGATCGAGTCCGACCTCCCCTACGAACTCATTCGGGTCGAGGGGGACTGATCGGACCGGAGGCGGGGAGCACCTCGTTCACGAATCGGGCGTCGGAGGGGGCCAGGGGCAGGTTCCGGAGTTCGCTGGGGGAATGCCAGGCCAGGGCCTGGTGCTCCAGTGCCCGGGGCTCTCCCCGGATCCAGACGTCGAAGAAGAAGATCAGGTAGAGAGAACCCGGATCCCGCGTCCGGAACCGGAGTTCCCCCACCCGCTCCACCGTCACCGCCAGCTCCTCGTCGAGTTCCCGAGCCAATCCCTCCACCACCCCCTCGCCGCGAAGGAGCTTCCCCCCTGGAAATTCCCAGAGCCCCCCGTGACGGGACGTGGCCTCCCGGCACGCCACCAGAAAGCGTCCATCGCGTTGAGTGACTGCGGCCACCACCGGAATCACCCCCTCCGGGATCGTGATCTCTCCTGACATGGCGCTGCACCCGTTCCTGTTCGGGGACCGTCGGGACCGATAATCTGTACTAGAGTTTTCGACGGGCCTCGAGCCTATCGACCAGTCGGTTCCTCCCTGCCATGAAGTTCGGGGAAGATGTCAAAGCCGGTCAACAGCGGGAGACCCGACCCCCGGGTCGCCTCCACCTCAGTCCAACTCACCATGCCCAAGCCTCCAACTCGCCGTCCGCTCCCTTCCCTCGGGCCCAGGAAGCGTCGACGGAAGGGTGTTGTCATCACCGTGTTGGCGGCCCTCCTCCTGGTGGGATGCAGTGACAGCCCCACGGGTCCCACCGTGGCCTCCATCGACGTGACCGCGCCGGACTCACAGCTCCGGATCGACGAGACCATGCAGCTCACCGCAGTGGTCCGGGATCCCGAGGGAGAGGAGATTCCCGGCGCCGCCGTCGCCTGGTCCTCGTCC